>CALKYE010000001.1 GCA_938003765.1 uncultured Planctomycetia bacterium
CGCCGTGCGGAAGCGGATGATCGAGAGCGCGCCGACGAGGCTGAAGGCGCGCGCGACGTTCGAGCCGATCACGATCATGATCAGCGAGACCGTGATCGCCATCAGCACCATCGAGTGCACGAACGAGACCGAGTAACTCACGCCGCGGTGCGTCTGGCGGTAGACGTACGCGAGCACCAGCGAGAGGAAGAAGCTCACGGCCAGCGCCGTGAGGGTCTGCCAGACGCTGATGTCGCCGCCGACGGCGGAGGCTCCGCGGAACCACTCGTTGAAGTCCATGTGGATAGGGTTCTCCTAGGCGCCGAGTCGAGTCAGGCCGTGGCGTCCTTGGAAACGCGCCAGGTCGATCGCTGCGCAGTATTTCGAGAAGCGCACGACGTCCAGCCCGTGGCGGCGCACCAGCGCGAGCAGCCACTGCGGGACGCGGTCGTTGTACTTGATTTCGAGCACGCACCACTCCGGCGCGAGCAGGTACGCGCCCGTGCGGAAGGGCTGGGCGAGGTCGAGCTCGCGCGCGTCGTACTGCAGTCGCGTGTCGAACGTGACGCGCAGGTCGGGCTCGAAGGTCGCGAACCACGCCTGGCGTTGGTAGCGCACGGCGGCTGCGGGCGCGAGGCGGTGCATCCGCGCCAGCACGAGCGCCTCCTTGAGCACGGCGTCATCGACGCGGCTCTCGCGCTCGACATCGAGCGCGCCGCGGTCGAACAGCGCCAGCGCTTCGGCGAGCGGCAGGCGCGTGCGGCGCTTCTGCACCGTGCGGTCCGTGCGCTGCTTGATCTCGACGAACACCTCGTCGCGCCCCTCGTAGCGGCGGAAGCGCAGCTTGCGTCGCAGCTTCTCGCCGTCGAGCTTCTCCCAGAAGAACGTGAGCTCGGGGGAATCCCAGTACAGCGAGTAGACCGGATAACCCGCGAGCCCCGAGTGCGGATCGGGGCGCGCGTGCAGCGCCAGCTCCTCGGCGAACGCGCGCGCCTGCTCGATCGGCGCGAGGTACTTCAGCTCGAAGCGATTGAAGCTGCGAACGTAGGCGCTGGCCTGCGCCGAAACCGATTCCGACTGGGCCGCCATGCGCGTGCTAGCCGACCGGCTGCGCCGCGTTCTTCGGCGACTCGAGCCGCTGCTCTTCGTGGTACTCGTAGTCGGTGTTGACTTCCCACACGTCGTGGGACGCGCCCTGCATGTTCCACACGCTCATCATCGCGGTGAGCATCGAGTGGTCCTGGTTGTTGTACTTGTGCATCCCGTTGCGACCCACCGGGTGCAGGTTCGTGAGGCCGTCGATGTGCGCGCGCACCGTGTCGAGGTGCTGGCGGTACACCGAGTCGTAGATCGGGTACGCCTTGGGCATGCGCACGACGGTTCCGTCGACCACGAGCTTGGGATCGGCGAGGCCGAGCTGTCCGAGCTCCTTGGTCGCGAGCGCCACCAGGTCCGCGTCGCTCGAAGTCCACAGCCCGTCGCCTTCGAAGCAGAAGTACTCCAGGCCCAGGCACGTGCGTCCGGCTTCCGGGACCATGGCCTTCGACCAGTTGTTGAAGTTCTGGATGCGCCCGACCTTCACGCCCGGCGTGTGGATGTAGATCCAGTTGTCGGGGAACAGGTTCTCCTGCTCGAGGATCAGCGCGACGACCAGGAAGTCGCGGTACTTGAGGCCCTCCGCCGCGTCGCGCACGGCCTGCGGCGTCGCGGGGTCGAGCGCGCGCACGAGCGAGCGGACCGGCATGGTCGAGATCACGTGGTCGGCTTCGAAGCGCTTCTCGCCCTCGGGCGTCGTGCAGCGCACCGCCACGGCGCGCGACCCGCGCGTCTCGATGTGCTTGACCTTGTGCTCGAGCAGCACCTCACCGCCCAGCGCGCGCACGCGCTCGGCGCACATCTCCCACATCTGTCCGGGCCCCAGGCGAGGGTACTGGAACTCGTTGATCAGGCTCTTGATCGAGGTCGAGCGGCGCTGGATCGAGGCCGCGTTGATGATCGCCTTGGCGAGCGAGAGGTTCTGGATGCGCTGCGCCGCCCACTCCGCGCGGATCTCGGTGCACGGGATGCCCCAGACCTTCTCCGTGTAGGTCTTGAAGAAGATGTTGAACAGGCGCTTGCCGAAGCGATTGGAGACCCACTGCTCGAAGTTCTCCTCGACCGGGTTGGGCCAGATCTTCGCGCGCGCGTAGCTCGCGACGACCATCGCCGACTGCCACAGTCCGAGTCCCGAGAGCGCGTTCCAGGCCTTGAGCGGGTAGTCGAAGTACTTGCCGCGGTAGTGGATGCGCGACATGCGCGGCACCGAGATGAACTCGTCCCCGAGGATCTCGTGCCACAGGCGTTCGACGGGCTCGACCTTGGTGAAGAAGCGGTGCCCGCCGATGTCGAAGCGGTAGCCCTTGTACTGCGCGGTCTGCGAGATGCCGCCGAGCATCTGCGTGCCCTCGAGCACGGTCACGCGCGCGCCGGCCTTCACGAGCAGGTAGGCCGCGGTCAGTCCGGCCGGTCCTCCGCCGATCACGAGCACGCGCTCGCCGCTGCGCAGGGCATCGACGACACGGGGGGTGGGGCGGGCGGCCTGGGGCATGGGGGGCGGCGCTGGGGACCGTCTGCGGCCGCGCAAGGGGAGGTTGTCGGACGCCCCGGACGCGGGGCTGAAGAGGCGCTGTGGGAGCGCGTGGGAGCGTCGCTCATCGTATCGACGCGCCGCGCCCGACGGCAGCATCCCGCGCGAGCGAGTGCAGCGGAGGCCGTGCTAGGCTCGGAAGACTGATGACGTTCGGAGCAAGCGAGCGATCGAGGACCTGGCGCGCGCTCGGGATCGCACTGGCGGGGGGGCTGGCGGCCGTGCTGTGCGCGAGCTGCGGCTCGGAGCGCCCCGCGCGCAACGTGGTCCTGATCGTCATGGACACGGTGCGGGCGGACCACCTCTCGTGCTACGGCTACGCGCGCCCGACCACGCCCGCGCTCGACCAGCTCGCCGCCGGCGCCGACCGCTACGCCACCGCGCGCTCGACGGCGCCCTGGACGCTGCCCAGCCACGCCTCGCTCTTCACCGGCAAGCCCGCCTACCTGCACGGCGCCGACGCGCTGAAGCTGCCCGGCGGCGCGATCGCCGACGCCGCTCCGCTGCGGCCCGACGAACTCACCTT
The DNA here is from genome assembly GCA_938003765.1 of uncultured Planctomycetia bacterium. Lineage (GTDB taxonomy): Bacteria > Planctomycetota > UBA1135 > UBA1135 > WYBT01. The sequence continues at coordinate 3,132 of CALKYE010000001.1, forward strand.
GGCGGAGGCGCTCGCCGCCGCCGGCTACGACACCGGCGCGTTCGTCGCCAACCGGGGCTACGTCAACCCGCGCATGGGGCTCGACCAGGGCTTCGCGCACTTCATGAACGAGCGCTTCCCGGCGCCGCGCATGAGCGAGCTCGCGCTGGAGTGGCTCGGCGCGCGCGCCGGCGACCGGCCGTGGCTCCTGTTCATGAACTACATGGATGCGCACCGGCCGTACAACACGACGCCGTTGCCGCCCGAGCGCGCTGCTCAACTGCCCGCGCCGCCAGCGTCCGGAGAACCCGACGCGGTGGCCTCGCTGGAGGCGCTCTACCTGCACGTGTTCGAGCGCGAGGAGCCGCCGCCGCCCGAGATGGTGCAGCGCGTCGTGGACAACTACGACCTCGCGCTGGCCAACCTGGACGCCGGCCTCGCCGAGCTGTTCGAGGGCCTGCGCGAGAAGGGCCTGTACGACGATGCGCTGATCATCGTGACGGCCGATCACGGCGAGTACTTCGGCGAGCACGACCTGGTCGAGCACTCCAAGGACGTCTACGAAGAGGCGCTGCGCGTGCCGCTCATCGTCAAGCGACCGGGCCAGCGCGCGGGGCGCGTGATCGAGACGCCGATCTCGCTCGCCGACGTCGCGGGATTGACGCTCGACGAGGCCTGTCCTGCGGCGCGACCGAGCCGTGACGCCTTCGCCGGCGCCCGCGGCGCCCCGGGACACTTCGCGCAAGCTCGCTACGCGCGCGATCGTGACCTCAAGGCGAGCTGGAAGGGACGCTTCCAGCGCGAGCGCGACGTGCTCTACGTCGAAAACTTCAAGTTGATCCGCTCGAGCGACGGCCAGCACGAGCTGTACGACCTCGCCGCCGATCCGCACGAGTCGCGCAACGTGATCGGCGCGCGCGCCAAGGAGGCGGCGACCTTGATGGGGCGCCTGCAACGCGAGCTCGCCCGCGGCGCCGCGCGGAACAAGGGCGCGGCCGCACTGCCCGAGCTGAGCGACGCGGAGCTCAAGGCTCTCGAGGCCGAGCTGGTCAAGCTCGGCTACATGGGCGAGAAGCACTGAGCCGACGCGCGGGCGGGCGTCGGCGCGCAAGGGTGGGGCGGTTCACGCCGCGGCGACTCGAGGCGGCTGGCGCGGGCGCGACTTTCGCGCGGCGTTTGTGCAGCATGCAGCACGCAGCCGCCGAAAAGCGCGGTGCTGAGCGCCATGAAGTCGGTCTTGATCGCCACGCTGTTCGTCGGAGTGTCGTCCTCGCTGGCGCCGGCCCAGGTTTCGCCGGCCACCGCGGAAGCGCCCGCCGCGCAGGAGTCCGCGCGCCCGCGCGAGGCCGCTTCCGAGCGTGAGCTCGAGCGCGTGCGCGCTCCTCGAGCGCAAGAACGCGCGGCGGCCGCGGATGAGGCGACGTACGCGCAGTTGCAGTCCGTGACGGACTTCGCCGCGCGCCTCGATCGCGATGCGCGAGTCAGCTTCGGTCCGCGCACGCACGCCGCGGCGCTGCGTGAATTCGACCGTCTCGCGCCGAGCGAGTCGGGCCAGGCGGCGGCGCTGATGGCGCTGGGTTGCGCGCGCGTCGGGACCGAACGTGCGCGGCTGGAGTCCTACGCTCGCGAGGGCCCGTTGCCGCTCCGCCAGGCCGCGATCCTCGCGCTCGGAGAGCTGCGCGCCGCGGACATCGAGCTCCTGCGCGAGCTCGCCACCAAACGCGCCGCGCTCGCGGACTACGCGCTGTTCGCTCTGGTGCGCCACGGCGCGCCCGCGGCTCGAGCGATCGTCGAAGAGCTCGCTTCGCAGGGCGCGCATCCGCTCCAGGCTTCGGCGCGAGACGCGCTGGGGTTCGCGCTCGATCCGCCGGTCGAATCAGATGTCGCGCACGGCTTCCTGGAGCTGCGCTTCGAGGCGGCGCGGCGCTTCGGACTGGTCGACGAACAGGCCTGGACCACGCTGCTCGTCGACGATCTCTCGCGCAACCAGCGGCTGCTCTCGCGCGTCGTGTACCGCGCCGCCGCCGAGTTGCCGCGCGCGGGCATCAAGGATCACTACCTCGAGGTGACGCTCGCGGGCGGCGTGCCCGAGCGTTTGCGCGGCGTCGTTCGCGCGATGCCGACCGAGCTGTCGCGCATGCTCGAGGACGAGCTGTTCAAGCCCGTCGACGAGCGCGAGTGGGTCACGCTGGTCGACGAGATCGGTCAGGCGCGTCTGGAAACGGTCTGTCAGCCGATCCTGCGGCGCGCGTGGTTCGAGCCGCAGTCGCGCACTGCCGCGATGGAGCTGCTCGCGCGGGCGCATGCGCCCGGCGCGTTGGATCTGGTGGAGCTCGCGTCGCGCAGCTCCGACGCCGCGGTGCGAGCGGCTGCGGCGCGAGCGTTGGCGTTCGCGCCCGCGGACTCCGCGCTGCCGCTGCTGGACGGCATGGCGCGCGACGACGACGCGTCCGTTCGCGCGGCGGTGCTCGTGTCGCAGTTCCGACTGGGCAGCGAGAGCGCAGCGGGAGTGCTGCGCGAGAGCCTCGAGATCGACAAGACCACGCGCTGGCTCGCGGAGCAACTCGCCAAGGAACAACGCGCGAATGCGTCGAGCAAACCGGCGGCTCGCGGCGGCGGCCGAGGAGCACGACGCGAGGGTGGCGAGGCGCGCGACGCCAAGGCGGCCGAACGCCCGGGCGGAGAAGGCGCGTCGAACGAGCGACCCGCGGCGCGCCCGGCTGCGGACGTCGAGCGACTGACCCCGTTGTCGCGCGAAGCGGCGCAACTGGTCGAGGCGTTGAACGCCGCGAGCGCCGACCGTCGCGTGCGCGACCTGCTGGCGATCGCACGCGTGAGAGCCTCGGACGAACTGCGGCTGCGCGTGGATGCAGAACTCGCCTCGCACGGAGATGCTCGTTCTCGCGCCGCGCTGCGAGATCGTCTGCGCGACGAACGTCCCAGCGGAGTCGATGGAGCGCGCGCGATCGCGGCGCTGGCTCACGGGTACGGCCTCGGCGACCTCGAGCTCGTGCGCGAACTGTTCCCGCTCGGCGACGATCTCGAAGTGGACGTGGAACTCGCGCTGGCATTGATCGTCGCGCGCGATGCGGCGGTGCTGCCGTTGTTGCGCGCGGCGCTGTGGAGCGAGCCTTGGAACCGCAGCGTGCTCGCGGCGGCGCTGCTCGTCGCGCAGGGCGGAATCGACGCCTTGCGCGCCGAACTCACGCGACCGCCCGCGGGGGTCACCGAACGCGACCTGCGGCGCGTCGGATTCGCCTTGGGCGAATGGGGCGGGGCTTCGGAGGTCGACCGACTTGCCGGTCGCGTCGGCGCGGCCGACCCGGCGCTGCAGGGCGCGCTGCTCGGAGCGCTGTCCGCGCGCACGCGCTGATCGCTCTGCGCTCGATGTTGCGCGCCGCGCGACGAACGCCGCTCGGATCGAGTTCCGTTCCAGTTGGCGCTCCGTGCAAATTCTTCGCTATGAGCTGCGACAAGAGCGAATCGACGTCGCGATTCGAGCGCGGGCGATCTGTCCAAAGCGCGCGCGGCAACGCAGCCCGACGGGTATAGTTCCTCGCGCAAGATCCTGCGGCGGACACGCAGCTGCGAGCCTCTCGGCGCGCGGTGGGGCGAGTTTGTCCGCGCCGAACTCCACTCGGCGCGGAGCGCCGCAACGGCCCTCAACCCCAAGCGCAGCAACATGGCAAGACGGTTCTTCGTTGGCTTGCTCGTCGGATCCGCCGGCGTGGCAGGCCTCTCCCAAACTGCGTCCGCCCAGGCCTTCGGCCTCACGCCCGCGAAGATCCCGGGAACCGGCGGGTTCACCGAGAACGTGGACTTCGCCGACCTCGACGGCGACGGCGACTTCGACATGATCCTCGCCCAGGGCGGTGACCAGGGCGACGACCAGAACAACATCTGGATCAACCGCGGTTTCGAAGTCGGCGGCACGATCGGCTTCTTCGTCGATCGCACGGCGACCCAGTTCCCGGCGGTGCTCGATCAGAGCCGCGACATCGAGTTCGCGGACATCGATCACGACGGCGACTTCGACATCTACGTCTCGAACACTTCGGCGCTCGCCAACCAGTCGAATCGCTGGTGGGTGAACATGGGTGGCGCGCAGGCGGGAGTGATGGGCTTCTACGTCGACGAGAGTTCCACGCGCTGGGTCGGGCTCAACAGTGCGCCCACCTCCATCGCTGCTGGGCAGCTGCTCGGCAACGGCTTCATCGACTTCTCCTGCGACTGCGACTTCGGCGACCTGGACAACGACGGCGACCTCGACCTCGTCCACTCCAGCTACGGCGGCGCCTTCGGCGGCAACGTGCCGACCCGTTTGTTCCTCAACAACGGCGTCGGCCAGTTCCAAGAGTTCAACCCCTCGGGCTTCCGCCTGACGGCGCAGAACATCGCGAATGGCAATCCGGCGCTGTGGTCGCAGGGCACGCAGCAGTCCAACACGAACAACAACACGGGAACGCAGTCGGACGTCGCCAGCTCGGCGCTCGACATCGACGTGATGGACATCGACGGCGACCTCGACCTCGACATCCTGCACGGCGCGCGCCAGGAGCTGCCGCGCATGTTCCGCAATCGACTGGTTCAGAACGGAGGTGTCCTGACGAGCTTCACGGACATCACGACGGCGGCCTTCCCGGCCGGCTGGTCGACGGGCGACGGCCACTACGAGCAGGAGATGGGCGACTGCGACAACGACAACGACCTCGACCTGTACGGCCTCAACTGGCAGGCGGGCTTCGCGTTCGATGACATCACGCTGCGCAACGACGGCGCGGGCACGTTCTCGAACCTCACCGTGCTGTCGGGCTCGGGCGCCGATGACAACGAAGGCGACTTCCTCGACTACGACAACGACGGCGACCTCGACCTGTTCGTGGCGAACTTCTCGGGTCAGGACAAGCTGTACCGCAACAACTTCACGGGCGTGGGGAACTTCTCCTTCACCAACGTCACGTCGACGCAGCTCCCGACGCTGAACCGCGTCGCGCTCGACGCCGATTGCGCCGACCTCGACGCCGACGGCGACACCGACGTGATCGTCGCCAACGACGTGAACGCGGCGCAGTACTACCTCACCAACAACACCAACGTCGCGGACACGCACGCGCCGCGGCCGGCGAACCTCGAGCAGGCGCCCAACCGCACGCCCGGCGCGAGTCCGACCATGGTGCGCGTGCAGGTGTACGACAACGCGTCGTACTACGAGACCTGGTACATCGACATCCAGCTCGAATACCGCGTCGTTCCCGCCGTGTCGTTCACGCAGGTCGCGATGGTGTCGAGCCAGGGCCAGATCTGGCGCGGGCTCATGCCCGGGAACCTGGTCGGCACGGTCGAGTACCGCGTGCGCGCCACGGATCGTCGCGGAAACGTGGGAGTGTCCGCCATCAAGAGCTTCACCTCGACGGCCCCCGGTCCGGTCGCGTACTGCACGACGAGCACGACCAGCAACGGCTGCAACCCGGCGATCGGATTCATCGGGACGCCGAGCATCAGCTCCGCTTCGGGCTTCACGCTCACCGTCTCCGCGGTCGAAGGTCAGCGCGCGGGCCTGACGTTCTACGGCGTCAACGGCCGCGCGTCGTCGACCTGGGCGCCGGGCAGCACGAGCACGCTGTGCGTCAAGTCGCCGGTGCAGCGCATGGGCACCCAGAACTCGGGCGGGACCTTCGGGACCTGCACGGGCGCCTTCGCCGAGGACTGGCTCGCCTACCTCGCGTCGCACCCCGGCTCGCTCGGCCAGCCGTTCCTCGCTGGCGCGACCGTGAATGGTCAGGCCTGGTTCCGCGACCCCGCGGCGCCCGGCACCACCAACCTCTCGGACGGCCTGGAGTGGGTGACCGCTCCCTGATCCGAGCCTGACGATTCCTCGTGGCGCGCCGTCGTCCCAGCGGACGGCGGCGCGCCGCTGTTTTGGGCCCAATCTGCGCTCAGCGCGCGTTGGGGTTCGGCCCCATGACGACCAGCAGCACCGCGCGCGCGCTGCCGTGGTTCTCGACGCCGTGGGGCTCGCCCGGCGCGGACCAGGCGAGTTCGCCGGCCGCCAGTTCGCGCTCGTCGTCGCCGATGCGCGCTCGCACGCGCCCTTCGAGCACGAAGTAGAACTTCGTCGCGTCCGCGTGAGCGTGGAGCTTCTGCGCCTGCCCCGGCTCGAGGCAGTACAGGTCGCAGAACATGTGCTCGGTCTCGAACAGACCGACCTTGGAGAGCTTGTCTGCGGCAAAGCGCGCCGCGCTGCGCGTGTCGACGAAGGCCATGGGGGTCGAGGATAGCCGCGCGAGCCGCTATCTTTCGCCCGCGCCCATGGTTGCACAGCTCCGCGCGTCGAAGATCCGCCTGAGACGTCGCGGCGTCGACCACGGCGAGCACGTGGCGCAGCGCCGCGCCTCGACGCCGCTCGACGAGCACGAGGGACGCTGGGCCGCCGACGAGCCGATCGTGCTCCGCGGCGTAGCGCTGGCGGGCGTGCGCCGGCGCGCACGCGACATCGAGCGCGCGCTGAAGTTGTTCGACGCCGTGCGTTCGGGCGCCAGCCTCGAATCGCTCGCGGCGCGCCGCCTGGCGCGGGCCTCGTTCCGTCCCGCGGGCGTCACGATCGATCTGGGCGACACGCGCGAGATCGAGAAGCTCTTCGTCGACGCGCTCTCGCCCTCCGGCCGCGTCGTCGCGCGCGACCTGTACGCCAAGCTGTCGTGGATCGCGCACGACGAGCGCGACGCGAGCTTGCGCGTGCGCTTCTCCTTCGGCGCCGAAGCGCTGCTCGACTGGCAGAAAGAAACGCGCCGCGCGAGCTGGTCCGATCGCTTCGCGCAGGCGCTGTTCCCCGAGTGCGACGTCGTGAGCGAGTGCGCCGAGCTGCGCGAGCGCATCGACACGCTCCTGGGTCGCCGCACGCGCCTGTCGGAGCGCATCGTCTACAGCAACGCGCCCGGCGGCGGCGCGACCTTCCACCACGACGACGAGCCGAGGCAGCTCGGTGTCGTCTACACGCAGCTCGAAGGTTCGACGGCGTGGTTCGCGCTGCCCAAACGGCGCCTGGCGGCCCACGTCGCCGCGCACGTGTCGAGCAAGGCTCGCTCCTCGGCGCTCGCTCGCCGCGCAGGCGACGCGCGACGAGCGTTGCGCGCGCTCGACGAGACTTCTGATCCGCTGCTGGGCAAGTTGTTGAACGCCACGGCCGCCTTCAGCCGGCGCCTGTCGAACGCGGGCGAGCTCTACGTGCTGCGCGCGGGCGATTCGATCCTGCTCCCGTCGCACGGACCGGACGACGTGTGCTGGCACGCCGTGTTCGCGCTGGGCCGCAAGCCCAGCCTCGCGCACTCCTACGGCATCTTCCCGTTGCGCGACGCGCCGCTCAGCGCAGCTCGAGCACGCGAATCGGACCGAACGAGCGCTCGCTCGCGAGACGCTCGCTGACGAGTCGCGCGACCCGCGGGAACGTCTCGAGCGTCACGTAGCGCGCCTTGGGCGTCTCGCCCGGCGGAGCGCGGTAGCCGATCCAAACGCGCGGCTCGATCACGACCGTGCGCACGTCGAAGCGCTCCAGACGCTCGAGCAGCCGCGCCTCGAAGGCTTCGAAGCGCGGGTCGCCGGGCAGGGGAAACGTGAGTCCGGGGTGGAACCACAGCGAGGGGAACACCGACGGCTTCCCCGCGAGTCCGTAGAGCACGGACGCATCGCCGACGAGGAACATGCCGCCCTCGCGCTCGCGCAAGTAGGCGCACAGCTCGCGCACGTCGCCTGCGCCGTAGGTCACCAGCCGTGGCGTCGCCCAGCGCAGCGGCCGAAGCGCGTCCGGCAACGCTGCGGAGGCGAGTTCGGCCGAGTCCGCGTCCAGCGCGATGTCGTTGACCTTGCGCGTCGCGTTCACCGTGCGGTCGAAGTGCCACGCGTCGCGCGCGGCGACGGCGGCGAGCGCGAGCACTGCGACGCGACCCAGGGGCTCTCCGCGCGGACCCAGCGCACGTCCCGCGCTCTGGAGCGCGGCGGCGACGAGCCCGAGCGCGAGGAACACCAGCGGCACGCCGAGCTCCTTGTCGTTGCTCGTGAGCGCGATGAAGCCCAGGCACACGAGCAGCGTCAGTTGCGCGAGCGCCGCGGCGCCCAGGGGCAGAGCCCACGGCCACTCCGGCCGACCCCACCAACGTCGCGCGAACGCGAGCGCAGCGACGAGCGCTGGAACGCCGACGAGGTGGATCAGCGCGATCGACCACAGGCCGAGTTGCGCCCGCGTCTCCTCGAAGCGTCGCAGCAGGCTCGCGAGGTCGGGCACGTAGTCGATGCGGCGCGCGCCCTCCTCGGCCGGGAGTTGGCGCAGGAACACATCGGCCGTTTCCCACTCGATGCCGAGCAGCCACGCGCCCGCGAGCAACGCCAGCGCCGTGAGCGCGAGCGAGAGTCCCATGCGCGCCAGCGTGCGCCAGCGACCGCTCGGCGCGAAGGCGCTGAACGCCAGGCACAGCGGGAGGAAGAACACCGACGGGATCTGCTTGTCGAGGTACGCCAGCGCGAGCAGCGGGCCGAGCGCCGCGCTCGCGAGTCGTCGTTCGAACTCCGTGCGCCCCGTGCTCGCGCTCCACGCCGCCGCGAGCGCGGCGAGGCAGAACAGGAACGCGTGGGTCTCCATGTACGGCGTGCCGAACGGCGGCGAGAACACCAGCGCGGTCGCCGCGGAGAACAGCAGCGCGCTGAGCGGCCGCAGTCCCGCGCGCGTCAGCAGCACGTGCGTCAGCGCGCATGCCGCTGCATTGACCAGCGCGGCGTGCACGCACAGCGCCAGCCAGTTCACGCCCAGGAGCGCGAAGCACAGCGCCTGGAAGGCGTGCATCGGAAAGCCGTTGGGCGCCAGGTAGTCGCGCAGCGGAACCTGGCCGCAGAGCACGCGCCAACCGCCGTCGAAGGCGATCGACTGATCGAGCGGCATGTAGCCCAGCCGAGCGTAGTGGAGACCGGCGCACAGGCCGATCAACGCCGCCGCGAGCGGAGCGAGACGCGCGCCGCGCGAGCGTTCAGGCGCCGACGGACTGGCCATCGATCCACCGCGCGAACTCCGCGCTGAAGGCGTCGAAGTCGCCGCGCAGCTCAGCCACCGTCTCGCGTCCGTGCGCGACGCGGATGTGCGCGTCGAGTTCGATCTTGCCGGTGGGGCGCGGAACTCGTTCGAGCCGCGCAATGCTCTCGCGGGCCTCGACGCGCGCCTCTGCCGCGCTGCGGTTGACGCTGGTGGCCATGGCGCTCGCGCTCAACTCGCGACCGGTGAGCCGCAGCACGAACTCACCGAAGCTCACGCTGTTGCCGGGGCGCCACCACTGCGCCGCCAGCTCGGGTCCGATGCGCGGGTTGTCGACCAGGTGGCCGTCGCGCGCGAGGAAGTGCTCGCGCGTCTGGTGCACGGCCATCTCGGCCAGCACGTAGCCGTGGTAGTAGGCGCTCGAGTCGCCGCTCAACAGATGCGGCACGGCCAGGATCGGGCGCGGCGCGCCGTCGTCGAGCAAGAGCAGCTTGCGCTCGATCTCGCGCAGCACTTCCAACGCTCGAGCGGGCGTGAGCTGATCGTCCGGCAGCTCGTACAAGGCCTTCTCGCCGTAGCACACCGCGAGCATCGCGCGCACGTTCCACGCGGCGAAGGGCTGGTGCGCGTCGATGGCGCGCTCGATCAGCTCCAACGGCGCGGGGCGACCGTGGACGTCGAGCGCGTAGCGCGACTGCCAGTCGGCGTCGTCGAGCAGCGCGTCGAAGAACATGCTCTGCGTCTCGCTGAAGGCCACGGACGTCGGAGCGAACTCCTGGCCGAAGCACGGGCTGGGCATGTCGATGTTCGCGAAGTGCGCCGCGTGGCCGCCTTCGTGGAACAACGTCGCCATGGCGCGATGGCCGGAACCGACCATGCCGGGGATGGCGTTGGCCGTGAAGTGGATGCGCGCGGGGATCAGCTCGTCGCGCCGCCGCCAGGCCACGACCGGTCCGTGCATGAAGCCGTTCTCGTACTTGCCGCGCCGGTCGACCAGGTCGAGCACGAGCTCGGCGCCGCGGTAGCGCACGCCCATGCCCGCGAAGCAGCGGCCCCAGCGATCGATCGCAGTGCGGAAGGGGAAGTACGGATCGAGCTCGCGCGTGACGTCGCCGGCCACGAGCCACGAGAAGTTCCACGGCGTGAGCGCGGCGCCGTGCTGGGCGCGCGCTTGATCCACCGCGCGTTGCGCTGCGTCGCGCGTGCGCAGCTCGAGGTCGTCGAGCCAGGCGAACACCTGCGCCTTGGTCAGGCCCTCCACGCGGCGTGTCTTCCAGTCGTAGTAGTCCTCCGCGCCGAGCATGCGCCCCAGTCGATTGCGCTGGCGCACGAGGTCGAGGAAACCCGCCTCGATCACGAACGGCTCGATCGAGCGCAGTCCGTCCCACGCCGCGCGTCGCGTGGACTCGTCGGGCGACGAGCGCAGCAGGCTCGAGAGCTTGACGCTGCTGGCGCGCACGAACGCGCCCGAGGACTCGCGATAGCCCAGCTCCATCTCGCCGCGCGCGTGCTCGAGGCGCGCCTCGCTCGCGGTGATCTGCTCGGCCAGCTCGCGCGCCGCCTCGCTGTCGATCACATGCGATTCGAACGTCTTCACCCAGCCCTGCGCGCGCTCGCGCTCGCGTTCGTCGCGTGCTGCTGCGAGCAGCTCTCTGGCGCGCGCGAGCTGCTCGGGCGCCTGGAGGAAGCGTTGCAGCACGACCTCACGCCGCTCGAGCTCCTCGTGCGCCTCGAGCGCGTCGTCTCCCAGGCCCATCTTGGCGCGCCAGAAGGCGTCCTCCTTGGCGGTGTGGAGTTGGGCGTAGCCCTCGTCGAGCTCGTCGAGCGGATGCGCAGTGGAGTTGGGGGTCACGAGCGAAGCGTCCTGAGCGTCCTTGGGGGCGCAACGGGTCGGTGGAGCGGTCCTCTGCGCGTGAGCCTAGAGGGCTGCGATGCGCTCCTCCACCCTCGCGACGCTGGGCCGACGCGCGCGCCGTGGTGACCGTTCGCGGACGGGCGGGTACTCTCAGGGCAAACCAGCGCAGCCGCGTGCAGTCGCGCCGACCCGCGACGCCGGCGAACCGCGCCGCACCTTGCCTCCACCCCACGCCATGCTCGATCGGTGCCTTCGTTTCCTGCGCGCGGCCGCCCGCGGCGCCCTGTTCTCCAGCGCTGCCAGCGTGGCGGCGATGGCTCTCCTGGCGGGGTGCGGCGGCGAGCGGGACACGCTCGACCGCGCGCGCGCGTCGATCGCGGCCGGGGACCTCGACTTCGCCCAGCGCCAGCTGAGCGCCCTCGAAACGTCCGAGGCGCGCGACCTGCTGGCCGAGATCGACAAGCTCCGCGCGCGCGAGGCGCGCATGGGCGAGCAGATCGACGAGCTCTTCGCCCGCAGCGGCGAACTCACGCAGAACCAGATCCGCGAGCAGCTCAAGACCTGGCGGGAACGTGAGAAGGACGCGCGCTCGCGGCAGCGGCTCGAGCTGGCGTTGAGCGAGCTGACGGAGCGCTTCACGCAGGCCTCCGCCGTGCGGCGCGCACGCGGCGATGCTCCGACCACGGCCAAGGCGCCGGTGCTCGACGAGGGGCTGGGCGCCCGCATGCGCGCGGAGGTGCGCGCGGCGCTGGCGGCCAAGGATTGGCAGCGTGCCGACGAGTTGCTGGTGATGCTCGTCGACCAACCCGTCGAGCGCGTGGGCAACCTCTCGGAGCTGCGCGCGACGCTGCGCGAGGGCCAACAGGCCGAGGCCGATCAACTGGTCGCCCAGGCGCACCAGATCGAGCGCGAAGTCTCCGCGCGCGAAGCGCACGCGTGGCTCGCCAAGCACTCGGAGCGCTTCCCGCCGTCCAAGTCGTTCGAGCGTCTCTCCGAGTTGCTCGCCGACCTCGACGAGCGCGCGCGGAGCTACGTCGCGCCCGACGAAACGCCGTTCACGCCGTTCGAGCTCGAAGACGACGCCGAGGCGGAGCTCGCGTCGGCTCCCTCCGCGGAAGGCGCGCAGTGGGAGTCCGCGCCCGAGCCGCCGGACCTCGACGCGCAGGCGCTGATCGAGCTGGCGCGCACGCGCGCGGATGCGGGTGAGCTCGCGTACGCGCGGCGCTGTCTCCTGGCGGCGAGCGGCAAGCTGTTCGCCGGCGATCTGCGCGACGACTGCGTCGAGTTCGCGCAGGACCTGCGCGCGCGACTGACGCTGCGGCGCGAGTTGCTCGAGGCCTGGCCCTCGCACGGGGCGAAGCTCTCCAAGTGGGGCGTGAAAGCCATCGAGGCGACCGGCTGGGACGTCGACGGTGAGCAGTTGGGCTGGAACGCGCTCGGCTTCGAGCGGCTCCAGCGCGTGGTCGTCAACATCGAGTCGATCTCCGCGCTCGCGCGCCGCGGCGCGATCGCCGAGTCCTTGGCGATGGGCGGCGCGGATCGCGACGCCGCGGCCGAGGAGCTGGCGCGCATGGTGGAGCGCGGCACGATCGAATCTGGGGTCGCCGCGGGCATGGTCTCGCGCTCGCGCGGCGGACTGGGCTCTTCCCAACGCTTCCTGCTCGCGCAGGGCAAGTGGTCCAGCGTCGAAGCGGCGGCGCGCGATGAAGCCGCCGCGGCCGACGCCGAACTCGAGCGTCGTTTCCTGCGCGCCGACGCGCTCGATCGCACGCGCGCGTTCGAAGCGCTGACCGCGGGGGCGTCGCCGGACACGGTCCGCGCAGCGCTCTCCGCACGCGCGGTCGCGGCCGTGACCAAAGTCGCCAAGCACCGCGCGCTCGATCAACTGCGCGCCGTGGCGAGCCTGCGCGAGGAGCTCGACGCCGCGCGCCGTCGCGCGCTCGAGCTGATCTTCGACGAGAAGGTCTACTTCTATCCCTACAACCCGCCGGAGCCGCCGAACACCGCATCGGACTACGCGCGCGCGCAGCGCGACGTGAACGAGGCCGTCGGAGCGTTGCGCGCCGTGTGGGAGCGTTCGCGGGCGGTGAAGCTGCCCAAGGACTTCGTCGCCGCGCTCGACGAGCTCGAGTGGTGCCGCGCGACCTTCGAGTCGGTGCGCACGCCGTTCGTGCTGCCCGAGAGCGTGCCCGACTGGGTGCTGGCGCTCCCGCCCGGCGCCGAGAGCGTCGACCTGACGCAGTTCGCCTGGACGATGGACGAGCAACGCGACCTGTCGCGCTCGCGCGCCGTCGAGGCCCGCAACGAGCGCGCGTGGGCGCAGCTCGATCGCGAGAAGGCTTCCAACTCGACGCCCAGCACGGCGGACATCGCGGAGCGCGAGCAGGTGCGCATCACCAATCGCTACCGCGCGCTCTTCGGTCGCCGCAGTCTGGCCTGGAACTCGAGCATCCAGGTCGCGGCGCAGATGCACAGCGACTACATGGCGAACACCGGCGACTTCGGGCACTTCGAGAAGGACCCCGAGCGGCGCACGCCCAGTGATCGCGCGCGCATCGCAGGGTACAACAGCGGGGTGAGCGAGAACTGCGCCATGATCGGCGGGGACCCCAAGGCGGCGCACGACGGCTGGTGCCAGTCGAGCGGTCACCACCGCAACTTGTTGATGGCCTCGCACCGCGAGATGGCCAGCGGGCTCGCCTCGAACTACTGGACGCAGAACTTCGGCGCCGACCGCGCTTTCGAGAAGGAACTCGACAACTAGTGGGGCGACTCGAAGACTCCGCTCGCTGTTCGGGACGTCCGGCCGACCGGCGCGGCGTCGCGCTGGCTCGCCGATCGGCCCAGTTCGCCTGGAATCCCCGCGCCTCGCGCGCGCCGTCGATACTCCTGACCTCTGCCACGGAAGTCCCGAATCACCCCTGGAATCACCACTCTGGGGGCCGCTGAGCGATGACGAAGTTGATTCTCGAAGAGGGCGGCAAGCGCCGCGCGTTCAAGGTCGGTGACGGAGTCATCAGCATCGGCAGCGGGCCGCAGGCCGCGCTCAAGCTGACCGGCGCGGGCGTGGCCGAGCTGCACGCCGAGCTGGTGATCCAGGGCGGTCGCGTCACCATCAAGCCCAAGCCGGGCGTGCTGCCGCCCAAGCTGGCCGGACGTTCGCTGACGAACGACGCCATCGTGCAGCCGGGCGTCGCGATCAAGATCGGCGAGGCCACGCTCACGGTCGAGCCGCCCGAGGGCGCGCAGGCCGCTGCGCCGGTCAAGACCAAGACCGTCGAGAAGCAGGAGTGGCAGCGCTCGAACCGCGAGCTCTACAAGTCGAACGGCATCAAGCCCGCGCACATGCTGCTGCTGCTCGTGCCGCTGGGCATCGTGGCCTTCTTCCTGTTCAAGAAGGGCGCGGAGCAGTCCACGCCGGCGCCGCTGATGGCGCAGACGCAGTACTTCCACGCGCTCGACATGTACAAGTCCGGGATGCTGGCGCCGGCGCTGGCGGACCTCGACAAGATCCCGAAGGACGCGGACCTCTCGCCCGAGCTCGCGGGCAAGATCGCCGACCTGCGCGCGCAGATCGCGCAGGCCAAGGTGCTCGCCGACGAGGCCGTCGAGAACGAAGCCGGCACGAAGTTCCTCGACACGCAGCTCAAGAACTTCGAGCAGACGCGTCTGCAGGGCAAGATCGACCGCCCGGCCGCGCGCGTGTTCATGAAGCGCATCGCCGAGTTCGAGCGCCGCTGGCCCAAGCACCCGCAGATCGACTGGGTGCAGCGCATGAAGGCCAGCTACTCGGTCATGGTCGACATGACCAAGCCGCCCACGTACGCCGACATCGCGTTCGAGGTCGAGACGCTCACCTGGGCCAATCCGCGCGACTACCGCCAGGCCCTCGCGTTGCTGCAGAAGTTCGCCGACAGCTCCGACGCGGACGAGCGCGCCAAGGCGCTCGCGCTCATCGATCAGAAGATGAAGGAGCGCAAGGAGTGGTACGAGGACCGCACGCAACAGGCCAAGTTCGAGTACGAGCGCAACCAGGTCGGCAAGGCCGTCAACTGGCTCCTGATGCTGGCGACCTACTCGGGCGACGACGAGATGGAGCAAGTCGCTGCGCAGCGCCTGCTCGACATCCCGCGGCTCGATGAGCACCTGCGCGGCTACCGCAGCTCGCGTCCGGACTGGTGGCCGCAGATCGCCGCCAATCCGGTGATCGCGCAGTGGATCAAGGAGCACCCGCTCGACGGTTGAGCCGCGCCCCCGGCGCAGGATTCAAGTCAGCGGCGTCGCCGCGCGGGGCCAGCGCTCGTGGTACCAGGCCCACTGCGCGGGCTGCTCGCGGATCCAGCGTTCGAACTCCGCGTTCATGCGCGTCAAGAGCTCGGCCGTCGCCTCGCGCCGCTCCAGCGTGCGATCGAGTTCGAGTTCGGGCCCGACGCTGATGCGGTAGCGCTCGCCGACGCGCACGCAGCGTGCGAGCGTGAGCGGCAGTCCGCTCGCGCGGGCCAGCGCCGCCGGGGCGGTCATGGTGGGGGCGGGGCGAGCGAAGAACGGGACCTCGACGTTGTCGAGCCGGCGCGCGTGCAGGTCGCACACGACTCCGAGCACGCCTCCCGAGCGCAACACGCGCAGCGCTTCACGAGGCGGAGCGTCCTGCGAGAGGCTCTTCACGCCCAACGCAGAGCGCATCTGCGCGATGAACTCCGCGCTCGAGTCGTTGCGCTTGCGCAGACCGATCACGGCGCCGTCGAAGCCGCGTCTGCGCAGACCGGCTGCGAGCAGCTCCCAGTTGCCCAGGTGCGCCGTGGCGATCAGCACGCCGCGCCCGGCGCTCGCTCGCGCGCGCAGCAGCTCCAGACTCGAGTCGAACTCGATGTTCTCGTCGATCCACTCCTCGACGCGTCGCCGCCAGCGCTCCGACTCCGCGGCGCGCGCCATCCACAGCCACTCGCGCACCAAGCGGGCCGTGTGAGTCGCAGCGCCGCGCGCGATCTCGACGCGCTCGTCCTCGCTCAGCTCCGCCCCGAACGCCGTCGCGAGGTTGTCGACCATCGCCTGCTCCCAGCGCGTCGCGCGCAGAGCGAAGACCATCGACGACAACGCACCGCGCAGGAGCGGGTCGAACGCTCCGCCCGAGCAGCGGCTGGCCCCGCGCAGCAGCGCGGCGCGCACGCGGCGGCGCAGCGGCTCAGGCATGGCGCAGGCGGGCGCGGAGCGCGCTCTTGCCGTGCGGGCCGAGCGCCGCGCCCGAGACGATGCCCGCGGCGTAGGCCGCGCGTTCCGTGCGGGTGAGTTCGTCGAGCGACAGGCGCGCGAGCGCCAACGCGCGCACGAGGTCGATGCCGTCGCCCGCGTGCGGGTCCGACTCCAGTCGCGCGACCGCGCCCAGGAGCAACTCGCCGCGCGCGCTGCGCCACAGCACGGGCCAGCGTCCGCCCGCGACTCGCAGGCCCCGATCGGCGAGCTGCGCGCACAACTTCCCCAGTGAGTAGAGCGCGCGCGCTCCGCGCACGTCGTTGGGCTCGCGGCAGGCTCGACCCGGCGCCTCGGCCTGGAGCCACACCCACACGCCGGGTCGTTGTGAGAACGCGCGCGGGCGCAGCGCGGGCAGGCCGTGCTCTTCCAGACGCGCCGCGGCGCACCACACTTCACGCGCCTCGCGCTGCTCCAGCGCAGTGAGCACGAGCGCGCGCGGATCGCTCGCGAGCGAGGTCTGCGGCGAGGAAGCATCGAAGGTCGCGGGCTGGCTCGCGTCGGCGCGCTCGAAGCCGCGCCAGTCGCGCTCGACGACTCGACACGACGAACTCTCGCGCAACCAGCGCGCGCGACGGCGTTCGACGGCCGCGCGGCGCACCTCGCGCGCGCGTTGATCGATCGCGAGCGCCAGCGCGTCGACTCCGCCGCCGCGTTCGATGAGCCCGCGCGAGAGCTCGGCCGGCGCGGCGCGCAGCCAGCTCATCAGGAAGCGCGCGCGCCAGCGGGCGCTGGTGCGTTCGCGGACGCCCGCGGCGAGCGCGACCAGGTCGCGCCAGGCGGTCGCGGGCCTGACACGCCGCACGCGGCGCGCCTTGTGGAAGTCGATGGCCCACACGGCCCCGGCGCCGTCCACCAGCACGTTGCCCGGATGCAGGTCGGGGTGATCGACGCCCGCGGCGTGGAGCGCGGCGAGGAGCTCGGCCAGAGCGCCTGCGAGCCGCTCGCGCGAGCAAGGCCAGGCCCGTTCGCCCGTGAGGTGCGCGCTCAGCGGCCAGGCGTCGTCGATCGACTCCATGCGCACCTCCCAGCCGCCGTCGACGCGCTCGAGCGCGAGCGGACGCGGCGTCGGCAGTCCACGCGCGGACAGGTCGCGCAGCAGGCGGTGCTCGCGAGCGGCGCGGGCGCGGTCGAGCGTCGAGGCGGCCAGACCGCGACTGGCGAAGCGCTTCACGATCGTGCGCGCGCCGCTCGCGTCGATCTCCAGCCGCACGCTGCGGTGCAGGCTGTCCTTGAGAAGGCGTCGCTCGGGCGCGGGCACCGACGCATGGTAGTGAGCGTCGCAGCGGACCTGCGAGCGCGCTCACCGATCGCTCGAGCGATCGACGCAGCGTCGCGCGCCCGCGGTCGAAGCGCGCCTCGCGCAGCGCTACCATCCGCGCGGTGACGCTCGACCGCTATCTGCTGCGCCAGCTCGCCGTGGGCATGGCGTTCGCGGTCGCCGCCATGGCGTTCATCGCCATTCCAGGCATCCTGGTCCAGGCGTTCCACAAGCTCGCCGGCGTCGGCATGGCGTCGATCCTGGGCTTCCTGCCGCTGGTGCTGATCGACCTGGTGCCGTACCTGCTGCCGATCGGGTTCCTGCTCGCGGTGGTCGCGACCTTCGGCCGCATGGCTGCGGACAACGAGTGGACCGCGATCCTGATGGCGGGCATCCACCCGCTGCGCGTGCTCGCGCCAGCGGCGTTGTTCGCGCTCGCGCTCTCGGGCGTGCTGTACCTGCTCGCCTCCGAGGTCTCGCCCAAGACCAAGTTCCGCCAGCGCGACTACACCAAGGGCTCGGTGGTGCGCCTCCTGCGCTCGCTCAGCCCGGGTCGCACGGGGCTCAAGTTCGGCGACTTCTACTTGAAGTCGCGCGCGCGCGATCCGCTGGATCGCAATCGCTTCGAGCAGGTCTTCATCCACGTGCCCAAGCGCGGCGACGAGCCGGCGCAGTTGATCTACGCCGCCGCGGCGCAGTTCCGCGTCGAAGGTTCGTCGATGGAGATCGAGCTGAACTGGCCGCGCTGGATCGGACAGGGTGTCGACGCGCGCGGCGCGTGGACGAAGATCGCGGTCGACCTCGATCAGCTCTTCGAGGTCGACGAGGCGCGCAGCCATGACTGGCGCTACCAGACCAGCCGTGAGCTGCGCACGCGGCTGGCGCGCAGCGAGGCGCTGATCGCGAGCGAGGGTCGGGAGGCGCTCGAGTCCAAGACGCAGGCCGAGGGCTACGTGCGCGTCGGCGACCTGAACAAGGTGCGCTTCGAGCTCCACGCGCGCGTCGCGTTGGCGGCGGTCTGCCCGATGTTCCTGTTGCTGGGCGTGTCGACGGGCTTGTTCCTGCGCCGCGGTTCTCAGCTCTTCGCCTTCGCCGCCGCAGTGCTGTACGCGCTCGTCTACTACCTGCTCTCGATGCGACTGGGGAAGGGTCTGGTCAACTCGGCCGCTGCTCCTCAGTGGCTCGCCGCGTGGGGCGCGACCATCGCGGGCACGTGCGTCGGGGCCATCATGTGTTGGCGCGCGCTGCGCCGCTGAACGGAGCCCCATGCGCATCGCTGGACTTCAACTCGGCGGCAAGATCGACAAGTACGTGTTCTCGTTGTTCGTGGGCGCCTACGCCACGAGCCTGCTGCTCGTCGTGGGACTGGCGGTGATCATCGACGTCGCCTCGAACCTCGATTACTTCGCGCCCTGGGCCGACGGAACCTCGGCGCCGACGCGCTGGATCGCGCGCTACTACGCGCTCAACACGCCGTTCTTGTTCCTGCAGGTCGCGCCGTTCGTCACCGTCAGCGCCGCGCTGTTCACGGTCGTCAAACTGCTGCGCCACAACGAGCTGGTCGCATGTCTGAACGCGGGAGTCAGCGCACGCCGCGTCACGGCGCCGCTGTTCCTGGGCGGCGCGCTCGCCGCGCTGGGCATGTTCGCGTTGCGCGAGAGCGCCACCGAACGGCTGGGGCCAGAACGCGATCGACTGCGGCACCTGCTCGACACGCACAGCCCGGGCTGGCGCCTCGACGACGTGTGGATGAACGACCTGGCCGGCAACGTGATCGGCGCCGATCGCTTCCACCCCGATCGCGGCGAAATCGAAGGCCTCGAGGCCGCGGGTTGGCGCGGGCCGACGCTCCTGTCGGTCTCCGCGCGGCGCGCGCAGTGGATCGACGACGGCCAGCGGCGCGGCTGGGCGCTGGAGGGCGGGCTGCTGCGCGAGGAGACCGGCGATACCACCAAGAGCGCGGCCTGCGAGTGGTTCGACACGTTCGAGTTCACGCCGCACGAGCTCCTGCTCGCTTCCAAGGGCGAGGAGCGCGCGCTCGAGTTGTCGCTGGCGGAGCTCGAGCAACTCGCGGCGCGCGACCCCGACAACCTGCAGTACCAGACGCTGTTCCACTACCACGTGACCTTCCCCCTGGCCAACCTGGTGCTCCTCCTGATCACGCTGCCGTTCCTGTTCGGCAAGGAGCGCGGGAAGAGCGTCGAAGGCCTGGCGCGGGCGGCGCTGATGTGCGTGCTGTACTTCGCGGCGGACTTCATCGCGCGTTCCCTGGGCATGGATGGTTCGGTCACCCCGCTGTGGTCGAGTTGGGTGGTGGTGCTGATCTTCGGGAGCCTGGGCGCGGTCCTGTTCGAGGCCATCGCGACCTGAGCGCGCCGCGGGGAAGAACCTCGGCCGAGCGGCGTCTGCTCTGCCCTTGGCTTAAACGCGCCGCCGCCGCTCCGTAGAGTGCTCTACCGTTTCGCCGCCGTCGGCCCTCGCTGGAACCCATCCGTCGCCCGCATGAAGCCCACCTCCCGTGTCCTGCGCTCGCGCGCCGTCGCCTTCGCCGCCCTGGCCCTGGCGTTCGCCTGCCAGGCCCAGCGCCAGCGCACCCCGGCCGAGGAGATCAACTGGCTGGTGCGCCACGGCCGCTACGAGCAGGCCGTCACGCAGGCTGCCGACCTCGCCGCCGAGGACAGCGACGACCCGCAGCTCGCCGAGCTGTGGCGCATGGCGAGCGTGGCGTGGCGCCTCGACAAGGGGCGACGCTTGACCTTCGACAACCTCGACGTCGAGGCCCTGGCCGAGTTCGAGGCGGCGCGCGAGCTCGCGCCCGACGCCCCGCAGGTGCGCGCCTGGGTCGCGGCCACGCTCGACAAGCTGGCGGGCCGCTGGGTCGATCGCGCGATCGCCGCCCACGCCGCGGACGACCTCGAGGAGGCCACGCGCTGCTACGAGCTGGCGCTCAGCTACCGCCCGGACGATCGACTCGCCAACGAAGGTCTGGCGCGCGCGCTCCTGCAGGTGAACTACCGGACGGGGATGGGCGAGGCGTACTACGACCGCGGCATCAAGGCGCTGAGCGACTTCTGGCTCGAGCAGGCCGCGCACCACTTCTCGGCGACGCTCAAGTACGAAGACAACGAGCGCGCCGAACTGCGCCGCACCCAGACGGCCACGCTGCGCGCGGAGAATCGCGTGCTGATCGCGATGGACCTCGAGGAAGAGGGGCAGTTCTCGGCCGCGCGCAACGAGTACCGCATCGCGACGCTGTTCGACCCGACGCACGCGGAGGCGCTGGAGGGGCTGGAGCGCACGCGCATCGAGGAGCGCGCCGCCGAGTTCCTGCGCGAGGCCGATCGCCGCATGCTCAAGTCGGACTTCGACGCGGCGGAGAAGGCGCTCGACGAAGGCGAGGCGCTGACGCAGCGCCAGCAGGCGATGTTCGCCAGCGAACGCGAGCGCTTGACCGACGCGCGGCTGAACGCGCGCTACGAGGCCGTGCGGACGATGGAGAGCGATCACCGCTACGAGGAGGCGATCGCGGCCTACGACGCGCTGCTCGCGGAGACGGCGCAGGGCTACTACAAGGACGCCATTGCGCGCCGTGACTCCCTGGTCGACTCGGTTCAGCGCGCTGAAGCCGCGTACGCCGAGGCGTTGACGGCGACGGATCTCGCCCGGCGCGTCTCGCTGCTGCGCCAGGTGATGCTGGTCTACCCCGAGTACCGCGACACGCGGCAGCTCCTCGAGCAAGCCGAGCGCGAGCTCGCTGCGGCGACCACCGACGGCTGAGCGGATCGACGGGCGTCGCCGCGCGCACCTTCGGGGCGAGGGGCGGCCCATTCGTAGCGAGACGAGGGCGAGATCACGGCGCGACGATGTCGTCGAGCGCCGTGCGCGCGTCAGTCGCGCCAGGCGCGGCGAACGCGGCCGTCCTTGAACTCGACGTAGGCGCGTCGATCGGCGCGCGCGGACGGCTCGCTCTCGATGCGGAACAGCACGCTGCCGCTGGCGGTGGTGCGCTCGCGCATCGCCCAGCGCCACAGCTCGAGCCCGTCGTCGAGCTGGACCTTCTCCAGCGGTTCGCCCAAGAGCGCCAGCACGAACTTCTGGCCCGAGCCGGGCTCGATGCGATCGAGCGTCTGGGCGCCGATGTCGATGTGGCGCATGGCGAGCGAGCGCGACTGGCACGCGCCGAGCGCCAGGGCCGCGAGCAGCGCTAGGACGACTCGTGACGACATGCGCGCACTGTAGCTCACCTCGGCGCGCGCGGTCCAACGTCGCCAGCTCGGCGCTCAGACACGACGCCGCGGTCGCTGCGATGACTACACTCCGCGCTCGTCCATGCGCGGTCGCGGTCTAGCTGTACGAGCTCTGGTGGCGCTGGCGCTGATCGCCGGCGCGTGCGAGCGCCCCAGCGCGGATTCCGCCGTGCTCGCTCGCGCGCGCGCGCTCGCGGCGACGAACGAGCGCCTGGTGGTGGCGCCCGAAGGCGTCGACCTGCGTCCGCTCGAGCACCTGGCCGCTGAGCACACGCGGCGCACCGGCGCTCGCGTCAGCTTCGCGTCCACGCGACCCGCGCAGGCCGCACCGAGCGAGATCTGGATCGCCGACTTCAACTCCGCCGGCATCGGCCGCTTCGCGCAGTTGAACGGCATCGTGTTCGAGTCCGGCGGCGCGTTCTGGCACGGCGGCGAGCGCTTCGCCGAGCGCGGCGACGTGCTGCGCCTGTGCGCGCCCGACCCCGACCATCCGTCGAAGCTGGTCGAGCTGTTCCTCGCGCCGAACGCGTCGGACGCCGCTCGCATGGTTCGCAGGCTCGCGCCCCGCGACGACGCCGGTTGGACCCGCGTTCGCGGCGGACTGGTCGTCGCCGACTCGCTGCGCCCGGCGCTGACTCGCGGCGAAGCCCCGGCGCCGGTGGAGAGCAACGGTGTGCTCTGGCGCATCGCGCCGGACGCGCCGCCGGCCGCGGTCGCGGAGCACCGCGCGAGTTGGGACGCGGCCCGCGCGCGCGTCGAGCGCTGGTTCCAGACCGCTTCCGGGCCCGCGTCGCACGAGGTCTGGATCTGGAACGACCTCGACGCCTTCGCAGACGCCACCGGCGCTTGTGAGCTGTCGGTCCCCGGGCTGGTTGCGGGGCAGTCGCACGTGCTCGTCGCCGGCGCTGGGATCGACGACGGCGCGGCTCAGCTCGCGACCGAGTGGGTTTGCGGGCTGCACGGGTTTCCGCGCGAGGAATGGGCCGCGCCGGCGCTGGGGACGCTCGCCGCGCAGCGCTGGGCGGGACAGCCGCTCGACGTTGCGCTCGAACTCGCCGCGACGCCGGAGCAGACGCTCGAAGCCACGCTGCGACCGCCGGCGAGCGCCTCGCCGCATCGCTTCGGTCCGCTGCGAGCGCTCGCGCTGGAACTCGCCCTCGAGGGGCTCGAGCCCGCGGCGGTGCGCGAGGCCTGGCGCGATGGGGGACTCGAAGCGCGCGTCTCGCCCGAGCGCTTCGCGCAGGAGCTCGAGCGCTTGGCGGCTCGTGGCGCAGCTCGTCGCGCTGCTCGGCGCGCCGAGTGCGTGGCCGCGCTCGACGGAGTTCGCGGCGTGCACCTGCACGCGCCAGCGGATCGCGCTGGAGAGCGAGGCCTCGGCTACGGCTCCCGCGCGTGCTTCGACGCGCTGCGCAAGCTGGCGGCCGCCGGCGCGAACCGCGTCGTGTTCGAGCCGCGCGTGTACGAACGCGGAGACGTCGGCGCAGCGTTGTTGCACGAGTCTCGCGAACCCTTCGGGGCGTCCGCGAGCGACGCCGCGCTGCTGCTCGCGATGCGTCAGGCGCGCAGTCTGGGGCTCGAGGTCGTGCTCGCGCCGAAGTTGTGGGCTTCGCCGTCGGGGCCCACGGCGACTGCGCGCCAGCACTTCGCGGCTGGCGAGTGGTCCGATGCGCTCGTGAACCTCGAAGCGGAGCTGGTCCACTACGGCTTGCTGGGCGATCTCGGCGGCGCGCAGGTGCTGTGCATCGCGGAGCGTTCGTTCGCCGCCGCGCTCGTCGAACTCCCCGCCTCGTCGCCGGGGAGCTGGGCCCGCGTGATGAAGGCCGCGCGCGCGTCGTTCGGCGGCGCGCTCACGTACCTCGCGCAGTTCGACGGCGAGGCGCACCAGTTCCCGAGTTGGAGCGAGCTCGACCTCGTCAGCGTGGCGCTGTCGCGCGACCTCAGCGCGCCGCACTTCGAGGGTCGCGCGCCGACCGAGCGCGAACTCGCCTCGCTGCTCGGCGCCGAGATCCGCGCGGTGCAGGCCTGGGCCGAGCCGTTGAACCTTCCGCTGTGGCTGGCGCACGTGGGCTACGCGCCGACGACGCACGCCTGGCTCGATCCGCGCATCGGGCAGGGCGGCTACGACACCGAGTTCCAGGCGCGGCTGTGGAGCGCGTTTCGCACCGCATGGGAATCGCTGGGCGAGGACGGTGCTCCGCAGGGACTGCTGGTGTGGAACTGGAGCACCGACGCCGAACACGGCAACGCTGTGGACCGCAGCTTCACGCTGCAGAACCGGCCGGCGCAGGAGCTGCTCGAGCGGCTGATGCAGCGCCCGTGATCGACGCGCGGCGCGGGGCGGCTCGCACGAGCGAGGCGCGCGCGCGATGCTGAGGCCCTTCGCGTGGAAACGACGGCGCAACAAGACGAGGGCAGCGACCCGGCGGTGACGCCGCTGGTGGAGCTCAGCGGTGTCGGGCCGCTGCGCGCGGAGCGTCTCGCTGCTCTCGGTGTTCGCACGATCAAGGACCTGCTGTGCACGTTGCCGCGCCGCGTCGACGAGTGGCCGCGCACTGTTTCGATCGCGACGCTGCTCGCTGCGCCTCCGCCGCAGCCGTGCGTCGTCGCCGGGCGCGTGCTCACGTGGCGACTGTCGCGCTTCTCGGGCCGCTCGAGCCTGCGCTGCCGGATCGCCGACGACTCGGGCGAACTCGAACTCCTGTTCTTCAATCAACCGTGGTTGCGCCACAAGCTCGCGAAGGACCAAGGGCTCGAGGTGCTGGGCAAGCTTTCGGCTGCGGGCGCGTTCGTCGTGTCGCGGGCGAGCGTCGGCGGCGCGCCGCTGCCGCGCGCGGGCGAGCTCGTCGCGACGTACCCGAGCGCCGAGGGCTTGAGCGCGACCTTCGTGCGCGAGCTGATCCTGCGCGCGCTGAGCGAGCACGGAGCGCGCTTGCGCGAGCCCCTGCCGCTCGACGAGCTGGTGCGACGCGGTCTCGAGCCGCTGCCGCGCGCGGTGAACAGCGTTCACGCGCCGCGCTCGCTCGCCGAGTACGAGCGTGCTCGCCGGCGCGTCGCGCTCGAGCCCTTGATCGCAGCGCAACGCCGACTGGCCGCGAGTCGCGCCGCAGCGCGGGCCCTCGGCGCGCGCGCGTTGGAAGTGAGCGACGCACGCTTCGACGCGCTGCTCGCGAGCCTGCCGTTCACGCTCACGCGCGGGCAGCTCGAGCTGGCGAGCGAACTGCGCGCCGACCTCGCGCGCCAGGTTCCGATGCGTCGGTTGCTGCAGGGCGACGTCGGTTCGGGCAAGACGGTGCTCGGCGCGCTGGCGTGCGCGATCGCAGCCGCGAGCGGCGCGCAGGCCGCGTTCGTTGCGCCGACGGAGCTGCTCGCCGAACAACACTTCGCCGGGCTCGAGCCGCTGCTCCGCCGCGCCGGTGTGAGCTGCGCGCTGTTGACG
Organism: uncultured Planctomycetia bacterium; assembly: GCA_938003765.1. GTDB lineage: Bacteria > Planctomycetota > UBA1135 > UBA1135 > WYBT01. Next base: position 28,173 of record CALKYE010000001.1, read on the forward strand.
GGCGGCACGGGCGCGCGCGAACGCCGCGAGCGGCTCACGGCGCTGCGCGACGGCGAGCTCCAGGTCGTGATCGGCACGCACGCGCTGATGCAGGAGCGCGTCGACTTCGCGCGGCTCGCGTTGGCCGTGATCGACGAGCAGCACCGCTTCGGCGTCGCGCAGCGCGATGCGTTGCTCGACAAGGGCGTCGGCGTGCACGGGCTGCTCATGACGGCCACTCCCATTCCGCGCAGCCTCGCGTTGACGGTGTACGGCGACCTCGACGTCTCGCTGCTGCGCGAGAAGCCGCCTGGGCGAGCGCGTGTGACGACGCACTGGGTGCGCGAGGTCACGCGCAGCTTCGAGTCGCAGCTCGAAGAGCGGCTCGAGCGCGGCGAGCAGCTCTACTGGGTCGTTCCGCGCATCGAATCGAGCCGCGAGGAGGGCGCGGACGGCGAGGAGGCGCAGGCCGCGATCGGGGCCGAGGAACGCTTCGAACGCATCGCTGCGAGACGCTGGAGTCGGTACGGCGTCGAGCTCGTGCATGGACGCATAGAACGCGAAGAGCGCGCGGCGCGCCTCGAGCGCTTCCGCCGCGGGACCGCACGAATCCTGGTGGCGACCACGGTGATCGAGGTCGGCGTGGACGTGCCGCAGGCGAGCGCGATCGTCGTCGAGCACGCCGAGCGCCTCGGACTGGCGCAACTGCACCAACTGCGCGGGCGCGTCGGGCGCGGTGCGGTGGCGAGCGTGTGCTACCTGCTCGGCAAGCCCAGCGCCCGCAAGCGGCTCGAGCTGCTCGAGCGCAGCGACGACGGCTTCGAGATCGCGGAGGCGGACCTCGCCGAGCGCGGAATGGGGGACCTGACCGGCCTGCGCCAGGCGGGCGACAACCGCGAGGGCTTCGAGGACCCGGAACTCGACCTCGAGCTGGTGCTGCTGGCGCGCGACCTGGTGCGCGACTCCGCGCAAGCGACGCCGACGGCGCGATTGTGCTGAGTTGAGCGGCGCGGCGAGCAGGCTGCGCTCAGCGGGCTGGATGTGCGCCAGGTGCGCGGCCGCGCGGGCGTTCGCCGACGCGCTCAGAGCTGCGAGCAGCCCCAGCGCGCTCGTGCGCGGCGGTCTGAGACCTCGCAGCGCCGCCGAGCGCGCCCTCGCGGGCCGATCGCGTATCCTCTTCGCCCCGCCTGGATACTTCCGCGCCGGCCCCATGCTCTCGCTTCGAATTCTGTGCTTGTCGCTCGGCCTCGGGGCCGTGCTCGCCGTCTCCGCCAGCGCCCAGCTCGAGCTCCCCGCCGAGCCCGTCAAGCCGCGCTCGGCAGAGGACTCCGTCGACCTCGGCGTCCCGCCGCGCGGGAACGTCGCCGAACGCCTGAGCGGTCGGCGCCTGTACGACCGCCCCCAGGCCGGCTCGGGCGAGCTGACGTTGCCGGGAGCGCGCCCCGCCGCCCCGAGCGCGCCTCCCGAGGCTGCGCCGAGCACGGGCCCCGCGCCTGCGCCCGCAGCGCCGGGCGCACCGGCCGCGGCGCCGACGAACGTCCCGGTCAACGTGCCGCCGATGGCGCGCTTCGTCCTCGACGGCGTGGCCGCGCTGCGCGACGAACACAACCCGATGGTCGAGCACGGCGCGCAGACGCTGGCGCGGCTGGGCGACGAAGGTCGCGCCGCGGCGCTGCAGGCGCTCGCCAGCCAGCACCCGCCGAGCCTGCTGCTCGGCGCCAAGACGTTGCTCAACCTCGGCGACGAGCTCTCGCGCGACGCGGTCTTCCAGCGTCTCCACTCGCGCCTGCCCAGCGGTGTGTGCGCCGCTCTCGTCGATCTCGTGGTCACACGCGATCCGGTGCGCGCCGGACCCACGCTGCTGGGAGAGTTGCTGGCCCACAAGCAGGGTCAGGTCCGAGCGGCGGCGCAGCGTCACCTGTCCGCGCTCGGCTCCGAGTTGCCTGCCGCGGCGTTGCTGACGCCGCTGCGTTCGAAGGAGTCGGATGCGCGGCTTCGCGCCGTCGGCCTGCTGGCGTCGAGCACCGACCCGGCTTCGCTCGGCCTGCTCTTCGAGCGGCTCACGGACAGCTCGAGCAGCGTCGGACGTCGCGCGATCGAGGCGCTCGCGTTGCGGCCCGAGGCGCGCATCGCGCCCGACCTGCTGCGGCGTGCGTTCGATGCGCAGTGGCTCTTGCGCGAGCAAGCGTTGGCGCTGGTGGCGCTGATCGAGCGCGAGGACCTGCGCTTCGAGGCGCTCCTGACCGACGTGCACCGCGCACGACTGGTCGACGGGCTGAGTTCGAGCGATCCGTTCGTGTCCGGCGCGTGCGCCGCCGCGCTCGCCGGAGTGGGCTACCGCGGAACGCCGTCGGACGACAGCCGCTGGTACGACCTGGACGTTCCGCACCGGCTGGTTCGCGTGGTCGCCTCGCAGGACTTCGCCCGCGACGTCAGCACGCTCGCGCCCACCGCCGTGCGGCGCCTGGCGCTGGTCACCGGCGTCGACTTCGGCGCCGACGGGCCGCGCTGGATCGAGTGGTGGAGCGCCAACGCGACGAGCTTCCGCGGCGCGCGCGCGCGGCTCGAGGCCGGGCCGGAAGCGGCGCAGGAACTCGCGCTGGTCGTGCGCTCCAACGTCGACGGCGGCGAGAGCTTCACGCTGCTCGGGCCGGGCTGGGCGCGCGAGGGCCGCGCGCCGCGCGCCGTTCTGGGCGAGAAGCTCCTGCTCACGCCGACGCAGGCCAGCGGCGCGCTGCTCGAACTGTCCCGACTGGGTGTGCTCGGCGTCGAGGCGCTCCCCGGAGTCCGCGGCAGCGCTTCGGCGGCCGGCCGCGCGCTGGTGGTCGAGGTCGAAGGCCGACAGAAGTCGTTCCGCTTCACCGACGCGCCCAGCACCGAATGGTTCGACGCCGCGCTCGTGCTCGCCCGGACGCTGCGCGAGCGCAACCGCTGGCAGTTGCTGCACGACCCGCGCGGCGGGTTGTCGTTCGAAGAGTGGTGGCGACGCGAGGCGCCGTGGTGGGAGGAGACCGCCGACGAGTCGCTGATCGCACGCCGCCTGTGGGAGCTCAGCTTGGATCGGGCGGCCGGAGCGCCGCTCTCGCAGCGCGACTCGGCGGTCAGTCGACTGGCGGCGAGCGCGCGCGGCGCCGGCGTGCTGCGGCGCGAAGACGGTCAGCGGTTGATGGCGCTCGTGGCGAGCGAACCGCACATCTCGTCCCGTCTCGATCTGCTGCTCGAGCTTGCGCTGAACGCTCTGAGCGTCGACGGCGCGCTCTCGAACGATGACGCGCGCGCGGTGACCCAGTCGTTGCTCGAGCGCTTCGGGCCGCAGGCGTCTTCGCAGATCGCGCACGTCATCGACAAGTCCGCGCCGGAGTACGCGAACGAGTGTTGCGCGAGCGACACCCCGCTGCTGCGCGCCATCTCCGCGAGCGTGCTCGCGCGGCGCGGCGGCGCAGAGGACGTCGCGCGCCTGATGGTGATGCTCGACGATCCCTCCGAGCAGGTGCAGTGCGCCGTGCTGCTCGCGCTGGGCGAGCGGCGCTGCGAGCCCGCGCGCGACGAGATCCTGTTGCGCGCGCGAACGTCGTCCGGCGAGGTGCGCTACGCGGCGCTGCGCGCTTGCGGACTGCTGGGTGGAGAGGGCGCGCTCAGCGCGCTCATCACCGGACTGGCGGAGGAAGCCGATCCGCAGGTCGCGGTCGCCGCCGCGCGCGGCCTCGCCTCCCTGCGCGACAACGGAGCGGCGCCGATTCTCGTCTCGCTGCTCTCGCGCGGCCCCGAGGATCCCTGCTTCGAGCACGCGCGGGCCGGCCTGCTCGCGCTGGGGCCGGGCGGCGTCGACGAACTCCTCCGCGTCGTGCGCGCGAGCGCGCACAAGGCGCGGCGCGAGGCGGCGCTGATCCTCTCCGAGCAACTCGTTCCGCAGGCGGCGTCCGTGTTGATGACGCTGCTCAGCGACGCGCCCGAGGACTCGCGCGTGGCGGAAGAGCTGGCGATCCTCACCTGCGTCGACCTGCGCACCGAGGTCAGTCCCTCGGCCTCCTGGTGGGCGTGGTGGGAGTACGTGGTGCACGACGACGCCCAGGCCTGGTTCTGCGCGGCCGCCGAGCGCTTGCGCCTCGAGGCGCCGACTCCGGAGGACTTGCGCAGCGGTTCTCCCGCGGGGCTCGAGTACCTCTTCGACGTCTGCCGCAGCGATCAGGCGCACCTCGCCGAGCGCGCCCGCCGCGAGCTGGCGCGACTGGCCGGCCGCGAGCTCGGTCGCATGCCGCCGCGCGGAGTGGAGCGCGAGCGTTGGATCGACGGACTGCGCTCGAGCTTGCCCGGCGCTCAGGAGCGCTGAGCGCGAACTCGCGCGAGCACCGCGTCGCGTGACGTGCGTCGAGCGCGGACGCGTGACAAGCGCTCGTCGAATCCAGACACTCTGGCCCCGTGGCCCGTCGACGTTCATCGACCGCGCGTCGCCGTCCGCGCGCGCGTTCCGAGCGCTGGTTTTCTCGCGCGTTCTGGCTGACCGCGCTCGCCGCGTGCGTCTGGCTGTGGGGCGCGCCGGCGGTGCGGCCCCTGCTCGAGTCGAACGGCTACCGGCGCGTCGAGGCGCGCGCTCCGCTCCTGCGCGCTGTCGCGGACGAGTTCGATCTCGACCCCAACTTGCTCGCGGGCGTGATGCTGGCGGAGTCGAGCGGCCGCGTCGACGCGGTCTCGAAGGTCGGCGCGCTCGGACTGTTCCAGCTCATGCCCCCGACCGCGCGCGAGCGCGCGCAGTTGCTCGGCTTGCGCGAGCCGACGCGCGAGGACCTGCTCACGGACGCAGAGCTCAACGCGCGGCTCGGCGGGAGCTACTTGAGTTGGCTGCTGCGTCGCTACCGCGGCGAGTGCGAGCCCGCGCTGATCGCGTACAACGCAGGCCCCGGGCGTCTCGACGGGTGGATCAAGGAACACGGCAGCTATGCTGAGTGGCGCAGGGAGCGCGAGGGCGCCAGTCAGGTGCTGGCTTACGCGCGCAAGGTGCTCGCCTATCGCGAGCGCTTCGCCGAGCGCGGTGTGATCACGCCGCTCTACGACCAGCCTCCCGCGCCCGCCTCCGTTCTCGAGTCTCCACGCGGCCCCGTCGTCGGCCCGCCTGCGCCTCCTCCCGATGTCGACTAACCGGTTTTCGTCCCTGCTCCGCCTCGCCATCGCCTTCATCGCCGCTGCGTTGCTCGCGCTGGCGCCCACCGCGGTCGCCGCGGCGTCGGCTGCGCCCGTGCAGAACGGCGGCGGCGAGAACGCGCCGCTGAGTTCGCCCTTCGCCAGCCCGCGAGAGGTGATGCAGCGCTTCGTCTCGGGCTTCCGCTACCTGGAGACGCGCGACGAGCGCGACCTCGCGGCTGCGGCGGAGACGCTGTACGTGGAAGGCCCGAGCGATCAGCGCGAGCGCGTCGCCAAGCGCCTGATCCAGGAGCGCTTCCTGCGCATCCTCGACCGCGTCGCGCGCGTCGACCCCGAGGAGTTCGACGACGCGGCGACCGTGGCGAACAAGGACGTGTCGGTGACCACGCTGCGCCGCAGCGAGCCGCCCGAGGTGACGATCGATCTGGTCTTCGAGCGCGCGCCCGGCGGCGGCTGGCTCATCTCGCGCGAGACGGTCGAGCACGCCGACGAGCTGTGGGACAAGGTCAAGGCGCTCGAGCCGCTGGCCGAGTTCGCGGGCAAGCACGCGCTGAGCGCGGCCGAGTGGCTGCGTTCGCGCGTCCCCGAGCGCCTGCAGCGCGGCGGCATCTGGCTCGAGCCGTACCAGTGGATCGGGCTGGTGGCGCTGATCGTGCTGGCGGTGTTGGTCGAGCGCATCCTGACCTTCGTGCTGCGGCCGCTGATCCGCCGCCTCTCGGCCTCCGAGGGCTTGCCGATCGACATCAAGCTGCTGCACGACTTCGAGCGGCCGGTCGGCGCGATCTTCCTGGGCGTGGTGTTCATCGCCGGCTTGCCGGTGCTCGACCTCACGCAGGGCGTCCGCAACGCGCTCGACATCGCCGCGAGCTTCATCGTCGCGGTGGCGAGCGTGTGGGCCGCCTATCGCCTGGTCGACGTCGTGTGCTGGAACCTCGAGCAGCGCGCGTCTCGCACCGAGAACAAGTTCGACGACATGCTCGTGCCGCTCCTGCGGCGCACGCTGAAGGTGCTGGTGCTGGCGATCGGCATCGTGTTCGTCGCCTCGCGCCTCACCGACCAGCTCTGGCACGTGCTCGCCGGTCTGTCGATCGGCTCGCTGGCCGTGGGCTTCGCGGCCAAGGACTCGATCGAGAACCTGTTCGGCACGTTCACCGTGCTGCTCGACAACCCGTTCAAGCTCGGCGACCTGATCCGGGTCAGCGACATCGAAGGCTCGGTGGAGCAGGTCGGCTTCCGCTCGACGCGCATCCGCACCGGCGAGGACAGCCTGATCACGGTGCCCAACTCGCGCTTCATCGGCTCGCACGTCGAGAACTTCGGCGCGCGCCGACAGCGCCGCATCAAGACGCTGCTCTCGCTGACCTACGAAACGCCGCCGGAGAAGATCGTGGCCTTCTGCGAAGGCGTTCGCGAGCTCATCCGCGCGCACCCGCTGGCTTCGCGCGAGGTCTACCACGTGTGGCTGTCGAACTGGGGCGCGTCCTCGTTGGACATCGAGATGATCTGCTTCATCTCGACCACCGACTTCGCCACGTTCCTGCGCGAGCGACACCGGCTTTACGTCGACGTGTTGCGGCTCGCCAAGGAGCTGCGCGTGTCGTTCGCGTACCCCACGCAAACCGTGTGGCGCGGACGCGAGGAGGATCTGCTGCACCCGGACAATCCGGCGGGGCGCGACGAGGCCCTGGCGCGCGGTCGCGAGCTGGCGCGCGCGGTGACGGCGAGTTCGCTGGCGCACCTGCGCGGCGTCCCTCCCGAGCCTGTGCGTTTCGATCCCGCGAATCCCGACGCGATCGGAGGCTAGCTCGCGCTGCGGGGCGCGTCCCCGAGCTCGCGCGAGACTAGAATCCGCTGGCCCTTCGGCGTCGCGCGACGCCAACACGTCGCGTCGCGCTGCGTAGCGCTCGCGCCGGAATTCCCCCCGGCGTCGGCGACACTCAGCCCGCGCCCCGCTCCTCGCCCGGTTCCCTCGGCAGCGCCTGCGCGCTCCATCGGGACCGCTGGCCTGTCGCGGGGCGATGTCGTTGCTCGCCGTGCTCGCGCTCGACCCGACTCGAACTTCCGCCGCCTCGCGCGGCGCGCGCCTCCGCCCTCGCCCCATGACCGCGACTCAACCCGTCCTGCAGCCGGCCGACATCGAGGCCAAGAGCCGCTTCGTCGGCGAACTCAAGAGCGCCCTGCACGAGGTGATCATCGGCCAGGACGAGCTGATCCACGGCCTGCTGATCGCGCTGCTCAGCGGCGGCCACGTGCTGCTCGAGGGCGTGCCGGGCCTGGCCAAGTCGCTGGCCGTGTCGAGCCTCGCCAAGGCGGTGCACGGCTCGTTCAACCGCCTGCAGTTCACCCCCGACCTGCTGCCCAGCGACCTGATCGGCACCGAGATCTACAACGTGCGCGACGGCGTGTTCTCCGTGCGCAAGGGGCCGGTGTTCGCCAACTTCGTGCTGGCCGACGAGATCAACCGCGCGCCGGCCAAGGTGCAGTCGGCGCTGCTCGAGGCGATGCAGGAGCGCCACGTCTCGATCGGCGGCGCGACCTATCCGCTGCCCGATCCGTTCCTCGTGCTCGCCACGCAGAACCCGCTCGAGCAGGAGGGGACCTACCCGCTGCCCGAAGCGCAGCTCGACCGCTTCTCGCAGAAGCTGATCGTGCGCTATCCGACGCGCTCCGAGGAGCTGGCGGTGCTCGACCGCATGGCTCGCACCGAGAACACGCCGGTGGTGCGCGCGGTCACTTCGCTCGCGGACATCGCGGCGGCGCGCAGCGCGGTGGACTGCGTCGCGCTCGATCCGCGGCTCAAGGAGTACATCGTGAGCCTGGTGTTCGCGACGCGCGATCCAGGCGCTGCGGGACTGAAGGAACTCGTCGGCCGGATCCAGTACGGCGCCAGTCCGCGGGCGACGATTTGGCTGGCGCTGGCCTCGCGCGCCAACGCGTTCCTCGAGGGCCGCGGGTTCGTCACGCCCGGCGACATCAAGCGCGTCGCGCCCGACGTGCTGCGCCACCGCGTGCTCCCGACGTACGAAGCCGACGCCGAAGGACTGAGCTCCGACAAGCTCGTCGCGCGCGTGCTCGAGACCATCGCCGCGCCCTGAGCCGCGCGTCGCCCGCCGCCCATCGAAGCCAGCGCCGTGAAGTTCACTCAGCGTCAGGATCGCGCGCACGAGCTGCTCGCGCCCGAGTTGATGGCGCGCGTGAGCCAGATCCAACTGCGCACGCACCGCCTCGTGAACGACGTGCTCTCGGGCGCGTACCGCAGCACCTTCCGCGGCTCGGGTGTCGAGTTCGAAGAGGTGCGCACGTACCAGCCCGGCGACGACATCCGCACCATCGACTGGAACCGCACCGCCAAGAGCGGCGAGCCGTTCGTCAAGACCTACGTCGAGGAGCGCGAGCTCTCGATCGTGTTCCTGGTCGACACGTCGCGCTCGATGGACTTCGGTTCGCGCCAGTGGACCAAACGCGAGGCGGCGGCGGCGTTCTGCGCGCTGCTGTCGTTCGTCGCGCAGCGCAGCCAGGACCGCGTCGGGCTGTGCCTGTTCGGCGCGACTCCGGGGCTGCACCTGCCGGCGCGCAAGGGGGCCGGCGCCGTCGCTCGCGTCGTGCGCGAAGTCATCGCTGCGGCGCCCACCGACGGTCCGGCGGGCTTCCAGGCCGTGCTCGATCTGGCTGAGCGCACGCTGCGCCGTCGCTCGCTGGTGTTCCTGGTCAGCGACTTCGACCGGCTCGACGAGCGCGCGGCCGACACGCTGGCGCGCCTGGCGCGTCGCCACGACGTGATCGCGACGCGCGTGGTCGATCCGTTCGAGCGCGAGCTGCCCGCGAGCGGCCGCATCTGGATGCGCGAGCTCGAAGGCGACGCCCTGGTCGAGGTCGACACGCGCTCCGGCGCCGTGCGCAAGGCGTGGCGCGAGGACTTCGAACGCCGCAGCGCCGAGCTGGCCGCCGTGCTCGTGCGAGCGGGCGTGGACCTGCTCGAGCTGGGCGCGGGCGAGAACCTCTCGCGCTCGCTGGCCGAGCCGCTCGTGCGCTACTTCACCCTCCGACGTCGCCGGAGGATCGGGCAGTGAAGCTCTTCGCGCACATCTTCGTCGCGTTCGCGCTGTGGAGCAGCGCCCTCGCGCTCGGCGCCGATTCGGGCGTGAACACACGCGTGAACACAGGCGGCGAGCAGGTGCGTTGGATCCTCGATCCGCGCGAACGCGAGGTCGGAGAGCTGCTCGAGGTCGCGCTCGAAGTGCCGCTCGCGGCGGGCGAGAGCCTCGAAGTCGACGGCGCCGCGCTCGAGGTCGATCCCTCGTGGGCGCTGCTCGACGGCGTGCGGCGCGAGCGCAGCTCGAACGATCCGGATGCGGCGAAGGGCGTCGTCGCGCGCGTCGTGGTGCGCTGGTCGCTCGCGTCGCTCGAGCCCGGCGAGCGAGTGCTGCCGACGCCGGCGCTGACCGTGGTCGACTCCAAGGGCGCGCGAACGACGCTTTCGCCCGAGTCCGCGTCGGCGCGCTTCACAGGCGTGCTGGCTGAAGGAGAGGACGAGCCGCGCGCGCCGCTCGGATTCCGTCCGATCGAGACGCCTGCGAACTCGGGCCTTCCGCCGTGGTTGATCGCGAGCGTCTCGATGGCGCTCGGCGCGCTGGTCACGCTGTGGCTGCTTCGAAGGCGCCGCCAAAGCGCTCCGGTTGCGCCGCCGTCGGTGCTCGAGCAACTCGCCGCGCTCGAGGCCCGGCCGGTCGAAGCGCGCGACGAAGCGCGCGAGGTCTACTACGCGCTCACCGCGCTGGTGCGCGAGCACGTCGACGAGCGCCTGGGCGAGTCGCGGCGCGCTGCGACCGACGAGGAGTGGATCGGAGCGCTCGCCGAGCGCGCGCCCGCGGCGGTGTGCGAAGAGCTCGCCGCTCTGCTGCGCGAGGCTGGTCCGGTGAAGTACGCCGCTCAGCACCCCACGCACTGGGCGGTGCGCGAGAGCTTCGAGCGCGCGCGCCGCGCGCTCCACGCGCTCGACGACGCCACGCGGAGGGCTGCGTGAGCGTGCTCGCTGTCGTGCAGCAGGTCGCCGACGCCACGGCCGAGGGCCCGGGCGTCGCGCAGGCGCAGTGGCGCGTCATCGGCGAGCTGTACCTCGCCGAGCCGCAGTTCCTGTTCCTCGCGCCTCTCGCGCTGGCGCTGTTGTGGTGGGGGCGCCGCGCGCGCGCTCACGCCGCCGGACGCGTTCCGCAGTTGCCGAGCCAGCCTTTGCCGCGCTCGTGGTCGCAGCGCCTCGCGCCGTTGGCCCTGTGGCTGCAGGCGGCTGCGCTGGTCCTGGTGTGCGTCGCGTTGGCGCGCCCCGTGCGCGGCAACGCCGTGCGCACCACGATCTCCGAGGGCATCGACATCGCGCTCGTGCTCGACCGCTCGGGCTCGATGAAGTACGAGGACCTCGAGAAGGGCAAGACGCGCCTCGACGTCTCGAAGGAAGTGCTCGCGGCCTTCGCCGAGCGCCGCATGACCGATCGCGTCGGCGCGTCCGACAGTTGCGCGCTGCTCACGTTCGCGCAGTACCCGGCGCTGCTCTGCCCGTTCACGCTCGACTTCGGGGCCTTCAAGGGCTTCCTCGACACCGTGCAGTACGTGCGCAACGAGGTCGAGGACGGCACGGCGATCGGACGCGGCCTCGCCAAGGCCGTGGCGGTGCTCAAGGAGACCGACTCGCGCTCCAAAGTCGTCGTCCTGCTCACCGACGGCGAGAACAACGTGCTCGACATCGCGCCGCTCAAAGCTGCGGAGCTCGCCAAGGAAGCGGGCGTGCGCGTGTACACCGTTCTCGCGGGCCGTTTCGCGTTCCAGGAGGACGTGTTCGGTCGCGTGTACGCCACCGAGCGCGAGCTCGACAGCAGCGAACTCGAGCAGATCGCGAGCCTGACCGGCGGCCGCTTCTTCCGCGCGAAGGACCGCGACGCTCTGGAGGAGGTGTACGCGACGATCGAGGCGCTCGAACGCACCGAGCGGCGCGAAGAACGCTACACCGAGACCTTCGATCTGTACCTCGGAGTCCTGCTCGCGGCGCTGTGCTGCTACAGCCTCGCGTGGTTCTCGCACGCCACGTGGGCGCGGAGGTTGCCGTGAGCGCTCTGGCTCTCCTCGGCTTCGACCTGCTGCGTCCAGCCCAGCTCGTGTGGCTCACGGCCGCGCCGGCGCTCGCCATCGTCGGCCTGTGGTCGCTGCGCCGCCGTCGCACGGAACTCGAGCGCCTGGTCGACGCACGCCACGCGCGCCGCTTCCTCCCCGACTTCAGTCGGCCTCGCGCCGTCGCGCGCATCCTGCTCGCCTCGCTCGCGCTCGCCTTCGCGGCGATCGCGGCGACGGGGCCCGTGCGCGGCTACACAGCACGCGCCGTGCAGCGTCGCGGGCTCGACCTGGTGATCTGCATCGACACCTCGCGTTCGATGCTCGTGCGCGACTTGCGCCCCGATCGACTCACGCGCGCCAAGCGTGAAGTGGCGGGCCTGATCGAACGGCTGCGCGGCGATCGCGTCGCGCTGGTGGCGTTCGCTGGCGACGCGCGCGACATCTCGCCGCTGACGCACGACCGCACCACGCTGCGCGCGTTGCTCGAGCGCGTGAGCCCCGACGAGAACGTCAAGGGCGGAACCGACCTGGGCGCCGCGCTGAACCACGCGTTGCAGCTCTTCGACGGCCGCAGCGGAGCTCACGAAGCGATCGTGATGCTGACCGACGGCGAGGACCTCGAAGGGCGGGGACTCGAGGCCGCTCGGACTGCGGCGGAGCGCGGCATTCGCGTCTACGTGGTCGGCATGGGCACGGAGGGCGGCGGGAAGATCCCGCAGGTCTCCAGCGACGGGCGCGAGTCGTTCGTGGCCGACGAGGCGGGCGACGAGGTGATCTCGGCGCTCGTCGGCGACACGTTGCAGGCCATGGCCCAGGCCAGCGGCGGCGAGTACATCGCGGCCACGCGCTCGGCCACTCCACTCGAGGAGCTGTACATCGCTCGCATCAACCGACTCGAGGGCCGCGATCTGGAAGGCGGCGTCGAGTACCTGCCGCACGACCGCTTCCAGTGGTTCCTCGGCGCTGCCGCGCTGTGCATGCTGATCGAGGCCGGGTTGCGCGAACGGCGGCGCAGCTCGCGATCCAGCGGCGCCGACGCGCAGCGCTCAGGCGCCGAATTGGAGCGCGCCGCATGAAGCTCTCCATTGCAGCGCTGTTCGCACTCGTCGCGAGCGTCGGTCCGTCGCAGCAGGCGCCCGCGCCCGGGCCGACCCAGAGCGCGCCGCCGACCGCGGCCGCGGGCTCGACCGCAGCTCCGGCGTCCGAGCCGACTCCTCCCGCCTTCACGGGCTCGCTGCGTGAAGCGCGAGCGCAGTTGCAGGAGCTGTGCGAGCGCGCCGAGCACGAGCGCGCCGCGTCGCTCGCGGAGAGCGTGCTCGCCATGCCCGCTTGGAGCTCCGCGCCCGAGCGCGAGCGCGCCGAGTTCCACTTCGCCCACGGCGTCGCGCGCGGCGCGGCCCAGGCCTTCGTCGAAGCTTCGCAGGCGGCGCACGCGGCGCGCGGACTCGCGGGCTCGAGCGAACTCGGCCTGGACAGCGCCTACAACGCCGGCGTGTTCCGACTGATGCACGCCGAAGTGCTGCGGCGCGAGATCCCGCAAATCCGCGAACAGCTCCAGCTTCCGGCGGCGCCAACGCCGCCCGCCGGCAGCGGTCCGCCCGGCGCCGAGACCGCGTCCGACCCGATCGCGATCGCGCGCGCCGCGTACCTCGCTGCGCGCGGGGATCTGCTCGAGCGCTGGCGCGTGACGCCGGCGCACGTCGACACGCGCGCGAACCTCGAGCTGATCGCGAGGCGCTTGCGCGAGCTCGAGGAACTCGAGCGGCAGCGCGAGCAGGAGCAGCAGTCCGATCCCAACGAGCGACAGGATCCCGATCAGAAGCAGGATCCGCAGCAGAACCAGGACTCTCAGCAGAATCAGGATCAGAGCCAGGAGCAGCCCTCCTCGGATCCTCAGCAGGATCCGCAGCAGCCGCAGGACCAACAGGATCCGCAGCAGGACGCGAAGGAAGATCAAGCCGAGGAGCAGTCGTCGGAGGAGAGCAAGCCCGAGGACGGCGAGCAGTCCGACGCTGAGCAGCCCGATCCCAAGGAGGGCGCCGATCCGGCGCAGCCCCAGGACGAGCGCTTGCTCACGCCCGAGGAGATCCAACGGTTGCTGCAGCAGCTCGAGAAGATCGAAGACCAGGCGGCGCAGGTTCAGGCTGCGCTCCGCAGGGCGCGCCGCGTGCCTGTGAAGAGAGATTGGTGA
>CALKYE010000002.1 GCA_938003765.1 uncultured Planctomycetia bacterium
AGCACTTCCTCGGTGCGGTCGCCGCGCACGACGTGCGTGATGCGCGGCTTGCCGGCCTCGTCGAGGTCGACGTGCACGATGTTCGGGTCGCCGAACAGGTTGTGCATGTCGCCCAGGATCTCCTGGTAGGCGCCGACCAGGAAGAAGCCGAGGTAGTACGGCTCGCTCGCGCGCAGCGGATGGAGCTCGAGCGTGCGCTTGACGTCCTTGAGGTCGCAGAAGCGATCGATCTTGCCGTCCGAGTCGCAGGTGATGTCGGCCAGGATCGCGCGGCGCATCGGCTGCTCGTTGTGGCGGTGCAGCGGCAGCACCGGGAAGAGCTGGTTGATGGCCCACGAGTCGGGCAGCGACTGGAACACCGAGAAGTTGAGGAAGTACGTGTCGGCGAGGTCGCGCTCGAGCCCGGCGAGGTCGTCGGGCACGTAGGGCATCGTGCGCACGATCTTCAAGATGCGCGTGCAGGTCTTCCAAAAGAACTCTTCGACGCGCGCGCGCTCGCGCAGCGTGAGCTGGCCGACGTTGAACAGCACCATGGCCTCGTCGCGGATCTGGATCGCGTCGTGGTAGGCCTCCTGGTAGTTCTTGGCCGTGACCGTCTCGCTCACGCTGAAGGCGTTCTGCACGATCTCGGGCTCGTCCTCGTCCGCCGCCGCCGGGTTGCTGGCCGTGGCGTAGTCCGTGACGCCGAGCACTTCGGCCACCAGCACGGCGTGGTGCGCCGTGAGCGCGCGGCCCGACTCGGTGATGATCGCCGGTTGCGGGATGGCGGCCTCTTCGCAGGCCACCGAGAGCTGGTACACGACGTCGCGCGCGTACTCCGCCAGCGAGTAGTTCATCGACGACTCGAAGTTCGTGCTCGAACCGTCGTAGTCGACGCCCAGGCCGCCGCCGACGTCGAGCCACTTGATGCGCGCGCCCATCTCCCACAGCTCCGCGAGCGTGCGCGTGGCTTCGCGCAGCGCGGTCTTGATGGCGCGGATGTCGGTCACCTGGCTGCCGATGTGGAAGTGCAGGAGCTCGAGGCACTCCAGCTTGCCGGCGCGCTCGAGCGTTTCGACCACATCGACGATCTGGCGCGTCGTGAGACCGAACTTCGAGCGGTCGCCGCCCGACTCGCTCCAGCGTCCCGAGCCCTTGCCGCCGAGCTTGGAGCGCACGCCGATCACCGGCTGGATGCCGAGCTTGTCGCTGGCGCGCAGGATCGTGTTCAGCTCGCTGAACTTCTCGATCACGAGGATCGGGATGAGGCCCAGCTTCGAGGCGAGCAGCGCCGTCTCGACGTAGTCGGCGTCCTTGTAGCCGTTGCAGATCACCAGGCTGCCGCCGTCGGCCTGCAACGCGATCGCGGCGAGCAACTCGGGCTTGCTGCCGACTTCGAGGCCCGTGCCGTGCTTGCGACCTTCCTCGAGCAGCGCTTCGACCACGTGCCGCTGCTGGTTCACCTTGATCGGGAACACGCCGCGGTAGGGGCCCTGGTAGTTGAACTCCGCGCGCGCAGCGTTGAACGCCGCGTTCAGCTCGCGCACGCGCCCGCGCAGGATGCCGTCGAAGCGCAGCAGCACCGGCGTCGCGATGCCGCGGCGCTTGATCTGTCCGATCAGCTCGTACAGGTCGATGCCCGGCTTGTCGGGGCGATCCGGACCCTCCGGCGTCGCCTGCACGTTCCCGGCCGAGTTGATGTGGAAGTATCCACGGCCCCAGTTCGAGACGTTGTACAGGCTCTCGCCGTCGAGGTGTGTCCAAGCCATCGAGGTGGTGTCCCCAAAGCAGCGGGCGTGTCAGCGCCCAGGTCCGACCCAAAAGGGCGAGGATTATAGGAACAGCGCGCCCGACATGGGGCAACCACGAGCGAGGAGTTTGCTGCTGGCGCGCCGAGGTCGCGCCGCGCGGGGCGCGCCGGGGCTCAGTCGGGGACGCAGCCGCCGTTGAACACGCGCCCGTCGATGGCGCGGATCACCGGGATGAGCTCGCCCAGCACGAGCGTGTCGACGCTGTTCTTGTCGATCACTCCGGAGAAGCCGAAGCCGACGTTCTGGTGGAACCCGGGGCCGCAGGAGAGCGCGCCCTGCTCGGCCTGGAGCGCGATCACCTTGGTCTTGAAGTCGGCGTAGCCCGAGAGGTACTGCGAGTCGACCGCCTGGGTCAGCGAATCGACCGAGAAGTAGAAGAACTGCGCCTGCGAGAGGTCGACCCACACCAGCTCCTCGAGGCCCGTGCACGAGTCGAGGAAGTCGTCGAACGGATACATGTCGCCGTCGAAGTCGATGCCCAGGAGCACGCGCTCGTTCACGTCGTCCCATCCGGCGGTGTCGGAGCCGGGCGGCACGACGGCGCCTGGGACCAGCGCTCCGGCGTTGAGGATCGACGTTCCGAACGCGCCGGCGCCGGACTGGGCGTAGCGCGACCAGCCGACCTCGAACGTGTCGCCCAGCGTCGCGGGCTCGCGGTGCAGCAGGCTCGTGACGATGCACGGCTGGTTGAGCCAGGCGTTGTTCAAGGGCAGCGAGCAGCCCGGCGTGCCCAGCTCCCACGAGACGTACTTCTGCGTCGCGTCCGAGGACAGGTGGACGTCGAGGCGCTCGATCGTCCACACCTCGCCTCCGCCCAGGAGATGGTTGACGTAGGCCGTCATCACCCCCGCGTCGATGTCGACGTCGATCTGCCCCAGATCGCCGCAGGGGGCGCCGAGCGTCTGACCGTCGTACCCCGCGGGGCCGGTGAGCTGGTTGTCGTAGTAGGCGTCGAGCACCTGGCTCAACTGCCAGCCGCTGCGCGGTCCGACGAACACCTGCGTGCCCGCGTCGACCTCAACCAGCACGTTCGCGCCGAGATCGACGGCGCGCACCGGCGGCATCGCGTCCTGCAGGTACGCCTGCGCCGGGTGCGGCGCGCCCGAGCCCTTCTTCACGCCGCTCATCGACAGCTCGAGGTGCGTGTCGTCGACGGCTTCGATCATGCCGCTGAGGCGAACGGGCTGCAGGAATCCTGCGAGCGCGCTGCCGGTCCACGAGTTCGGGCCGTCGCCGGCGAAGTTGGCGACGCCGACGCTGATGGCCTCGCCGATCTGCAGCCGGTTCGCGGCGCCGGTGAGCTCCTGCACCTCACCCCAGCCGGTGAAGAGCAGTGTGTTGGTGAACACGGCGTGGAACACGTCGCTGGGCCCGACCATCACGGGCGTCTGCGCGCCGAGGTCGAGCGCGCGCTGCAACGCGATCTCGACGGTCGTGTCGGGACCCGCGACGCTGACGTCCTGGATCACGCCCTGGAGCAACGTGATCCCCGTGGCGGCGAGCTCCGCCGTCAACATGCGCGGGTGGTAGCGCACGGCCTTCTGGTCGGGATCGTCGCAGCCCGGATCGAGTCCGAGCACGCCCGACATGCTCACGGCGTCGCCAACGCTGAGGTTCGCGAACACGATCTGCGCTCCGATGCCGGCCTTCGCGCTGTCGAAGCCCGACACGAAGTTGGTGCAGTCGGTGGGCTCGACGACGAAGAGCGCGCCGTTCGCGTCTTCGACTTCGAACAGACCGGAGTTCGACTCGATCGCAGTCACGACGCCCTCGAGCGGCATGAAGGTGCGCGTCGAGAGGAAGATGCGCGGCCCGATCGTGACGGTGTCGTTGATCACCCCGGCGCCGAGGGAGTTCTGCACGTCGATGTGCAGGAACAAGTACGGCTGGTTGTCTTCGGCGGGCGCAGCGACGGAGAAGGCGTTGGCGCCGAGCGGGAAGCTCGTCTCGATCTCCTGGTAGAGCGTGTTCTCGGGGTCGAACAGCGTGTAGACCGGGACGTCGACGTCCAGCCCATCGCGCGCCGTGATCGACAACTTGAAGCGCAGCGCGTCGTAGTCACCCGCCGCGATCGGGCGCGACGCGATCGGCGCAGCGGAGCCCTCGTAGGAGAGCGCGTCGATCGTCACCGGCGCGTCGACGCCCTCTTCGATGAGCAGCGTCTCGAGGCCCGGCCCGAGGAGGGCGAGCTCGTGAAACGTCACGTGCAGCTTCTCGACGGAGTTCACGCCCGCGTCTCCGAGCGCAACCGTCGCGCCGGCGCGGCTCAGACGATCGTCGTCGTCAGCTTCGCCGCCGCCTCCGCCGCCGCTGCATGCTGCGAACGTGACGGAGCTGACGAGGAGCCAAGCGCAGACGCGAAGTCGGTGGGGGATGAGCACGTGGGGCTGGCCTTTCGGGTCGGGTTGGGGCTATCGCTCGACTTCGACTGGCGCCGCCGCCGCCTTGAACTTCCGCCGCCGCCACCCCGGTCGCGCAGTGGCCGACTGTGGGAATGGGACCCTGCTCGGCCCGCCGGCTGCTGCCGCGGGCGAGTTCCCGTCCACTGCGCCGATACGATGCCCCTCGAGCGAGCACGCGCGTGACCCCCGAGCAACTCGATCGCCGCCGACCGGTGTGGATCACGCTGTCGGAGTTGTGGCTCGACACGGAGCACGATGAAGCGGCTCGCGAGCGCATGGCGGAGGCGCTGGCGCGCTCGGAGTTCGACGAGCGCGAGCTGCGCGCGATCCACGACTCCGAGGTCGCGCCCGCGGTGGCGGACAATCTGCAGTCGGTGGCTGGCGAGTGGAACGGGTTCGACCCGCAGTGGCTCGAGGAGCGTTGTCGCGCCGCCGCGGAGCGTCGCCCAGGCGTCGTCGGCAAGCTGCTCGAGCGGATGCGGGCCTCGGGCCGGCGCGCGCTGGTCGGCGCGACGCTCGACGATGTGCTCGCGCGCGTCGCACGACAGCGCTCGACTCGGCGAGCGTGACCTCGCCGTCGCCTCAGCTCCGCCGACGTCGTGTCGCTGCGCGCGCGCTGCGAAGGTGCGCGCTATTGTTCGCGCCCCGCGTCGCCCAGACACTCTGATGCAGCACCGAATCTTCCAGACGAAGTTCTCGAGCGTGTACCCGCACTACGTCGCCAAGGCCGAGAAGAAGGGCCGCACCAAGGCGGAGGTCGACCAGGTCATCACTTGGCTGACGGGGTACACGCAGAAGCAGTTCGAGAAGCAGCTCAAGGTCGGCGCCGACTTCGAGACGTTCTTCGCCGAGGCGCCGGCGTTCCATCCGAACGCGGCGTTGATCAAGGGCGTCGTGTGCGGCGTGCGCGTCGAAGAGGTCGAAGACCCGCTCATGCGCAAGATCCGCTACCTCGACAAGCTCGTCGACGAACTCGCCAAGGGCAAGGCGATGGAGAAGGTGCTGCGCGCGTGACGCTGTGAGTCCGGCGCGTCGTGCGCGAGCGTGCGACGAAGGTCCCGCCGTCACCGTCGGTGGATGCGAACAGCGAGGGCCGCGAGCGTCATCGGACGCGCGCGGCCCTCGAACACAGCTTGCGCTGCGCGCTTCAACTCACGGCGCGGCCTCGTACGCACCCATGTCGACGATCAGCGCCTGGATGCGTGCGACGAGGTCGAGATCGAGCGGCGTGACCTCGAGCACGTTGGAATCGCCGTCGAGGTCGGCGATGTCGGCCGGCAGCGCAGCGTTCGAGGCGCTGTTGCGGCAGGGAGAGAAAGCGCCGAGTCGGAAGTCGAACGAGCCCGGCGCGACGAACAGCGGGTTCAGTCCGATGTTCCCGACGCCTCCCAGCCCGCCCGTGAGCCCGGCCACGTCGCTGAAGTTGAGGTTGATGCCCGCCGAACCCGTGGCCTCGAGCTGCGCCGCTTCGTCGATCACGCCGCCGCGCGTGTTGTCCCACAGGATCGAGTTGGTGACCTTGCCCCCGCCCGAGTTCCCGAAGTGCGCGCCGCCCGCGCCGCTGCCTGCGCTGTTGCCGACGACGGTGCTGTTCGTGAGCGTGAACTTGGCGTCGATGCTCGCGATGGCGCCGCCGACTCCGCCCGCCGAGTTGCCTGCGATCAGGCAGTTCATCAGCGTCGTCGGAGTTCCGGCGCTGTAGATCGCGCCGCCGTCGCCGCTGGCGTCGTTGAAGGACGCGAGCTCGCAGTTCACCAGGTCGAGGCGCCCGCTCTTGCTGAAGATGCCCGCGCCGTTGGTCGCGTTCGAGCCCTGGATGCGCGAGCGCGACATGAGCATCTGCGCGCCGGAGTTGTGCACGCTGCCGCCGTCGCCGCCCGCGAAGCACACCAGGAACCACGCGCCGCGCAGCTCGGAGTAGCTGGCTCCGTCGTTGTAGGTTCCACCGCCGTCGCCGCTCAGCGCGAGGCAGGCCGCGAACGTGCAGTCGTCGTAGATCAGCGCGCTTGCCTCGCTGTACACGCCGCCGCCGGTCTCGCCCGCGATGCTCTCGCGGAACAGGCAGTCGACGAAGTGGAGCTTGCTGCGCCCCGCGTACACCGAGCCGCCGCGGCCCGTCGTCGCGATCGGCCAGTCGACCGCTTCGTTCCCCTGGAAGATGCAGTTCACGGCCTTGAAGGTCGAACGCCGCGAGAGCGCGCCCGCGCCGTGGGTTCCGTCGATGACCAGCGGATTGTCGGCGCGCCCGCCGTCGATGTAGAGCCCGTCGAGTTCGGCGTCGTTCACGTCGATCGCGCTCAGCACGTGGTACGAGTTGTTCGACGTGTCGCCGATGGTGTGGTCGTCGCGCGGCGGATCGCCGCGGATGAAGCTCGTGTCGTTGGCGTAGTCGCGCGCATCGGGATTGGGAGCGCCGCAGCCCGCGTACGCGCCTTCGATGCGCACGTGGCTCACCAGATCGAACGTGGCCTCGCGCGGATCGCCGAGGAAGATCGGTTTGGGCGTGTACAGCCCGCCCGCGACCTTGATCGTGTCGCCCGCGCTGGCCACGGCGAGCGCCTCCCACAGCGTCGTGTACGCCGAGCACCAACTGCTTCCGTCGTGGATCGGTCCGCTCGCGTTCTCGTCGACGTAGATCGTCGAAGCGCACAGTTGAGCCGACAGAAGTGCGCCGCAGCCGAGCGCGCGAGTGAGTCGAAGGATGTTCATGCTGTCCTGCCTTCCGAGGTGGTGAGTGAGAACTGCGCGCGCGACACGCTCCGCTCGAGCGCTCGCACGCCGCTTGGGCCGGCGCGTTGCGCGCGCGCGGCTGACCGACTCGCACGCATACCCGACCTCGCTGCGCGCGGGGAAGCGCGCGAAGTCACGCTCGCAGGAAGTTCCCAACTAACGGACGCGCGGACCGGGGGCGGGACGAGCGCGCGCGGCTACGATCCTCGCTCGTCGCACACGCCATGAAGAACAAGTCAAGCCGCAAGCAGCACAAGCACAAGCAGCGCGAGAAGCGTTTGCGCAAGCAACGCAACGATCGTCGCAACGCGTCGCCTGCGACGAGTGAGTCCGATCGTGACGGGAGCGATGGCGATCGAACTGGGCCCGTGCATCATCGGATGGACTCGGAGCGCCTGCTCCGCGCCGCACAGAGGGCGATGGCGCGCGAGGAGGCGCCGACGGTCGAACTCGCGCAGGAGCGAGTCGCGGGATTCACCCCTCGCCACGCCGATGAAGTCACGCGCGAAGCCCTCGCGCTGGGCGGCGTCGAGGCGGCGCAAGAGCTCGCCTATCAGGCCATCGAAGCGGACAGCGTGCCGCGTGCGCTCGCGCTCGCCAGCAAGGCGCTCGAGTTCGATCCGCAGTGCTGCGACGCGCTGACCCTGATCGCCATCGCGCGCCGCTCGGACCGCGACGAAGTCATCGACGCGCTCGAACACGCGGCGCATTGCGGACTGGAGCGGCTCGGCGCGGAGCGGCTGCAGGACGCCGAACGCGGCCAGCTCAGCGCGATCGTCGACGCTCGACCGTACTTGCGCGCTCGTGGGCAGCTCTTCCGTGCGCTCCTGCGCGCGGAACGGCGCTCAGAGGCGCTCGAACATGCGCGCGAGCTGTTCGCGCTCGACGCCGGCGACCTCGCGCGCGTGCGCGACCCGTTGCTCGGACTGCTGTTCGAGTTCGGACGCCTGGACGACGCGCGCGCGCTGCTCGAGCAGCATCGCGATGACGACTCGCCGACCATCGCGTGGGGCGCCGTGCTCGAGGCGCACCTGCGAGCGGGACCGCGCGAGGCGCGGCCGTTGCTCGAGCGCGCGCGCCAGCTCGAGCCCGACTTCGAGCACGCGCTGCTCGAGGCCGACTTCCCCGCGGACTCCGACGTCGCCGCGACCTTTCTCGACCTCGGCAAGGCCTGGATCACCCATGGCCGGGCCTTCGACTGGCTGGCCGCCGGCGCGCCGCTCAGCACTCCCAAGGAGCGCGAGGCGCTCTGCGCGAGCTTCGCGCCGCCCGTCGCGACGCTGCTCGAACTCGGCCCGCTCGAGTTCGGCGCCGATTGGATCGACTACCTCTCAGCGCACGGCTTCACCGACGAGCATGTCCCCGAACTCCTGCGCCTGCTCGGCGCCGTCGAGCTCGACGAGTTCCCCGAAGCCTCGCCGCGCGCCTGGGCTTCGCTCCACGCCGTGCGCGTGCTCGGCCAACTGCGCGCCGCCGCCGCCATCGAGCCACTGATCGCCTTCGCGCACCGCCACCACGACGACGACTGGCTCGACCTCGCGCCCGTCTTCGCGCTCATCGGTCCGCCGGCCATCGACGCGCTCGCGCGCTGGCTGCGCACCCCCGCCGCGGACCCGATCGAGTTGTTCACGCCAGTCGCATCGCTCGTCCGCATAGCGAGCGAATCCCCCGCGTCCCGCGCGCGCATCGTGGGTGAGCTCGCCGCACTGCTGCTGCAGTTCGACTCGCGCTCACCCGTGCTCAACGCGTTCCTGTGCGACGCGCTGTTCGAACTCGACGCGACGGCGCACCGCCCGCTGGTGGCGCAAGTGCTCGAGCTCGGTCATGTCGACAGTTCGTTCTTCAACGACCCTGATTCGCTCGACGCGTGGATCGCGGCGGCGGAGCGGGAGTGAGCG
>CALKYE010000003.1 GCA_938003765.1 uncultured Planctomycetia bacterium
CGCGGCCCGCGCCGCTCAAGCACTCGCTGCGAGACCCACCGCGCGACGCACAGGGTGTGCGGCGAGCCGGTTGGCGAGGAGCTGCGAGGACATGATCACGACGCGAATGGTGTTGCTCTACGGGTTGGCGGTGCTGGCGGGAACGACCGCGAGCACTCGAGCGCAGGCGCCGTTCCCGATCGACGCGGACCTGCCGCAGTCGGGCGGGCCGCACTTCGCGTACGGCGCCGTACCGCCGGGAACGACGCCGAGCACGCAGACGCTGACCTCGACGCCCGCGCAGTCGAACCTGCCGCTCAACGCGGTCTCGACCATCAGTCACGGAACGCCGGGGCGTCTGTGGGACGTGGACGTGCGCGTCAACGTGCAGCACGCCGACGGCGCGGAGCTCGACCTGTTCCTGATCGCGCCCGACGGCCGGCGCGTGACGCTCTCGACCGACAACGCGGCCGGCGTCGCCAACGCCTTCACGAACACGACGTTCGACGACTCGAGCGACGTCACCGTGCGCGAGCAGACGTTCACGAGCGGCGGCGTGTTCACGGTCACCCCCGAGGGCGCGCTGGGCAGCCTGCTCGACCTCGATCCGTTCGGCGACTGGGAGCTGCACGCGAGCGACGACAGCGGCGCGGCCACGGGCGTGCTCGTGTCGTGGTCGCTCGTGCTCACGACGCTGACTCCCGATCCGGCGCCGATCGACTACACCACCTACGACTACCAGCCGTTCACGGTCAACATCCCGGACAACAACGCGATCGGACGCTACGGCTTCGCGCTCGTGATCGACGCGGGCGTGCAATTGAAGTCCGCGCGCCTGGGTCTGAACCTCAACCACCCGCGCCCGAGCGACCTCGTGATCACGCTCACCTCACCCGCGGGCACGCAGATCACGCTCGCGCGCCACAGCGGCGGGAGCACCGCCAACTTCTTCGGCAACGTCGTGTTCCGCGACGACGCGACCCTCGCGGGACTCGACGCGCCGGTCTCCGAGTTCAGCGGCGTTCCCGCGCAAGTCACACCCGAAGGTGCGATGAGCCGCTTCGCCGGCGAGTTCGCGGAGGGCGGCTGGAGCGTCCACGTGCAGGACCTCGTCGCGGGCATGACGGGACAGTTGCTCGGAGTGTGGATCGAAGCGGACGTGTGGGACGTCGGCGGGAGCAGCAACGGCTTCTGTCCGTCAGGGACCTCCACGGAGGGCTGCATTCCGACGCTGCAGGCGAGCGGCACGAGCCTGGTCGCATCGTCGCTCCCGGGCAATCGCCTGGGCCTGTTCTTCTTCGGCGTCAACGGACCGCGCTACACGCCGTGGGCCGCGGGATCGACGAGCTACCTGTGCGCGCGCGGTCCGCTGCGGCGAACCGGAGTGATGCACTCGGGCGGAAGCATCGGTCAGTGCAACGGCTCGTACACGTTGGACATCGCGGGCGCGCTGTCGGCCTCCGGCGTCGCGAGCGGCGCGACCGTGTACGTGCAGTGCTGGTACCGCGATCCGCCCGCGCCCAAGCAGACCAACCTCACGAACGCGCAGGTGATCACCGCGCCGTAGCGCGAGCGGGAAGCGCGCGAGCGCCGCGTCGATGGCGACGGAATCTCGCTGCGCGCGAGGTCGCGGCCGCCGGGCGCGAACTCGCGCGCAACGCACCCCGCTCGGCGCGGCGCGCACGACAATCAGCGAGTCTCGACGGAGTGGCGCGCGCCTCAGGCCTCGCGGCTGGCGCCGAGCACGCGGCACGCGCGCGTCTTGACGACGACGAACACCGCGCCGCCGACGGCGAGTTCCAGCTCGTCGATGGCGGCCTCGGTGAGCTCGGCCCACAGCGGCTGACCGGCGAGCGACACGCGCAGGCGCGCGGCCGGGCCGCGCACGAGCTCCTCGATGCGCGCGGCGAGGACGTTGCGCGCCGACAGGCCGCTCGGCGCCGAGCGCGCGAGGAGCACGTCGTCCGCGCGCACGGCGACCACGGCCAGCTCACCGGACGCGAGCGATCCGCGCGGGACTTCGAGGGCGACGCCGCCGAGGTCAACGCTCGCGCTCGAGGCGCCGACCGCGCTCACGCGACCGCGCACGACGTTCTCGAAGCCTTCGTCGAGCTCGCCGCCCGGCGTGAGCACCTGCGCCGGCGCGCCTCGCGCGACGAGCCGGCCCTCGCGCAGCACGAGCACCTCGTCGCACACCGCGGCGATCTCGGTCGGGTCGTGGCTCACGAGCACGAGCGGCGCGGCGAACTCGCGTTGCGCGCGCACGAGGAACGGCAGGATCCGGCGGCGCAGAGGCCGGTCCAAGGCGCCGAACGGCTCGTCGAGCACGAGCAGGCGCGGGCGCGCGCACAGCGCTCGGCCGAGGGCCACGCGCTGGCGCTCACCGCCCGAGAGCGTGGCCACGTCGCGCGCGCGCAGCGGCTCGATCTCGAGGACGCGCAGCACGCGCTCGACCAGTCCATCATCGCGCGCGCACCCGAAGCGCAGGTTCGCTTCGACGTCCAAGTGCGGGAAGAGCAACTGGTCCTGCGGCACGTAGCCCACACCGCGCTGCGCCGCGTCGAGCTCGACCCCGCGCTCGCTGTCGAGCCAGGTGACGCCGTCGAAGGCGATGCGCCCGCGCGCGCCGCGACGCCAGCCGACCAGCGCTTCGACGAGCGAGGACTTGCCCGAGCCGCTGGGACCGAACACGCCGAGCGCGCGCGAGCGCGTCGAGTGCTCGAGCTCGAGCGTGAAGCCCGACAGCGCCAGCGTGAGCTCGAACTCGAGCGCGCCGCTCATGCCGAGGCTCTCCGCGAGCGACGCAGGAACCACTCCGAGGTCCAGACCGCCGCGAAACCGAGCAGAGCGCTCCAACCCGCGAGCTGCACGGCGCGCGCGTCGTCTCCGAGCGTCAGCGCATCGAAGATGCCCGTCGCGAGCGTCTGCGTGCGACCGGGGATGTTGCCCGCGACGATCACGGTGGCGCCGAACTCCCCCAGCGCGCGGCTGAAGCCGATCAGGAGCGCCGCGATCAAGCCGTTGCGCGCCAACGGGAGCGTGACGCGCCACAGCACGCGAGCGCGCGACGTTCCGAGCGACGCGGCCATCTGCTCGAGCCGCGCGGGCACGCTCTCGAACGCAAGGCGCGCCGTGCGAACGACGAGCGGGAAGCTCATCAGCGCCGACGCGAGCACGGCGCCGCGCCAGGTGAGCAGCAGGTCGAGGTCGAAGCCGAGCGACTCGGCGCCGAGCGGACCGTCGCGGCGCAGCGCGCGCAGCAGCAGGTAGCCGAACGCCGTCGGCGGGCAGTAGAGCGGCAACGCCACGAACGCTTCGAGAGCCGAACGTCCTCGGAACTCGCGGCGCGCGAGGAAGCGACCGAGCGCGATCGCCGGCAGCGCCACCAACGCCGTCGAGAACGCCGCCACTTGCAGCGTGAGCCACAGCGCCGGCGCCACGCTCTCCCACTGCACGCGCTAGAGCCCCTCGCCGACGACGAAGCCGCGCCGCGCGAAGCACTCGCGCGCTGGCGCAGAGAGGAAGTGCTCGAGCACCTCGCGCGCGAGTTCGGCGGGCGCCTTGCCCGACGTCGCCGCGATGGCGTACTCGATGCGCGGGCCCTGCTCGAGCGGCACGCGGTACGTCACGCGCACTCGAGAGGAGATCGCCGCATCGGTCGCGTACACCACGCCCGCTTCGCAGGCCGCGCTCTCGACCGCGGCGAGCGCAGCGCGCACGTCGACTCCGGGCGCGACGCGCGACTCGAGCGCGCTCCACAGCCCCTGCGACTGGAGCCAGGTCCTGGCGTACTTGCCCGCGGGAACGGCGCCGGGGTTGGCGAGCGACAGTCGCACGAAGCGCTCGTCGAGGAGTTCGCTCGCCGCGCTCCACTCGCGCTCGCTCGAACTCGCGGGGACCACGACTACGAGCTGATTCGAGAGCCAGCGGCTGGGCCCCTCGACGACGACTGCGCCGCTCTTGCGCACGAGCTCCATCTGCGCCGTGTCCGCCGACAGGAACAGGTCCGCGGCGTGCGTGGCTTCGATCTGTCGAGCGAGCACATCGGACGAGCCGAAGTTGAACACCAGCTCCACGTCGGGCCGGCGCTGACGCCACAGCTCGGCGATGTCGCCACAGACGTCGCGCAGACTCGCCGCTGCGAAGACCTGCACGCTCGGACGCGTGTCGCGCGCGCACGAGCTCGCCGCGAAGCACAGAGCCAGTCCGACGAGCAACGCTAGCGCGCGACGCACGGCGCCCAGCGCCTCGCCCGCCCTGACGAAGCTCACGCTCGCGGCTCCATGCGTTGGCGCGGCGCGCTCAGACGCACAGGAGCATCGACAGCCGGCGCTGGTAGTCGAGCACCAGCGGATCGGACCAGCCGAGCAGGTTGAACACTTCGATCATCGCCTTGCGCGGAGCGCCGTCCTGGTAGCCCAGGTCAAGTCGGGCCGCCTCGAGCAGTTGCTCGAGCCCTTCGGCGTGCTTGGATCCCGCGACCAGCGCCTTGCCGTACTCCAGCCGCGCGGCGACGTCCTCGGGGTTCGACTTCACGGCCTGCTCGAGCGCGCCGAGCACGCCCGCGCTGGCCTCGGCGGCCTCGAGCTGCGCCGCGAGCGCCACGGCCTCTTCGCCGTCGCGCAGTTCGCCCGTCACGTGCGCGAAGTGCTCGCGCGCTTCCTGCAGGCGTCCCTCCGCCGCGCACAGACGCGCCGCGAGCAGCCGCACCTTGGCGTCGCTCGGAGCGGTGCGCAGGTGCGAGAGCAGCAGGCTCAGCGCTTCGCCGCGCTTGCCCTCCGACTCGAGCTTGGCGGCCTCGGCCAGCGGATCGGCCTTCTTGAGGCCCAGGTGCTGCTCGAGGAACTTGCGGATCTGGACTTCGGGCAGCGCGCCCGCGAAGCCGTCGAGGAGACGCCCTTCCTTCAAGAGCAGCACGGTCGGCACGCTCTGGATCTGGAACACCTCGGCCAGCTCTTGATTGCGATCGATGTCGATCTTCGCGAGCGTGAACTGCCCGGCGAACTCGCGCGCGAGCTTCTCGAGCGTCGGTCCGAGCGTTTTGCACGGTCCGCACCAGGTGGCCCAGAAGTCGATCAGAACCGGGCTCGTGCGCGAGCGCTCGACGACGTCCTTCTGAAACGTCTCGACGGTCACATCCAGGATCGAAGCGGTTTGCATGGGGCGGAGTTCCTGGGACAAGCGGGGCGCGTTTGGAACCGGGTGCGGCTCGTCGCGCGAGCCGTTCGGTGATTCGAGGTGCTCGGGTCGAGCGCTGGGCGCGCTACTTCCCGATCAAGAAGTGGCAGATGTCGTTCTCGCGCATCACGTACTCGCGGCCTTCGGAGCGCAGCTTGCCCGCGGCCTTGATCGCCGCCTCGGTCTTGTAGTGCACGAGGTCGTCGAGCGAGTAGATCTCGGCGCGGATGAAGCCCTTCTCGAAGTCGGTGTGGATCACGCCGGCGGCCTTGGGCGCGGTGTCGCCCTTGTGGATCGTCCAGGCGCGGATCTCCTTGGGGCCGCAGGTGTAGTACGTCTGCAGGCCGAGCAGCTTGTACGCCTGGCGGATCAAGCGGTTGAGGCCCGGCTCGGTGAGGCCCATGTCGGCCAGGAACGCCGCGCGATCGGCGCTCTCGAGCGACATGATCTCGCCCTCGATCGCGCCCGAGAGCGCCACCACCTCGGCGCCGGTCTTGGCCGCGTGCTTGCGCACCACGTCGACCAGCGGCGAGCGCCCCTCGAGGTCGTTGTCGGCGACGTTGGCGACGAACAGCACGGGCTTGGCCGTGATCAGGAACAGCGGATAGAGCACCGCGGCTTCCTGCGGCGTCCACTCGACCGCGCGCAGTTGTCCGCCGCCCTCGAGGACGCCCTTCGCGCGCTCCAGCACGCCCTGTTCGAAGATCGCCTCCTTGTCCTGCGCGCGCGCCTTCTTGGCCACGCGGTCGAGCGCGCGCGTCACCGTGTCGAGGTCGGCGAGCGAGAGCTCGAGCTCGATCACCTCGATGTCGCGCTGCGGATCGATCGAACCGGAGACGTGGATGATGTCGCCCGAGTCGAAGCAGCGCACGACGTGCAGGATCGCGTCGCACTCCTTGATGTTGCCCAGGAACTTGTTCCCCAGGCCCTCGCCCTGGCTGGCGCCCTTCACCAGGCCGGCGATGTCGACCACCTTGAGCGAGGCGGGGATGATGCGCTCGGTGGCCTGGAAGCCGTTGATCGTGGCGAGGTTCTCGTCGGGGACGTCGACCACGCCGACGTTGGGCTCGATCGTGCAGAACGGGTAGTTCGCGCTCTCCGCGCCAGCGGCGGTGATGGCGTTGAAGATGGTGGACTTGCCCACGTTGGGCAGTCCGACGATGCCGCAGGCAAGGCCCATGGAGTGCGCGGAGAGTCTGGGGTGGAGGGCCGCGCGGGCCCGAAAAAGGGCCGCTAACAGCGCGAAAACCGGGCGAAGAGTCTACTCGGGCACGGCGCGCACTTCGAGGTCGCGCAGGACGTACTCCCCCGCGGCGAGGCCCGGGTGCAAGCGCAGCCGTCCGGCGAGCTGCGGCACGCGCAGCTTCACGAACACGACGTTGCGGCCCGCGCGGATCGGGCGCTGGATCCCGCGCGCGATGCGTGCGTACTCGCGGTGGCGCTCGGTCTTGAACTCGATCAGCGCCTGGCCGTCCGCGGGAGCGTCGAACTCCAAGCGCAGCACGGGCCACCCGCCCGCGGGCGGCTCGAACTGCGGCGCGAGCACGCCGCCGCCTCCGTAGCGCACCGTCACGCTGCCATCCGGGCCCGGCGCGAGCTCCACCGGCCGCTGCGGAGCGCTGCGATCGGCCTCCAGGCCCGCCAATCCGCGCACCAGCACCTGCGACGAGGCTTCGAACTCGGCCTGGCAACGCTCCGGCGTGTCGAACGGCGAGGTCGAGAGCGAGAAGGCCGACAGCGCGCGCTCGACGAAGAGCTGGATCACGATGTCGGGCTTCTCGCGCTCGATCAGGTCCGTGTCGAAGTCGGACACCCAGCGGAAGCTCGCGCGCGAGAAATGCTCGGCGAGCAGCGGGCGCAGCTTCTCGCCCATCGAGTCGTGGAAAACGACGGCGCGCGGCAGGTCGCTGCGCGCGTGCGTGCTGTCGATCGAGACCAGCCGTTTCTCGCGCGCCTCGCGCCAGAACGACTCGGGCACGCCGCGCTCGAACTCGAGCTTCAACTCGACGTTGGGCTGCGTGAGCACGTCCTCGAGGTACAGCCGGCCGGCCCAACTGTCGTCCTGGAAGTCCGTCGCCACGAACGAGAAGTCCGAGAGCGGGCGAGGCGCGAACTGCGGTGCGCCTTGCGCAGCGTGCTCGAGCAACGCGCGATACGCGTACAGCGCTCCGCGGTCGTTCCAGTGCGTGCCGAGGCGGAAGTACACGTCGCCCTCGCGCGCGAAGTCGACGCGCGCCTGCGCGAGCGCCGGCGTCAGGTCGAGCAGCGGCACGTCGGCGCGGCCGCGCACGTACTCGACCAGTTGCTCGCGCCGCGTCGGCGCGAAGACGTCGAGCCGCTCCGGCCAGTAGTCCGCGTAGATCGACTCCTTGTTGGGCGCGATGGCGAACACGTAGCGCACGCCGCGCTCCTCGCACCAGCGACGTCGATCGGCGAGCACGTCGGCCCACAACGCCAGCTCGCGCTCGCTGAACGGATCGGCGCCGCGCCGCACCTCGACCGCGCGGTCGCGCGTGGTGAACATCCACTGCTCGGGGCCGACCACGATCTCCGACGTCGGCGAGTCCCCCAGCGCGAACAGCGCGAGCGCGTTGTTCCAGCGGATCAGCGTCGAGCGCAGTCCGAAATGGTCCGCGTACCACGCGTCGAACATCCGCGGCCACACCGCGAGCGTCGCGGCCGACACGGGCGTGGCCGGGAACGGCGCGGGGCGGCGGAATTCGCGCTCGATCTCGCTCGAAGGCGGCCGGGCGACGAGCGTGAGAGCCGCCGGGGCCGCGAGCGCCGCGCAGAAGCAGGCCGCCAGCGCGAGCGCTGACGCAGCGCGAGGCTCGTGCGGCGCGGGCGAGTCCATCACTAGAAGCGGAAGTAGATGAACGGGTTGTAGGTGCCCGCCGACAGGGCCATCGCCGAGAGCACGAGCACCGCGAGCACGCCCGCGACCGAGCCCCACTCGAGCCCGAGCTCGAGCGCGTCGCTGCCCCGCTCGGCGCGGCGGCGCTCGCGCCACTGGCCCAGCGCGCGCAGCCACGGCGTGGAGCCGAGGACTGCGGCGGCGAGCGCGAGCTTGGTCGCGTTGTCGAGGTACAGCGCCGCGTGGACCGCGCGTCCGTCGCCCTGACCGCCGCCCGCCATCGCGCGCAGGAATTCGAGCGCGTGACCGAGCGAAGGCGCGTTGAAGAACACCCAGCCGACGACCGCTACGAGGAACGCGTACGGCAGGCCGAGCCACGAGCTCTCACCGCGGCGCTCGCGACGCACCACGCGCTCGAGCACGAGGAACAGCCCGTGGTAGAGCCCCCACACCACGAAGTTCCACGCCGCGCCGTGCCACAGCCCGCACAGGAAGAACACCGTCAGCAGGTTGAAGTACGTGCGCCCGGCGCCCTCGCGATTGCCGCCGAGCGGGATGTAGAGGTAGTCGCGGAACCAGCTCGACAGCGAGATGTGCCAGCGGCGCCAGAACTCGGTCACGCTGCGCGCGATGTAGGGGTAGTCGAAGTTCTCGAGGAAGCGGAAGCCGAACATCAGCCCCAGGCCGATGGCCATGTCGCTGTAGCCCGAGAAGTCGAAGTAGATCTGCCCCGTGTAGCACAGCGCGCCGAGCCAGGCCGTCGAAGCGTCGAGCGCGCGCGTGTCGAGCGCGAAGATCGAGTCGGACGCCTCGGCCAGCACGTTGGCGATCAGCATCTTCTTGCCGAGCCCGAGCACGAAGCGTCGCACGCCGCGCGCGAACAGCTCGAGCGAGTGCGTGCGGCCGCCGATCTGCTCGGCGACGTCGCGGTAGCGCACGATCGGTCCCGCGATGAGCTGCGGGAAGAGCGCGATGTAGAGCCCGAAGTCGAGCGGATTGCGCTGCGCCCGGCCCTCGCCGCGGCTGACGTCGATGACGTAGCTCAGCGCCTGGAAGGTGAAGAACGAGATGCCGATCGGGAGCACGACCGGATCCGCGGGGAAGCGCTCGAGCCCGATCCCGAGCGACTCGAGGTTGTCCCACAGGAAGTTCCAGTACTTGAAGAACCCCAGGAGCCCCAGGTTGAGCACGAGCGCGACGGCGACGATCGTGCGCGAGCGTTCGCGCGCGCGCTCGACCCACAGCCCGAGCCCCCAGTTGATCGCGATCGAGCCCAGCATGACCAGCGCGAACTCGGGCCGGTCGAAGGCGTAGAACACCAGGCTCGCGAGCAGCAGCCAGCCGTTCTTGAGCGCGCGCGGCGCCAGCGCGTAGAGCGCCAGCACCGCCGGCAAGAACAGGAACAGGAACGTCGGGTGGCTGAAGACCATGGCGGAGCGCCGAGGGACGGCCAGCGCGGAACGTCAACGTCGCCGCGCGCGCCGCTTCCTTCGCACAGGGCTCAGACGAGCGCGGTGCAGTCGATCTCCACCAGCGCGTTGCGCGGCAACTGCGCCACGGCGACCGTCGCCCGAGCGGGCGCAGACCCGGCCGGGAAGTAGCGGCCGTAGACCTCGTTCATCGCCCCGAAGTGCTCCATCGTGGTCAGGTACACGTTGCACTTGAGCGCGCGCGAGAAGTCGCTGCCGGCCGCCGCCAGCACCGCGGCGAGGTTGTTCATCGCGCGCTCGGTCTGCGCGGCGACGTCGCCCCCCGTGAACTCGCCCGTGTGGGGATCGAGCGCGATCTGCCCCGAGCAGTGCACCAGCCCCGCGGCGACCACGGCTTGGCTGTAGGGGCCGATCGCCTTGGGAGCGTCGGGAGAGGAAACGATGCGGCGGTCGGGCATGGCGGGGGCTCGCGGAGTGCGGGGAGGAACGGACTCCAAGCGTAGCGGGCGACGCTCGCCCGCGCCCGCCGATGGTCCCCGGCCAGCGGCCGGTCGCTCACGCGCGTGAGGCGCAGACCTCGCGCAGGGCGGCCGCGACGGCGGAAGGCACGAACAGCTCCAGCGGACCGCCGAGCTCGGCCACCTGGCGCACCAGCGTGCTCGAGATGTGCACGTGGTCGGCGTCCGAGGCGATGAAGACCGAGTCGACGTGCGGCGCCATGGCCTGATTCGAGCGCGCCATCTGCGCCTCGTACTCGAAGTCCGTGGCGTTGCGGATGCCGCGCACGATGATGCGCGCGCCCAATTGGCGGCAGCCCTCGACCACCAGGCCCCCGATCACGGCCACCGAGACGTTGGGGAGGTGCGCGGTGACTCCGCGCAGCAAGTCGACGCGGCGCTCGAGCGGGAGGAGCTCGCGCTTGGTGGGGTGCTGCGCAATCCCGACCGTCAAGCGCTCGAACAGGCGAGCGGAGCGCTCGATCACGTCCAGGTGGCCCAGCGTGACCGGGTCGAAGGTGCCGGGGAACAGCGCGTGACGCGGTCCCTGGTCGGCCGCGGGGTGCGCAGCGTTCGGCTCAGCGCTCATAGGCGGGCGATTGTAGTGCGCCCGACGCCTCGCCCGATCTCAGGCGCCCTCTGACCGACGCCCCCGCGAGGATTCCTCCACTCTCCGGCAACCGCGGCGGTGTGGGTTCGGTCTGCGGTGGCGTGGACGAGAGCGAGGCTCTGAGTGAACACGGCCCGGGACCGCCGCGCGAGGTCGATCGCGCGCGCGGGGATGTCGGT
>CALKYE010000004.1 GCA_938003765.1 uncultured Planctomycetia bacterium
CCGTCGACCGGGAGCGGCGCCGGGCCGCGGAACGCAGGCTCAGTCGCGCTGGCGGCCGAACCGGCGCAGCGCGAGCGAACTCGCGAGCACCGACACGCTCGACAGCGACATCGCCGCGCTGGCGAGCATCGGAGACAGGCTCCAGCCTGTCCAGTGGCTGAACACTCCGGCCGCGACCGGGATGCCGAGCACGTTGTAGGCGAACGCCCAGCCGAGGTTGCGACGGATCGTGGCGAGCGTCGCGCGCGCCAGGCCCAGCGCGTCGGGGAGCGACGCGATCCCACCGCGCAGCAGCGTGACATCGGCCGCGGCCGCCGCCACATCGGCGCCGCCGCCCACGGCGATCCCGACGTCCGCGAGCGCGAGAGCCGGCGCGTCGTTGACGCCGTCGCCGACCATCGCCACGCGACGTCCGCGCGCGCGCTCGGCGCCGACGATGCGCGCCTTGTCCTCGGGGAGCAGTTCGGCCTCGATCTCGTCGATGCCGACGCTCGCCGCGACGGCCGCAGCGGTTCCGCGTCGATCGCCCGTGAGCATCACGACGCGCAGGCCGCGTGCTCGCAGCTCGGCGACGGCGCGCTGCGCCTTCGGCTCGGGGCGATCGGCCAGCGTCAGAAGGCCGGCCAGGACTCCGTCGAACGCGACGAACACCGGCGTGCGCCCGAGTTCGGCGAGCTCCTCCGCGCGCGCCGACAGGGCGGACGTGTCGATGCCAGCCTCGGTGAGCCACGCCGCGGCGCCGGCTCGCACGTTCACGCCTTCGCTCACGCCCTGCACGCCGCGACCGGCGACGGAGTGGAAGCCTTCGACCTCGCCGCCGCTCGCGCCGCGCGCCCGTGCGCCGTCGACGATGGCCCGCGCGAGGGGGTGTTCGCTGGAGCGTTCGACCGCCGCGCTGAGCCGCAAGAGGCGCTGTTCGTCGTTCGGAGCGAGCGCGATCACGTCGACCAGCTCGGGCTTGCCCAGCGTGAGCGTCCCGGTCTTGTCGAGGAACACGGTGTCGAGGTGCGCCGCGGCCTCGAGCACAGCGCCGCCCTTGAACAGCACGCCCAGTTGCGCGCCGCGTCCCGCGCCCACGGCGACCGCTGCGGGCGTCGCCAGACCGAGCGCGCACGGACACGCGATCACGAGGACGGCCACGGCGCGTTCGAGCGCTGCGGCCAGGCCCTCCGCGTCCGGTTGGAGCGCGTAGCCGACGAGCGCGGTGAGCGCGGCGATGACGAGCACCACCGGCACGAACACGGCGCTGACCCGGTCGGCGAGCCGGGCGATCGGCGCGCGCGAGCCCTGCGCGGCTTCCACGGACGCGGCGATGCGCGCCAGCGCGGTGTCGGCGCCGGTGCGAACGATGCGCACGAGCAGCGCGCCCGACTGGTTGAGCGTCCCGCCCGTGACGGCGTCTCCCGCGCCCTTGTCCACCGGCAGGCTCTCGCCGCTCAGCAGGGACTCGTCGACCGCGGACGCGCCGCTCACGACGACTCCGTCGCTGGGCACGCGCTCGCCGGGGCGAACGACGACCTCGTCGCCCGGGATGAGTTCGCTGACCGGAACGTCGCGGTCCTCGCCGTCGCGGCGGCGGCGCGCCGTTGCGGGAGCGAGTTCGTGCAGGCCTCGAACCGCGTCACCGAGCTGCCGGCGCGCGCGCGCTTCGAGCAACTTGCCGAGCAGCACGAACGTGACGATCGTCGCCGCGGCCTCGAAGTACAGGTGCGGCTGCACGCCGTGTTCGGCGTGCGGGAACAGCCCCGGGAGCGTGAGCGCGATGACCGAGTAGCCCCAGGCCGCGAGCGCGCCGACCGAGACCAGCGTGTTCATGTCGGCTGCGCGATGCCGCGCCGCGCGCCACGCAGCGCTCAGGAAGCGCGCGCCCGGCCCGAACACGACCGGCGTGCTCAGCGCGAGCTGCGCCCAGCGGCCGGCCTCGGTCTCGGCCCACGGCCACGCGCCGTGGGACATCGCCAGCGCGAGCACCGGGACCGTCAGCGCGACGGACAACGCGAGCGAGCGCAAGAGCTCGACGCGCTCGGCCGACTCGAGCTGCTCGCGCGCCGACGGCGGTCGGGCGGCCGGTGCTTCGGAGCGCGCGCCGACGTCCTTCGGAGCATCCAGCACGGAGTAGCCCTCGCGCTCGACGGCCGCCGCGAGCTGCGCGCGGTCGGCGCTCCCCGGAGCGAGCGTCACCGTCGCTCGTTGCGTGACGAGGTTCACGTCGGCGTCCTCGACGCCCGGCACGGACTTCAGCGCGCGGCTCACACGCGCCACGCACGAGGCGCAGGTCATGCCGGCGAGCTCGAGCTCGACGGTCTGGGTCGGGGTGGCGGAGGCGGGGGCGTCGGCGAGGGCTGTGTTGTTCATGGCAGGGCTCGTGGGATGCGACTGGCGACTCGCACCTGCCGACGCTGCGCCGCGTCGAGCCTTACGCCCCAATTGGCCTGTAGTCCTCCACGCCTCGCTGCGTCTGCGCCCGGCAGCGGCAATCTCGCCGCGTGACGACCCCTGAGGAAAACGATGAAAGCACTGCAAACGACTGCCCTGGAAGTGGACGGAATGACCTGCGGATCCTGCGCGAGACACGTCGAAGGCGCGCTGCGAGGCGTGCCCGGAGTCGCGGAGGTCGAGGTGCGGCTGCGCGAGCGCATCGCCCTCGTGCGCCGCGATCCCGCCGCCTCGAGCACGGACGAGTTGCTCAGCGCGCTCGCCAAGCGCGGCTATCCGGCGCGGCTGGAGCTCGACTAGAGGCGCGTCGAGAGCTCACTCCGCGCGCTCCCGCACCCGAATGCGCCGACTCTGCGTCGTGCGACCCCGGGCGAGTCCACTTGGACTCGTGGCGTGGCTCGCACGACGCCGAGGCGTCGCGCCTCTCGCCCAGCGAATGGGTCGCCCACGTTGATTCGACGCATGGCTGGTCGGCCCCTCGCGCTCGAAGCACCTTCAACCGGCTGCGAGCGCGCTTGCGCGCGACCGCGGCGTGGACTCGCTCCACCGCGGGCGTCGCGCGCGCCAGAGCGGAGATTTGATCGCTTGCATATTGCAAGCATTTGGGCGAGGCTCGGCCATGGGCCGTTCGATCCGCGTGAGACGTGTTCGTGTTCTGGGCGCGGCGGTGGCGGCGCTGGTGGGAGCGTGGCTGGTGCTGGCGCTGCCCGGGTGCGCCGTAGCGACTCCGATGAAGACGACGTCCGCGTGGCGCGACCTGCCGCGCGAGGGGGCGGACCTCACGCTCGCGCTGACCTTCGCGGAGCTCGACCCGCGCACGCGCGCGCCGTTCGACCAGGGAACCGCGCGCATGTTCGAGCAGCTCTCGAACGTCGACGGGCTCTTGGCTTACTCGCGCCGCAAGCGTCTCTTCGGCGACGAGGTGTGGACGCTCACCGTCTGGCGCGACGATGCGGCGCACGACGCGTTCGTGGCGAGTCCTCTGCACCGAGAGGCGCGCAAGGCGGGGCGAGTGGCTCTCGTCCGCACGAAGTTCGCGATCGTGAGCTGGCCGCGCGCCGCGGGCCTTCCGGTGTGGAGCGACGCGCTCAGCGTGCTCGACGGCGTATCGCCGACGGTCCACGGCAGCTCGCGCGAGCCTGTTCCAGCGAGCGACGGCCGATGACTCGCGCCTCGCGTCGATCGGTGTGTCCGGTGGCCTGCACGCTCGATGTGATCGGCGATCGCTGGACGTTGCTCGTCATCCGCGACCTCTTCGCGGGCAAGAGCCACTTCCACGAGTTCGCCCAGTCGCCCGAACGAATCGCCACCAACGTCTTGTCCGAGCGCTTGGAGCGCCTCGTGCGCGAGGGCCTGGTCGCAGCGGCGCCCTCGACCGTCCGCGCCGGCGCGCGCGAGTACCGACTGACTCCGCTCGGCCGCTCGCTGCTGCCAGTGCTCGAAGCCCTGCGCGACTGGGGCCTCGCCAACATCCGCGGCACGCAGGCGCGCATCCAAGTCGATCTCTGACGTCGTCGCCGGTTCAGCGGACCTTCGCCAGCTCTTCGCCGAGCCACTCGACTTCGAGTTGCGCTGCGTGAAGTTCGGCCGTGTGCATCTCGAGTGCTGGCTCGGCGCGCTCGAGCACGCGCGTGGACGGCGCGGGGCCTGCGGCGTGCTCGCGCTGGCGATTGCTGCCGGATCATCGCGCGCTGTGAGCGCGACTTGCCCCCGAGCCTGGAGCTCAAGTCCGCGGTTCGCTCGGCGAAGATGCCGCGAGCGCGCGCGGGCCGAGGTGCGACAGCTTGTCGCGCGCGTCAGTCGGTCCGCAGCGACAGCGCCGAAGCGCCCGCGTGTTCGAGCAGCGATGCCGCCAGCGCGAGCGGCGGGCCGTTGTCGTTGTCCGTCACAGCGACCAGGAACTGCGACTTGTCCAGCGCTTGATCGTGGAAGTCGGCGATCGCGGGTTCGAAGCCACGGGTCATCATCGCGCCGATGTAGCCGCCGGCGATTCCGCCCACGAGAACGGCGGCGAGCAGCGCGCCGGCAACGATCAGGCCTTCGCCCTGCGTGGGCGCCATCCAAAGCAAGACGGCGAGGCCCGTAGTCAAGGCGCCGATCGCAGCGCCGATCGGAACCGCGCGTCGGGTGTGGGCTCCGGACGCGGAGAGCGTGCGCACGTCGCCGTGGGTCTGAGCTCGCGGCCCGCGATCCTTCTCCACCACACTGATGGACTTGCGTTCGAAGCCCGCGGCGATCAACTCGTCGACGGCATGATCGACCTGCGTGCGGCTCTCGAAGACACCAGCACGAATGGGCAGTTTGGTTTTCATGGGGCGCTTCCTCGAAATGGGTTGGCGCGCCGCACGCGAGTGCGACGCGCCGGTGGAGCCGCGCCGGTTACTTGGTGCCGTCGGCGCCCGTTGAACCCTTGAGCGCCGCGAGCGACTTGCGCTCCAGGCGCTGCATGAAGTCCTTGGCCGTGCTCAAGTGGCCTTCGGTCTTGCGCTGCGCGTCCGCCAGCACCGACCGGAACTCCGGGGTCGAGTGCCGCTGGAACACGGTCAGGGCGTCGTTGTCGATCTTGTGCGACATGACCATCATGCCCACGTAGCAGCGGTCGAACTCGGCGCCTTGCTTGGTCTCCAGCTCCTTGCGCGAGCTGAGGACGCATTGCCGGCCCAGTTCATCGAACAGCGCAGCGTGGTCGAGGTCGCCGCCCTCGCGCGAGCCCGCGTCACGGCCCGATCGATCGTCTTGCGGACGGTCCGCCGGGTTCTGATCGCCGTTCCGTCGCTCGGGCTGCCGACCGAGGTCGCTGGGCGCGCCCGCTTCGATCGCGCCGGAGCGCCCCATCGACTTCACGAACGGCGCCAGCTTCAGCATGAGCGCTTGATGGTCCGCGAGCATGTTCGTTGCAAAGCGCTTCACCTCGGGGTCGGTGGCGCGGCTCTCCGCGAAGCGCGAGAGCTCGACCGTGCTGCTCTGGCCGACGCTGATCCACTTGGCCAGGTAGCCGTCGGTGGTCGCCGATGCGTGCGCGGTGTTCTTCTCCTGAGAGTTTCGGTCCTGGCCGTGCACGGGGCCGGTCTGACCTGTCGGTTTGGAAGTGTCTTGGTTGAAGGCGGTGAACAGCCCGCCCGCAGCGAGGGAGACGATCGTGAGAGTGCGCAACATGTTGGTGACCTTTGTGGTCGTGAGTAGAAAATCGAGAGAAGCGAGCTGTAGTCGTGACGCCAGAACGCCGAACGAGGCATCGCGCCGCGTCATCAGCGGCAGTCCGACCCATCGTGCGCCGCAAGCTAGGTCGTAGGGCGAGCTCGGGATATCGACACAAGCACCGAGCGGAACTCGCGAAGCCATGTAGGGCCGACGCGGCGGCGTCAACGCTGGCCCTGAACGCCAAGTTGTCCCGCCACGCGACCACTTCGAGCGGTCCAAGCGCTCCGAGCGGATGTGGTGGATGGTCGCGCTCGACGCATCCTGGCCCGTCCGGCGATCGGACGCTGACAACCCTCTCAGACCTCTCCGGGGAGCTTTGAGCGTTGCGTCGTCAGCGCGCGACGCCCATGCGCAGTCCTGAGTCGGCGTCCCAACGCGCGCCAATCGCGAGCGGATGATTCACGCGCACACCGTGCGAGCCAATTGACGATCGGCCCGCGCCCGACTCGCTGAGGCCATGGTTGCTGCCGGCGCTCGCGGGTGCGCAGCTGCGGTCCAGGGCCGGCTGCGCGATCGCTGCGCCGTTCCGGTCGACCGCCGTCTCCAAGGAACTCGAGCCAGTCGGCCCGGACCTCGACACTGCGCTCAGCGACGAGCGGCGGCCGCCTCGCGCACGAGTTCGTACTCCTCGAGGAATTCCTCGTGGAGCCGGCGGATCGTGAAGCGCTCCTCGAGGCGGCGTCGACCTGCTTCGCCCATCGAGCGACGCAGCGCGGGGTCGCGCAGGAGGCGTGCGATGCACTCGGCGAACTCGCGCACCTCGAACGGGTTGGCGACCAGGCCGGTGACGCCGTGCTCGACGACCTCCTTGCAGCCGCCGAAGTGCGTCGCGACGACGGGCTTGGAGTGTTCCATGGCCTCGAGGTTCACGAGGCCAAAGGTCTCGAGGCAGATCGAGGGCGACACGAGCACGTCCAGCGCTGCGTAGGCCGCGCCGAGTTCTTCGCCGTCGAGCCAGCCGGTCGGCACGACCATGTCGGCCACGCCGCGGTCCGCGGCCGCGAAGCTGAACTCGCGCTCGTACAGCTCGCGCTTGCCCATCACGAGCAACCGCAGTTGCGGGAACTCGGTGCGAAGGTGCGCCAGCATGTCGAAGAGCTGCAGGATGCCCTTGAGCGCGTGCAGCCGACCGCCCATCGCGATCAAGAGCTTGCCGTCGAGCTTGTGCTTGGCGCGGAAGGCGCGCGCGGCCTCTTCGCCGGGCAGCTCGCTCTGCAGGCGCAGCGCGTTGTGGATCGTGCGGTCGACGCGAATGCCGTTGGCGCGCACCGCGGCGCCGAGCTCGTCCGACACGACCGTGAATCGATCGACGTCGCGCGCCAGCACCTCCGCGATGCGCGCGTTGCGGTCGGGGCGGTAGCGAAAGCGCTGGCACGGCAGGCACTTCTGCCAGTTCGCCTGGTAGTCGCGCAGCGCCCAGCCGTGCTCCTGGCCGCCGTGGAAGCAGTCGAGCTTCTGGTAGCAGTAGGTCATCGAGTCGTGCGCGGTGAACACGACGCCGGCGCCCGCCGCGCGCGCCTCGGTGAGCGCTGAGTACGACAGGTGCGAGTGGATCAGGTGCGAGTGCGCGACGTCCGGCTTCCACTCGGTCAGCAGCGCGCGCAGCGGCGCGATCACGGCGCGATTGCGCAGCGACTTCCAGGCGCGGAAGCGCGCCGGATAGTCGGAGTGGAAGCGCACGAGCTCACAACCTTCGACCGTCGCTCGTCCGACCAGCGCGCGGTCGGGCGTGGTCGTCGCGATCAGCGTCTCGTGGCCGTCCGCGCGCAGCAGCTCGGCCTGCTGGTACATCTGGCGCACCGACGAGCCGATGCGCGGATCCCACAGGTCGTTGAGGAACAGGATGCGCACGTGGGCCGGCTCGCTCGCGCGCTACGCAGCGCGCCTCACTTGCACAGCTTGGCCACGAGCGCCTCGACCTGGTCCGAGAGCTCGCGCGCGAATTCCTCGCCGAAGTCGGCCTCGAGCACGTCGATCTCGCTGAACTGGTAGCGCCCGCTCGAGCGGTTGAAGGGGATGCCGTACTCCCACTTGTTGCCGTCCGAGGCGTGGATCACGACCGCGATCTGGTCGTCGCCTTCGACGGGCTCGACGGTGTACTTGACGACTTCGTAGTGGCTCATGGCGCGGGGGACGTTCAGTTCTGCGGCGGCGCGCCGACGTACTCGGGCTTGAGGAACAGGTAGTACATCTGACCGGGATACTTGGTCGCGCCGGCGACCTGCTCGGCCCGATCGCCGACGCCGATGTAGATGTCGGCGCGGCCGGCGGTGCGGATCGCGCCGCCCGTGTCCTGGTCGACCATCATGCGGTCGTAGATGTAGGCCGCTTGCGCGTTGGCCGGCGCCTTCACGTCGACGTACACGAGCCCGCCGCGCGGGAACAGCGCCTTGTCGGTCGCCAGCGTGCGGCCGGGCTCGACGTCGACGTTCAAGCTGCCCTTGGGCGCGCCGTCGATCGGCAGGAAGAACACGAAGCTCTCGTCTTCCTCGATGTAGCGCTGCAGCAGCTCGGGGTTCTTCGCGCCCCAGGCGCGGATCGCGGCCAGCGAGATGTCCTTGGCCGGAATGTGCTTGTCGCGGACCAGCGCCTTGCCCAGCGAGCGGTACTCGCGTCCGTTCTTGCCGTGGTAGCCGAACTTCTTCTCGGTCCCATCCGGCAGCCGGATCACGGCCGAGCCGTTGACGTGAGCGATGAAGGCGTCGAGCGGATCGCGCAGGTAGACCAGCTCGAGATTCTTGCCCTTGAGCATCCCGCTGGCCTCGATCGCCGCGCGCGTCGGGTACGGGCGGAGCGACCCGTCCGCCTGCTTCTGACCGAGGATCTCGCCGTCCTTGGCCTTCACCAGGTCCGGCGGCAGCGCATACAGCGGGTGGCGATAGGTCGCGTCCGCGGTGAGCGAGCCGTCGAGGATCGGCGTGCAGTAGCCGGTGAACAGCACGCCGCCGCCCTTGGCGTTCCAGCCCGCGCTCTTGAGGATCACGAACTCCTGGATGATGCGCGAGTCGAACTCGTCGCCGTTGCGCGACTGGACCAGCAGGTCGCGGAAGCGCCGCACGCTCGCGCGCGCTTGCTCGTGCGTAATCCCTTCGATCGGGAAGTGCTGCTGTGACGAAGGCCGGTCGAACCACTCGATCGAGCGGTCGAGCGCCGGGAACAGCTCGTCGCGGTCGTACCACGTGCTGGCGAAGCGCGGCCGCACCTCGCCCTTCTTCAGCGGCAACAGCGCCGGCGCGCCCGGAGGCAACGGCCGACCGTAATCCGGGGCCTGACAAGCCGTGGCGCACAGGGCCACGAGCAGCGCACACCGCGCAATCGTCGAGAGCTTCATGGAGCGCGCGAGCGTAGCCGCAGGCCGCACACCGCGGAAGCGGCGTGCGGCCTGCAGCGTCAGTTCACGCGCTCGTGCGGACCGCGCGGCCCACGCGAAGCGCCAGCGCAGTCAGTCGCGCCGGCGCTACGGCTCAGTGCGGACTGTCTTGGTTGGAATACTGGAGCTTTCGGGAGGACCGCGACGGCAGGCGAGCGGTGGAAAGCCGGCGACATCCGTGCCT
This sequence comes from uncultured Planctomycetia bacterium, assembly GCA_938003765.1. Classification (GTDB taxonomy): domain Bacteria; phylum Planctomycetota; class UBA1135; order UBA1135; genus WYBT01. The sequence continues at coordinate 9,192 of CALKYE010000004.1, forward strand.
CGAGGTTGCCGGCTGACAAGTGAATTTGCGCCCCGAGGCGAGCGCTCGGGAGGCGGGTCACACTCTCTGACGGGCCTCGGCTGTGGACCGATCTCGATTCGCGGAGAACTCGGTCGCGCCACGCGCCGAGACCCGCCTCGGCTCACTCGACCGGTTCGAAGCCGATCGTGAAGCTCGAGATCGCGTCGGCCAAGTAGGGCGGGAGCATCGGGAATGCCGGCGACACTTGGAGTTGCACCCAGCACACGTAGCCGTTGTGCGCCGCTGTGGGGGTGAAGGGAATCGTGACGCGCGCCGTCGGCCTGTAGTTGGTTGTGACATCGTTGATGACGGGCGTCATCGCGGATGTGAAGAATCCTGGCGCACCGACGTTCAGTCCCAGCCAGCCCAGGTTCGGAATGAAGACAGGAGGGATGATGTAATCTGAGGCGAAGTGCAGCCAAGTGGGATCTCCGGCCAACGGCGGAGCGGTAGGGACGATTGGGAGGATCGTGACATCGAGCTGGGGAAATGGACTTCCCGGAGGCAGCGCGGCGCCGATGCGAACCGAATCGCGGAGCGCTTGGGTGTGGTTGAAGCCCGTGAAGAACAGTTGGCCTGCGTAGTACGAGGCGCGAGTGCTGAAGGCCATCGCTGTCGCCGAGTTGATCAGGCTCGGGGGAAGCGGCGCGCTCGGCGGCGCGGACGCGTGCGTTGCGGCGTGAAATCGATCGAGGGCACGAACGCTGCTGGCGCTGCGCAGCGAGTAGATGTGGCCGCTCGCGTCGATCGAAAGATCGACGAGTGAGTCCGGGCCCGCGTAGACAGGAGGCTGAGTTGACGATCCAGTTGTCGTGTAGCGGCGAATCACGCTCGTGAATGTAGACGCAGTCGGATCCACGCCAACGATAGTCAGGGGCGCCGAACCACCGAGGCCCCGGTCGTTCCACGAGAGGTTGCTGACTTGAACCGGCGGATTCAGCGGAACCGCGGGAGTGAGGACGGTGAAGTCCGAATTGAAGGCCGCGATCTGCGCCAAGTCGGTCGCAACGTAGATGTTGCCGGTCTGGCGGTCGATCGCGAGCGAAGCGGAGACGTTCACAGGAATCGGGGGGGTGAGATACGTTGTCGTCGGCGTGACCACGACTCCGCCCAGACCGATACGCGTCAGGTTGACTAGCCCGTTGTCAACTCCCAGAAGCACCAACGTGCGTCCGTACGTCGAGATGCCCGGCGCCGACCGATCGTAGTTGATGTCAGTGACCTGAAACGCCGACGTGCTGAACACGGGCGTTGCCTGTGGAAGGATCGAAATCAATGTCCCGTAACCGCCCATGTGGGGCGACTCGACCCGCTGCACGAGGGACGCTCCGCCTGACGTGCTGAGCGTGAAATACGCACCGGAGTTGCTGTCCTGAGCGATCCGGGTGACGGTGCCGGGGATCTCCTGGTTGATCAGAGTGGCTGACCAGGTTCCCGGCGTGTTGCTGTGGTTGCCCAGGTACGAGACGAGGTTGCTCGTGCCGTTGCCGTTGTCGACCGCCATGACCACGTCGGCCGCGACGGGCGTCTGCGCTGCTGATGTCGCCGCGAAGATCAGCGGTGCGATGGATCGAGCGATCGTACGCCAGTGAGAATGGTTCATCTGAGGTTCGCTTTCGTTGTTCGTTGAGGAGATTCCAGGTGAGCCGGTTTGGGGGATCACGCTGGCGGGATGGTCGCTCCCCCAGAACGAGCGTTGGCCGCACTGAACTCGCGAATCCGGAACGACTGTTCGTTTGGCGGGCGCCAGGCGTCGTCGCGAGGTATCAAGGCCGCCGAGAAAGGTGAACTACATGCGTCCAAACGCCGCGCTGGCGAGCAGCACACCGAGCACGCCCATGCGCCGATCCCCCTCATGGACCCCCAGGGACGACCCCTGGTGGGAGGACGACGATCTGCTCGTCGGTAGCCAGCGCGCCCGGCGGGCGGTATACCGCGAGTTCCAGGTCCGAGCTCGCGCCGGTCTGTTCATGAGCGACGCTACCGCGCCCGATCCGGCGCACTCCCCCCACGCCGAGGACCTGGCTCTGGTGAGCCGGGCGTTGGCGGGTGATGCGCGGGCCTCCGAGGAGGTGGCCGAGCGGTTGCTCTGCGTCCCGACGATCCTGCGCGAGCGGCATTGGCGGCTGGGGGCGCCGCTCCAGCCCGACGAGCTCGAGGACGCCCAGCAGGACACGCTCGTCGCGCTGTGGACCAAGCTCGCCGAGTACCGCGGGCTGGCGTCGCTGGAGGCTTGGTGCTTCCGCTTCGCCGTCAACGAGCTCCTGCGCGCGATCGAGCGCAAGCGCCGTCGCGCCTGGCGCACGCTCGCGTCGCCAGAGGAGGCGCTGGAGGGCGTGCCGACGCCCGAAGCCGACGAACTGGCTCTCGACCACGCGGTCTTGACCGCCGCGCTCGAGCGCTTGCCAGAGGCCGCCGCGGACGTGATCCGCGCGCGCCACTTCGGGGACTTGACCTTCGAGGCCCTCTCGCGCACTTCGCGCGAGCCGATCTCGACGCTCAAGGCCCGTTATTACCGCGGTTTGAGCGAGCTGCGACGCTTCATCGAACCGCACCACAGGAAGATGACGCCGTGACTCCCGACGACGAGCAACTTCTGGAGCGACTGCTGAATGGCGAGCTCGCAAGCCACGACCCGCAGGTGGTCGAGCTGCTCCGCCGCCGCCCGGAACTGGCGGCCGAGTACGCCGACCTCGAGCAGCTCCGCGCGCGCCTCGAGCGCGCCGCCAGCACAGAGCGCGAGGCGCTGGCCTCGCTCACCCGCTCGAGCGATCCGCAGGATCGCGCCAAGGTGCTCGCCGCGCGTGCGCTCGCTCGCGCGCGCGAGAGCGACCCGACGGGCGCGAGCGCGACTCCTCGCGTCACCCCGCCACAGCGCTCCGGCTGGCTGCGCCCCGCGTTCGCGGTCGCCGCAGCGCTGCTGCTCTCGCTGGGCGGCTGGTGGATGTGGCGCGAATCGAGCACGACCAAGGACCCGACCTTCATGGGCCCTTCGACCAGCGCGCCGCGCGAGCTGCGTCGCACCGGTCGCGAGCACCGCTGGAGCGGGCCCGCCGCCGCGAAGTCGTGGGAGGTGGTCTTCTACGCGCTCGCCGACGGCCAGCGCTCGTCCGCGCCGCTGTTCTCGCGTACCGTTCCCGACGACGCATGGCTGACGCTGAGCGACGAGGACCAGGCGCGACTCCCCGAGGCGGGCTACGTGTGGGAGGTGCGCGCCTACTCGGCCGGTGTGTTGCTCGGCTCGGCGCAGGCGCTCGAGCCCGCGGGCTGGCGCTCGCGCTGAGCCTGTGCGCAGCGGCAGGCGCGGGGCAGGCGCCGACACCGACTTCTGCGCTACCCGAGAAGCTCGCCGCGTTCGAGCAGATCGTCGCGCCTGATAGCGGTTGGACGGC
>CALKYE010000005.1 GCA_938003765.1 uncultured Planctomycetia bacterium
AGACGCTGTGCGCCATCGAAGGCCTGGGCGAGCTGCGCACGAAGATCGCGCGCGGCTGACTCGGTTTGCGCGGATCGGAGCGCAGAACGCGAGTCGACGCGCGTCGACTCGCCGCGCGCAGCACAGCCAACGAGGCCAACGACGTTCCGATTGCGGGAACTCGCGCGCGCGCTGGCGGCAGACGATCGTCAGGGCTTGGCACGCGTCGCTAGGGTGCGACGGTGCGGCGCCGGAAGGCGGCGCGCGCTTCGTTCCGATCCTCTCCAGCCCCCAAGAGCGTCATGCCCAAGTCCGCCATCGTTCTCGCGATCTGTCTCTCCGCCGGCGCCGCCCACGCGCAGATCCATCCTTCGCACCAGGTGATCGCCACGGTCGAGTCGAGTTGGAACCAAGGTGCTCTGTCGTACTTCGAGAGCGCGTCGCCGTGGCCGGCGTCGCCCGAGGTCGACAAGCTGAGCGTGAACTCGATTCCGCACGAGTTCTTCGGCCAGTTGTACGTGCTCGAGTGCGACGAGCGCGTCGTGCAAGTGCGCGAGCTCCCGAGCCTGAAGCTGCTCGACGCGCTCAAGATCTCGGCCGTCGCGGCGCCGCGCGACCTCGTGATGGTCGGCTCGCGCATGGCGCTGATCAGCGACCACGACAGCGATCATCTGTGGTGGCTCGACACGTGGACGGGCGACCTGGCGCAGGGGCCGAGCCTTCGAGACCACGCGGACGCCGACGGCTATCCGGACGTGACCCGCATGGCGCTGGTCGGGCAAGACGTCTACGTGCAGATGCAGCGCTACGACCGCGCCAATCCGAACATCGAGTACGGCGCGCGGCTCGCGGTGCTCGGACCGGCGTTCAATCCGCTCGAGCCCGCGGTGCTCGTGGGTTCGATCGACCTGCAGGGCTTTCGACCCGACCACCGCATGCAGGCCAACGCCGCAGGCGACAAGCTGTGGCTCAGCGCGCCTGGACTCAACGACGACTGGGGCTGGTACGACCGCGGCATCGAAGAGGTCGACCTGATCAACGGCGTGTCGCTCGGGTTCGTGATGACCGAGACGCACTTCGGCGGCGATCTCGGCGGGTTCGTGATGGTCGACGACAACAAGGGCTTCGCGATCGTGCACACCTCGATCGTCGCGTCGACGCACCTGCGCGTGTTCGAGCGCAACGTCGGCCAGCTCGCCGAACTGCACGTCGCCTTCGGCCGACTGGAGTGCATCGCCCACGACCGCGTGCGACGTCAGATCTTCTTCCCGGTTCCGCACGGCGGTCCGAGCGCGCCCGGCGGCGTGCTGGTGTTCAGCGCGGACACCCATCAGCAGCTCTCGGGCCTGATCGAACTCGGCGGCGGGCCGCGCGAGTTGATCGTCGTGCAGTGACGCCGACGCCGCGCGAGTCAGCTCGCGAGGCAGCTCACTGACCCAACGTTCGAGCGAGACCTCCTCGCGCGCGACAGTCGTCTCTCCACGCTGTCGCGCGCGAGGTCTGTTTCCACGTCGCGGCTCCGGGCCGCGTCGCAGCGCTCAGTCGAGCGGCGCAAGCGAGAGGAACGGCTCGAGGATGCGCTGCGTCATGCCCCACACGGCGCGGCCGCCGGCGAAGTAAGCCGGCATGGCGCGCAAGGAACCGTGGTGGTGAACCTCGACGCTGCCGCGCGAGCGCGCCAGCTCGTTCAGCGGGGCCCACTCGATGTGCGCGACCTCGTCCGAGAGCGTCGTCTGCGGCAGGCGCGGAACGACGAACACGAACGGGCGCACGACGATGCGCGAGGGCGCGGTCACTGGACGCAGGTCGTCGAGCTCCCCCACCAGCTCGCGCGGATCGAGCTCGACCCCGACCTCTTCGCGCGTTTCGCGAAGCGCGGCGTGCAGCCAGTCGGGATCGCGCGGCTCGAGTCGTCCTCCCGGCAGCGCCATGTGGCCCGACCAGGGATCGCCGCTGCGTTGCGCGCGCTCGATCAAGAGGATCTGCGCCCCTTGCGCGCTCGGTGCGAGGATCACGGACACCGCGGCGCGCGGCGTTCCCTCGGGCGCGTCGCGTCGCGGTTCGCGCTCGCGCAGGCGCAGTTCCAACAGTTCGCGCAGTCGATCCATGGCCCCGTCATTGTGACCTGCGACGCGCGTGCAGTCGCGTGCGCTTCTCGCAGGCCCCACAGCGGCGCTCAGCTCATCCAGCCGCCGGCCACGTCCAGGTTCACGCCGGTGACGTAGCTCGCTTTGTCCGAGCACAACCAGTCGACCGCGTCGCTCACCTCGTCGACGCGCGCGGGCCGGCCCAGCGGGATCGCGGCCCATTCGGCCGAGTCGAGCGTGTCCTGCGAGGCGTGTTCGTGCGGCGCGAACCCCGGTGAGAGCACGTTGACTCGCACGCCGAAGGGCGCTTCCTCGACCGCCCACGAGCGCGCGAGCACGACGAGGGCGCTCTTGGCCGCGGCGTAGCTCGCCGTCGATTGGCGCGCGCGCAAGCCCTCGAGTCCGGCGCAGCCGAAGAACAGCGCGGAGCCGCGGCTCGCTCGCAGCGCGGGCCGCAGCGCGGTCATGGCGAGGAAGGCGCTCTCCACGTTGCTCGAGAGCATGCGGCGCAAGTCGGCGGGCGTGGACTTCGAAGCGGGTCCGTAGACGTACTCGCCGACGGCGTGGACCAGCGTGTCGATGCGTCCGTCCCGCGCGAGCACGGCCTCGACCAGCGTGCGCCAATCGTCCTCGCGCTCGAGGTCCGCGCGGTGCACGCGCCCGGGGAACAGCTCCTCGAGCTGCGCGCGCGCGTCGACGCTGGAGCGGTACACGACGTGGACGCGCTCCCCGCGTTCGGCGAAGCGCCGCGCCGCCGCGAGGCCCAGACCGCGCGCGGAACCGCTGACCAACCTGACTCGCTGCTCGACCATCGTCGCCGCAGCTTAGCGCCGCGCCGGACTCAGCCGTCGATCGCGCCGATGCGCGCCGGCGGCCAGACGCGCACCTCGACCTTGCCGCGGATGTAGTCCTGCGGGACGAGGCCGAATTCGCGCGAGTCGCAGGAGCGCGGCCGGTTGTCGCCGAGCACGAAGTAGTGCGCCGGCTTCACGCGCAGATGAACGCGCGAGAAGGGGTCCTGCTCCGCGACGTACGGCTCGTCGAGCCGCTGGCCGTTGACGAACACGCCGCTGACGTCGATCTCGATCTCGTCGCCGGGCAGCCCGATGACGCGCTTGATGTAGTCGACGCTCGGGTCGAGCGGGTACTTCAGCACCACGATGTCGCCGCGCGAGATGTCGCCGAACAGGTAGCTGAAGTGGTCGATCAGGATGCGGTCACCGTCGTGGATGCGCGGCGCCATCGAGCTGCCGCGCACGACGGACAGGTTGAACAGACACAGGTACGCGAGAGCGCCGAGCGCGAACACCTGCGCGGCTTGCACCACGCTCCGGGCGCGCGCCGGGCGACGGCGAGTGTCGAGCGGGAAGGCGGCGGGCCGCCACTCGGGCGCGGAGGTCGGCGCGCGCGGCGCCTCCGGAGGCGCGTCCGAGCGCAGGAGCGACGAGACGCCAGGCTCCGCCGCGGTCTCGGGCGCGCTCGCGGCATCGAGCCGCGCGCCGTGCTCTTCGGGCTCGTTCACGCGGAGCCTCTGATCGAGCGGCGCGAGCGGCGTTCTTGAAGTCAAACACTCCGCGCGTGGTCAGCGCGGCTCGTGCGCCGTAGCCTCTGCGCCATGTCGTCCCACGCCCCGTGGGGCCGCGTCCGCCCGCTCGTGCTGGCCGCTTCGGCCTGCGCGGTGTGGGCCGCGTGCGCCGGCCCCCGTCCTGTCGATCCCGAGCGCGTCGCAGCGCACGGCTCGCCTTCCCTGCGCGACGTTTTTTCAGTGCCCGGCATCCACGGGTCGCCGCCGACGCTGCGCTCGCTCAGCGCCGACGGTCGCTACGCGCTCGTGGACTTCAAGCCGGTCGAGCGCAACGCCGCAGGCGAGTTGGTGTGGGGCGCCGAGCGCAGCCCGCACCTGCTCGACACGCGCAGCGGGCCGCACGAGCTGAGCGAGCAGAACTCGCTGGCGAGTTGGCTGGAGCGAGTCCTACCCGCGGACGCTCCCACTCCGTCACCCGCGGACGAGCCGGCGCCCGCTGAAAAAGAGACGCGCCGCCCCCGTCGCCCCGGCGCGCAGGCGTGGAGCGAGTCGGGGGCGCGGCTGGCCGTCGAATGGCAGCGCGCCATCGTCCTGCTGGAGCCCGCGAGCGGCGCCGCTCACGTGCTGTATCGCGATCCGCCGGCCCCCGCCGAGGGCGCCGCCGCCGATGCGCTGGAGCGCATCGGACCGATCCGCGGGCTGGCCTTCGCGCGCGACGACCGCGAGCTAGAGGTGCGAACGGCGAGCGAGCTGTACGTGATCGAGTTGCCCGCGCCGCCGAGCGCGCCGCCGACGCTCGAGCGACTGGAGTGCAAGACGCAGGACCTCGAGCCTTCGATCGACAAGCTGCAGTTCAGCACGGATCGCAGCCGCGTGTTCCTCACCAGCGGCACGTTCGGAGAGCTCGAAGGCGACGCCAGCAAGGCCCCGACGCGCTTCCTCGAGCGCGCCAGCGGACGCAAGCTCGTGCTCGAGGGCCTGGCCGAGCTCAAGTGGCTCGAGAGCGAGCGGCTCTCCCCGGACGGACGCTTCGTGTTCGGCGTCGAGGCCGACCGCAGCAAGGATCCCGCGCCGAACATCGTCCCCAACTTCCTCACCGAACGCGTGAGCACGCTGTCCGCACGGCGCGACCTCGCGGACGACCTTCCGCCGCCGCGCAAGCTGTGGATGTGGGACACGCGCGACGGCGGGCGGCGCGAGCTCGCGGTTCCGGGGGATGCCGTCTACCACCTCCAATCGCTGGGCTGGGCGCCGCAAACGGAGCCCGACGCGCCCGCGCGCTACGCGTTCCGTCGCCTGTCGCGCGACTTCCGCGTGGTCGAGACGTGGGTGTGGAGCGAAGGTGATCTGCGCCTGGTCGCCGTCGACCGCGATCCGAAGTGGGTCGGCGGACCGGGCGGAGGCGCCCGCTGGCGGCGCGATGGTCGCGCACTCCTGTTCGCCTCCGAGTCGTTCTCCAGCTCGACCACGCCCGGGCGCTCGCAACTGTTCGAGCTCGACGTGCACACCGGCGCCGTGCGACAGCTCACACGCGTGGAAGGCGAGGTCAGCTCCTACGTGCAGATCGACGAGGGCTACGCGCTGATCGCGAGCCCCGCCGATCCGAGTGAGCGCGATCTCGTGGTCACGAACTCGCTCGCGCAAGAGCGCCGCATCGACGTCGGGCCCGCGATGCTCGACGGACTGCGCGCCGCGCGCGACGGATCGCTCGCCGTGGCCTCGCTCGAGCGCCTGGGCCAACCGGCCGAACTCGTCGCGATCGACCTCGCGAGCGGCGACGTGCGCGCGTTGACCCGCACGCAGCGCGCCGAGTACGCGGCGCAGCGCTGGATCCTGCCGCGCCAGCTCGTGCTGCAGCACTCCGACGGTTCGCGCGTCGCGTCGCACGTCTACCTTCCGCGCAGCTCGCGACTCGAGCGCGGCGATCGCCCGCGTCCGTGCGTCGTGTTCATCCACGGCGCGGGCTACCTGCAGAACGTGACCCACTCGATGACCGAGTACGCGGTCAACCTGATGTTCCACTCGCGCCTGGCGGAGATGGGCTACGTCGTGCTCGACGTCGACTACCGCGGCAGCTCGGGCTACGGCCAGCGCTTCCGCACCGACGTTCAGGGCCACCTCGGCAAGCTCGAGCTCGAGGACATCGCGCTGTGCGTGGACGAGCTGGCGCGTCGCAAGGTGATCGACCCGGCGCGCGTCGGGTGCTACGGCGGCTCGTACGGCGGGTTCCTCACGCTCATGGCGCTGTTCACCGAGCCCGAGCGCTGGAGCTGCGGCGCCGCGCTGCGCTCGGTCACCGACTGGCGCTCGTACTCGTCGGGCTACACGCAACCGCGGTTGGGCCGTCCGTCGCTCGATCCGCAGGCGTACGAGCGCTCGTCGCCGATCGACCACGCCGAGAAGCTCGTCGACCCGCTGCTGATCCTGCACGGCATGAGCGACACCAACGTCTTCGCGCAGGACTCGATTCGATTGATCGAGAAGCTGATCGATCTGGGCAAGGACTTCGACGCCATGCTGTACCCCAGCCAGGGCCACGGCTTCGAGGACGGCCCGCACTGGATCGACGAGTACGGCCGCATCGAACGCTTCATGATCCGCCACCTGGGCGCGCCTTGAGCGCGTCGCGTCCCCCCATGACCGACAACGATTCCAGCGCGCCGCACGCGCGACCCGACCGCCGCAACGTCCTGCTCGGGAGCGCAGCGCTCGGCTTCGGCGCCGCCAGTTGCGCAGCCGCTCACGAGTCACGCGCGCGCGACGAGCGCGAGGCGGCGCTCGAGCAGTTCCCCGAGCTGGTCGATCAGCGCCCGTTCCACCAACCCATCGCCGAGGCCGAGCGCGCCGCGCGACGCGCGCGGTTGGGCGCGATCCTGCGCGAGCGCGGGCTCGACGCCTTCGTGTGCGAGGGCGGCGCGACCATGACCTACCTCAGCGGCGTTTCGTGGGGCAAGTCCGAGCGCGCCTTCGCGCTCGTCGTGCTCGCCGACGGCTCGCACCTGTGGATCTGTCCGGCGTTCGAGGCCGAGAAGGCGCGCCTGTCGATCGAAGGACCGGGCAAGTGCGGCGGCGCGATCGTGACCTGGCAGGAGCACGAGTACGCCTTCGCGCCGTTCGCCGCCGCGCTGCGCGAGCGACGTGTCGAGCGCGTCGTCGTCGACCCCGCGCTGCGCGTGTTCATCGCCGACGAGCTCGCGCGCGAGCACGGCCGCGAGCGCGTGAGCCTCGGCCGCGCCGAAGTGGTCGCGCTGCGAGCTGCGAAGGACGCGCACGAGCTCGCGCTGCTGCGGCGCGCCAACGAACTCACTCAGCAGGCGATCGTCGCGGCGTCGCTGCGCATCCGCGCCGGGATGACCGGGGCCGAGGCCGGCCGACTGATCAGCGCGGCGCAGTCCAAGCTCGGACTCACGGACGTGTGGCGGCTCTCCCTCGTCGGGCCCGCTGCCGCCTACCCGCACGGCGACAACTCTTCGCTGCGCCTCGGCCGCGGCGACTTCCTGCTGGTCGACACCGGCGGCTCGTTCCACGGCTACCAGAGCGACAACACGCGCACGTGGTGCGTCGAAGGCGAGCCCGCGCCCGAGCAGGTTCGCGCGTGGAACGCCGTGCGCGACGCGCAGCAGCGAGCGTTCGAGGCGATCCGTCCGGGCGTCGCCTGCTCGGAGATCGACCGCGTCGCGCGCGCCGCGCTCGCGAGTGCGGGCTACGGCTCGGGCTACGAGCACCTCACCCACCGCCTCGGCCACGGCATCGGGCTCGAGGGACACGAAGATCCGTACTTCGACGGCGGGAGCCAGGTCGTGCTGGCGCCGGGCATGACGCTCTCCAACGAGCCCGGGATCTACATCTACGGCAGCTTCGGCGTGCGGCTCGAAGACATCGTCGCCGTCACGCAGGACGGCGCGACGCACTTCGGCGACTGGCAACGCTCGCCGC
>CALKYE010000006.1 GCA_938003765.1 uncultured Planctomycetia bacterium
CGCTTGAACTCGAGCAGCGTGTCGCCGCGCGTGTAGGCGACGCCGCTCGCGCCCACCGTGGGCGGCTCGTACATCACGCCGCGGCCCGTGAGCTTGAACTCGCCCTCGGAGCCGTCGGGGAAGCGCAGTTGGAAGTAGTACGTCGTCGCGCCGACCTTGTCGGAGTACTCCGTGCGGCTCTTGCGATCGAGCACGCGCGCGGGGCGGCGCAGCATCGGTTGGTGCTTGGCGTTGCCGCGGATCGTGACGGCGCCCGCGAAGAGGAAGATCGCGATGGCCGCGAGCACGACCGAGCCGAGCACCGGCGGTCGGCCGAGGAACGGTCCTTCGAAGAACAGCGCTGCGATCACGATCGACAGCGCGAGCACGAGCATCGTCAGCATGCCCCAGGCGTGCAGGCGCGCGGCCTTGCGCTCGACCAGCGGATCGATCGGCGACCAGGTCAGCGCCGCCGGGTAGAGCGGGTGCGCCTCGATCTTCTTGAGCAGCTTGGCCGTCTCGTCGTCGGGCGGGGCCGACGCGGCGCCCATGCGCAGCGGCGCGGCGCAATAGGCGCACAGCGACAGGTCCGTGCGGTGCAGCTTGACGCCGCAAGTCGGGCAATGAGTGAGCGGTTGGGTCGCCGTGGCCATGGAACTGCGGGGTGGAGAGGGTAATCGGCGCGCGAGCCGCTGTCGCCTGACTCTCCCCGCGGACGAAGGCCGATCGCGCGGGCTGGTTCTCTATAGTGCTGCGCCTTTTCGCTGCTCCGCGGACCCTCCGGGGCCGTGCAGCGCACTCCGCCACTCCCTCGCCCCGTCCACGCCCATGCCCCGTTCGGTCGTTGTCCTCGGCGCCGGTCCCGCCGGTTACGTCTGCGCCATTCGCCTCGCCCAGCTCGGCCAGAAGGTCACGGTCGTCGAGAAGAGCTACCTCGGCGGGACCTGCCTCAACGTCGGCTGCATCCCGTCCAAGGCGCTGATCGCGGCCGGATCGCTGGTCGACCGCATCGCGCACGCCAGCGCCATGGGGATCAGCGCCGACAACGTGCGCGTCGACGTGGACAAGCTCGTGGCCTGGAAGGCGGGCATCGTCGCCAAGCTCACGGGCGGAGTCGGCGGGCTGCTCAAGAACCACAAGTGCGACGTGCTGATGGGCGTCGGCTCGATCGTCGACAAGAACACGGTCGCGGTGAAGCTCGCCGACGGCTCGACCAAGACCGTCAAGTGCGACGACATCGTGATCGCCACGGGCTCGGTCCCGATCGCGATCCCCGGCTTCGCGTTCGACGAGAAGGACGTGTGGAGCTCGACCGGCGCGCTCGCGCCCAAGTCGATCCCCAAGCACCTGGTCGTGATCGGCGGCGGCTACATCGGCCTCGAGCTGGGGATGATGTACCGCAAGCTCGGCAGCGAGGTGACCGTGCTCGAAGCGACCGCGGGCGCGCTGCCCGGCCAGGACCGCGACTGCGTCAAGGTCATCGAACGCTCGATGAAGAAGCTCGGGATCAAGTTCCTCACCGAGACCTTCGCGCAGGGCTACGAGCGCAAGAAGGACGGCCTGCACGTCCGCATCAAGACCAAGAAGGGCGACGAGACGGTCGTGTGCGACCAGATCGGCTCGATGGTCGGTCGCAAGCCGTACAGCGAAGGGCTCGGCCTCGAGAAGGTCGGGCTGAAGGTCGACGCCAAGGGCTTCCTCGCCGTCGACAAGCAGATGCGCACCGCGGTGTCGAACATCTACGCGATCGGCGACATCGCCGGTCAGCCGATGCTCGCGCACAAGGGCAGCAAGGAAGGCCTCGTCGCGGCGGCCGTGATCGCGGGCCAGAAGGAAGAGTACGACGTGCGCTGTGTGCCCGCGGTGATCTTCACCGCGCCCGAGATGGCCTCGGTCGGCGCGCAGGAGGAAGAGCTCAAGGCCAAGGGCGTCGCCTTCAAGTCGGGCTCCTTCCCGTTCGCAGCCTCGGGCCGCGCGATGAGCCTGATGGAGACCGACGGCTTCGTGAAGATTCTCACCGACGCCAAGAGCGACGAAATCCTCGGGGTGCACATGGTCGGCCCCGAAGTGACCGAACTCATCGCCGAGGCCGCGCTCGCGATCGAGATGGGCGCGACGGCCGAGGACCTTGCGCGCACGATCCACGCGCACCCCACGCTGCCCGAAGCGATGATGGAAGCCGCGGAAGCGGTGCACGGCATGGCGGTGCACATCTTCCAGCCGAAGAAGTAGGGGCGGGACGCCGCGCGCGTCGAGCCGATCCAACGGCGCCCAGCAGCGGATCTGCGTGGCAGCGTGGTTCGCTCGGGCGAGCTGATCGGCCCGGTCGACGACCCCTGGCAGGCGCACGCCGCCCGGGAGTCGAAGCGCCGCCGCTGATGCGCGGCGCCGAACGAAGCGCTACTTCGTCGCGTGCGCGCGTTCGCGCAGCGGAGCGCTCGACAGTCTCACACGCGCGGCTTCGAGACGCGTGTCGATCTCCGCGCGCTCGATGAGCTTGCCGCGCACGACGATCGCGCGGATCGAGCGCGTGGCGCCGATGTGCTCGAGCGGATTCGAGTCGAGCAGGAGCAGGTCGGCTCGCTTGCCGGTCTCGATCGTGCCGACGTCGTTCAGATCGCCGAGCCACTCGTGCGGGTTGCGCGTGGCGGTCTCGAGTGCTGCGTAGGGAGTGAGGCCGGCTTCGACGAGGCTCTCGAGCTCGCGGTGCAGCGCGAAACCGTAGAGCAAGAGCCACTCGGGCGAGTCGGAGCCCGCCATCAGCTTGCCGCCCGCGTCGTGAAGCGCCTTCACGATCTGCCGGCGCAGCGCCATGTACTTCGCGCGGCGCTCGGCGCTGGGCAGCATCTTCACGAAGGCCGGGATGCCGCGCGTGTTCCACTTGCGGACCTCGTCCGACAGAAAGCTCCACTCCGGCGTCTCGCGCAGCTCTTCCTCGCGCCGCACGCGTCCGAACGCGAAGTCGAAGAACGCCAGCGTGGGCGTGTTCCACATGCCAGCGGCGACGGCCTCGCGCGCGAGCGGCTCGATGCGGCTGGCATCGAGGTGATCGATGCTCTCCCAGAAGCGCGCGCGCCACACGTTGGAGCCCGAAACGCTCTCGCGCATGGGCGCGTCGTCCGGCAGCAACCGTTCGAGCCAGCCGTCGAGGTGCTCGACCTGTTGGCCGACTTTCATGGCGGCGCCCAGCGGCACGTTGGCGCCGATGTGTCCGAAGACCTTGATGCCGCGCCGCGCCGCTTCGTCGTGGATCGCCTCGAACACCTCGAGCGACAGACCGTCCGTGAGCTTGATGAAGTCGTAGCCCGCGTGTCGATACTCGCGCACCGCCGCGCGCGCCGCGTCCGGAGTCTTGAGCTCACGGCCGAGGAACACGCCTGGATAGGCCTTGCCGCACAGCTGCGGGCTTCCGATCCACAGTTGCGGGCCGTCGAGCTCGCGCGCCTCGACCCGCGCGCGCAACGCCAGGTGCGACGGCTTCCCGATCGGGTTGCGCATCGCAGTGACGCCGTTCATCAGGATCACTTCGAGCTCAGCCTCGACGAACTCCTCCTCGATGCTCTCGTCCGACAGGAAGTGCGTGTGCATGTCGACGAGGCCGGGGACCAGCCACTTGCCTCGTCCGTCGATTCGCTGCGCGTCCTCCGGAACGTTAGCAGCGTCGAGCGACGCGATCCGGCCGTCGCGCACGAGCACGTTGCGCTCGGCGAGCACGCGCTCGCCGTCGAGTGGAATCACGTTCACGCGCTCGATGACGAGCGCCGGCTCGCGCGCCGCGTTGGGGGTCGTGGGGACAGCGAGGCAGGTCAGGAACGCGGCGAGCAGCATCTTGGACTCCAATCGGCGGAGTCCAGGAAGCTAGCGAGCGCGCGCAGCGACGCTCGCGTTGGCGCCCGGCCTTACTCTTGCTCGAACACGCGCATTGCGCGCGCGGCGCGAGCCTCACTCAGAGACCGATGACCGCGGTCAGTCCGTTGCTGAGTCCGGAGGAGAAGCTCGACGCAGGATCGCGGTAGTACCACTGCATCCACACTTGCTGGCCGACGACGAGGAACGGATCTGCGCCGCTCGCGATCCAGGCGTTGAAGTCCACAGCGAACTGCCCGCTGCAGTCGTTGGGCGGCGGATTGCCGCCCGAGCTGATCGGCGGCGTTCGCCGAAGCGGCGTGCTCGCGCACAGCGTTCCGCCGCTGAACGGGCCGCCGCCCGGACCGCTGCGACTGTAGAAGAGCAGTCCGTTCTTGTTGTTCAGCACGAGGCTCGCGCTGACCACGAATCCGGAGCCGGTCGAGGCGCTCGCGCGTCCGCTGAAGCCGATCGCGGGCGCGCACCCGAGTGAGTTCACCTTCGCAGTGCAGTAGGTCAGCGGCGGAGTGGTGGTGAACTGCACGCGCAGCACGGGCGCTTCGCTCGGAATCGCGCTCTGGAGCGAGAGGTAGCGCCGCGCCGATTGGTCGATCGTCTCGTCGCCGATCAGGATCCAGCCGAAGTTGGACGTGGGGTTGTCGAGCCAGTCCTGGACATCGAGCACCATCTGAGTGGTCGAACTCCAGGTGTAGATCGCGGGCTGATCGACCAGCGTGCTGCCGCTCGCGCTCGCGACGAAGTCGCCGCCCGGAGTGGTCCATGTGCTGCCGGGGAAGAACGTGTGGATCCAAGTCGCATCGCCCGGCGTCGACGCCGCGCCTTGACCTCCCGGAGGGAAGGGCAGCGACGCGCCCTCGCCCCAATCCGCGAGCAATCGGTGCAGCGCGACGGGCGTCGGCGTCGCTGTGGGCGGCGCGCCGTCGCAGTTCAGCACCAGCTCGACCGAGTCGATGGTCGACCCGGCCGGGATCGCGCTGGCGACATCGAACGCGAGCACCGCGCGACGGACTTCGCTGTTCCCGAACTGACCGACGCGGCCGGCGAACAGGTGGTCGCCTTGTCCGTTGCTGAACGCGCCCGTCGCGCTCTGGTAGAGCGTGTTGTCCTTCGACGGCAGGATTTCGATTTGGTGCGCGCGCGCGGGGACGTGGGCGGCGAGCACGAGCGCGAACGTGGGTGCGAGGACTCGGTGCATGGGAACTCCGTTGGGTTTTGTCCGCCGAGGTCTGTCGCGCGCGATTGTCGTGCGCACCTGCGCTGGCCGCCAGTTGCGTTCCGCTTCGTCGCCGCGATGGCTCACTTCAGCGGCACGGAGAACCACGCCAGCGAAGCACCGCGTCGCGTGCCGTAGCCGATCGCGAGTCCGTCGGCGGAAAAGCCCGGCCTGCTGATCTCCGTCTCGACCCCGATCGACGTGCGACCGCAGACGATGGACCAGTGCTTGCCCCTGCGCGCGCGGAACGCCGTGCGCTTCGAGTCGGGCGAGAACGTCAGGTCGCGGATCTCGTCGAAGGTCTGCTCGTCGGCCGCGCCGTCGACGACGATCGACCAGCGCCCGCCCGCCAGCGAAGCCTCGTCGGCTCGCGAGACACCCATGAAGGGCTTGTCTCCGCCCGCGACGTGCACGTACGCGAAGCGCTTGCTGTCGGGCGAGAACGTGAGCTGCGCGATCGAGCCGCCGGGGTAGGTGGGCGGCTTGAAGTCCAGCGAGAGCCCTTGCCACTGCGCGTGGCTGAAGACCTTGTAGGCGAAGCGCTGCCCGTCGGGCGAGAAGGTCGGTGATCCTGCCGCATCGAACTCGCCGAGCTGCGGCGCCTGGTCGTAGACCACGCCCCAAGTCGCGCCCTCGATCCTCGCACCGTTGTTCTCTCGGACATAGCGCTCGAGCCGCGTGTACGCGAAGTGCGCGCCGTTCGGCGAGAACACGAAGTCGACGATCGCCGAGTGCGGCGCTGATGGCGAACTCGGACCGCTCGCGAGCGCTGCATAGGTCTGCGCCGTCCCGACGACCTTGCCGTCGACCAGCACGCACCACTCCTCGTTCTTCAACGCGCTCGTCGCGACGTGCTTGGAGTCCGCGGACCACACCGGCGCCGTGAGCGCATCCGCGTCGCGCCACTTCTCGCCCTTCTTGCCGTCGACGACGAACACCAGTCCGCCGCCGACGCGCTCGCCGCTGCTGTTGAGCTTGGCGCCTGGCTGAGTCCAGTAGGCGAGCCGCTTGCCGTCAGGACTCCACGCGGGCGCGCCGATCCACGCGCTCTCGGCGATTCGCTCACCGTTGCTGACGAGCCACCACTTCTCGGCCAGCTTCGAGACGCGATTGCCGGCGCGGAACACGAGCTGGTTCGCACTGGCGCCGAACACCGGCGCGTCGACGAAGTCGAAGGGATCCGAGAGCTTTCCGTCGACGACCGCGTACTGCTTGTCGCCTTTCACGCCCGAGTACGCCGCGCGCGAGCCGTCTGGCGCGAACGTGACAGGGCCGCGCACCTCGAGGCCCGAGGGAACGGGCTCGAAGACCCGGTCCGCTTGAAGTCCTCCGCCTTCGGGCGACTGCGGCGAGCTGGCGAGTGTGAAGACGGCGAGAGCGAGAAGCGAGACGAGAGGGAGCATGGGAGTTCTCCAGGACGCGCGACGGGAGTTGCAGCCCGCTAGAGCCGCAACTCGACGGTGTCACGCGCGTTTCAGGCTGCGCCACAACGCTACGACGAACACGCCGAGCGAGAGCGCCATGGCGACGTGCGAGAGCCCGTAGACGCCGTGGCGCAACCACACCAGGCCGCCGAAGTAGCTCGCGTCGATCGCGTCGAAGTCGCGCGCGCCGAAACGCACGCTGAGCAGCGTGTGGTAGCCCTTGTAGAGCATCAGCGCGACGGTGATGGCGGCGAAGGGCAGGTAGCCGCGCGTGAGCCAGGCGGTCGTGCGCGGCGAGAGCTCCGCGCCGCCGATGCGACGCGAGAGGAACAGCGCCGAGGCCATCGCGATCGGGATCAGAACCGCTGTGAGGAACACGTGCCCGTGCACCAGCGCGAGGGAGAGCACCGCTTCGAGCCGCATTCCCGGCGGTGTCGCGGCGTAGTCGAGCTTCTTCGACGACTCTTGGAACAGCACGCCGCTGAGCAACGCGACGATCGTCATCACGGCCGAGTAGCGCAGCAGCGTACGGGTCGAATCGGAGTAGTGGGGCGGCAGCGCGCGTTCGTTCGAACTCATGGCGACGGGGATCGTACGCGTCGCGCAGGCGCGAGCGAGCTTGCCGCGGCAGAGTAGATCAATGGATCTCGCTCTCTGGCGCCGGAACCGAGCCCGGCCCGCGCGGGGTGACGAGATCGAAGTCGCAGGCGCCCTCCCCGGCGCGAGCCGCATGGTCGAGCGGCGCGAGCGGGTTCCGATCAACGCACGAGTTCGAGCGCGATCGTGCAGGCGCTCTCGCCGCTCGCTCCGACAGCGACCTGCGTCGAGCCGACGAGGACCTTGCGGTCGGCGGTGGGCAGTTGAAGGCTCGCCAGCACGCTCCACACGCCGGGCTCGAGGCCGTCGATCTCGAAACGCCCGTCGCGCGCGATCGCGCAGCGCCACAGCGACGAGCACTCGCCCTCGCCCGACATGCGGCGCAACGTGATCGGCACCTCGTCCGGCATCGTCGAAGTCGATGTCAACACGCCTCTGAGCGCGGCG
>CALKYE010000007.1 GCA_938003765.1 uncultured Planctomycetia bacterium
CGCTAACGTTCGTTCTGAGCCAGGATCAAACCCTTCACTTTGAATTGTTTGTTTCTTGGCTTGTGGAATGTGAGTCGATCCGCGACAGACGTCGCGTCCGAGCTCTTGCTCGCACAGTTTCAAGGGTCACCCTGATTGTCAAAGAGCCCACCTGGTGGAGCAGCGCTTAGCGCCACTCCGCAGGCCGGCCCAGCACCTGCCCATTTGGGGCGGCCCTGGCCGAGCTGCAGGCTGTTAGCCACGTGTCCTTGGTCCCGCCCGCGCTGCATCAGGCACCGGACACCGGCGCGCCTTTCGGCGGCCTGAGCCGTTCCTTCCGCTGCGTTCGAGCGTTTCCGTCGTCCGCGTGGGAGGGGGAAGGATAGGGCCGAGAGCGCCGCTGTCAACGGCACGCGGGAATTTCTCGTTCGAGGCCCACCCACTGGACGTAAGTTGCGGAGCGGAACGCATTTACGAGATCCGGTCTGCTTGCGTCTTCCGCCGGAAAGTGGTGCCAGTCGCCGTCTTTTCGGCTCCGGCAGCCTCGAAGCCCACGCATCCTAGGCGGCGTGGTCCTGAGCGCGCGATCGACGTCCGCATGCGTGGTCAGACCAAGAAGGGCGACGTAAAATACGGCTGTAAAAGAACTTGCGAGCGCTCTGGCGCTCACGGCTGAACGAGAACGGACGCGTCTTTGGGGAGGATCTCGAAGAGGAGCTCCACGTCTGCGTTGCGCATGCGGACGCACCCGTCGCTCACCGCACGGCCAACGCCCGACGCGTCGTTCGTGCCGTGGAAGCCGAGGGATGTGTTCCGACCATCCTCGAACCAGGCCAGCCAGCGCGTCCCCAGTGGGTTCTGCGGGTCGCCGTACGGCACGGGGTCGCGCCCCACGGGGCTCCACATGGGCTCCTTCTGCTTCAGGCCGACGGTGTAGCGCCCCGGCCGGGTAGGAGTGGTGTCCTTGCCAACCCCCACCTCCCAGCTCGCGGCGACCTCGTCCCCGAGCAGGTAGAGCACCCAACGGGACGAGATGTCGACGATCGCACTCGGACGATCGGTGGGGATGCGCAGCACCTCGCCCGGCCGGATCGAGGTTTCCGAGGCCAGCTGGTTCGCACGCGCGACCAGCCCTGTGCTCAGCAAAAGCCCCGGGTTCGCGGTCAAAACGCGCGCGCGGATGGCGATGAGGCTGTCCCCCGACTGCACGGTGGTCTCGAGCGAAGGCCAGGATCCGCGGCGGCTCCAGCGGTGCCCGGCCTGAGCGCGATCCAGCGCGCCGCTCCAGCTCCGCAACTGCTCCGGCGATGCGGAGTCGGATCGGATCGCGTCGACGAGCATCGCGCTGAGCTGACGCGAGGCGGACGCGAACTCCCCCGCGTCCAAAGCGGCGAGAGCAGAGCGCTCGCGCTCGCCCGCGCTGCCCCGTGCAGGCATCGGTTGCTCGTCCGGAGCAGGCGCCGCGACTTCCGGAGCCGTCGCTTGCGGCGCGGGAGGTCGCGTCGCCTCAACGGCTGGCGCGGGCGCGGCCTGTTGCTCGATCGGCGGCGTCGGCTCGGGAGCCGCCCCGGACTCCTCAAGCCGCACGAACTGCGCGCTGGGCTCTGCGGGAGGCTCGGCCGCTTCTCCGCCGCACCCCGCCAGCCCGCCCATCGCCACACCGATGCTCGCCACCCACACCCGATTACCGATCCCGCCCATGACCTAGACCTTCCCGCTCATCGCGTCTTCTGGAGCCGCGGGCGGCCCGGTCCGAGCGCCCGCGGTGTACTTCGACACCCGCGTTGGCTTGCCACGCGCGCCCTGCGACCCGCGAGACACCGCGGCGCCTCGTGGCCCCGCTCACGCGCTCAATGGGGCCCGCCTTCGGCGGCGCCGCAAGCAACTGGGCAGCCCCCGGCGTAGCCGTGCCGGCTCATTGCTTCCCAGAACCATCGCGGTTCAGGGGGGCCCCACGTTGACGCGACGTGCGCGCCGTGAGCATCGGGGCCCTTTCTGGTGCTTGTTCGGCTCCGGGGGTGGCGTCCGGGTCACGAGCAACGCCAGGGTGACTGCCCAACGGACGGTATCACCGCAGCGCAAAGCGCACAACGAGGGCGACGAATGCGCGCGCGCTGCGTGCGGCTCGCGCCCCGCACGCTCGTGTCGGGACGTTCACACGGCGCGCAGGCTGGCGCGAAGCACCTGCTCTGCGGCGAGCTCGAACTCGAGCGGCGAGGACACGCGCGACGCGAACGCTGCGGGCTCGAGCACCTCGAGTCGGCTCGCCAGCGTCTCCGCCGCGATCATCTTGGCGTGCTGGTCGAGCGCACGTCGCAGCGACGCGCTCTCGCTCGTCAGCAGCAGCTCGATCCGCTGCTCGACCGCGAGCCCTGAGTCCTTGCGCTGCGCGTTGAGACGGTTCACCGCCTCGCGCGCGAGCCCCTCGAAGATCAGTTGCTCGTCCAACTCCGTGTCGAGCCAGACGATCAGCCGCCCATCGGCCTCGACGTCGAAGCTCGCCGCGGTCTGCACCTGGATCAACACGTCGTCCGGCAGAAGCTCGATCGGCTCGCCATCGACGTCGATCGTCACCGTTCCCCCGGCGCGCAGCCGCGCGAGTTGCTCGCGAGTCAGCCGCTCGATCTGGGCCGCGGCGGCCTTCATCCGCGAGCCGAGGCGCTTGCCGAGCGTGCGGAAGTTCGCCTTGCCCACCAGCTGCGCCACCTCGCCGTCGTCCGCGGCCAGGCTGCCCCAGGCCTTGATGTTGAGTTCGTCGAGGATCAGCTCGCTGGCGAACGCCGTGCGCAGCAGCTCGAGCGAGCTCGCATCGCTCGCGCGCACGTGCAGCGCGCGCAACGGCTGGCGGACCTTGAGCTGCGCCCGTTCGCGCAGCGCGCGCCCCATCACGACGACGCGTTGCACGAGTTGCATGCTCGTCTCGAGCTGCGGTTCGAGTTGGCTTGCATCCTGCTCGGGCAGGAGCTGAGCGTGGACCGAGCCCGCGCCGGGCGCGAGGCGCGACCACAGCATCTCGGCGAGGAACGGCGCCAGCGGCGCCATGCAGAGCGCGACGACGCTCAACGCATCGTGCAACGTCGCGAACGCAGCCAGCTTGTCCGGCCCTTGCTCGCCCTTCCAAAGCCGTCTGCGGTTGCGCCGGATGTACCAGTTCGAGAGCTCGTCGACGACGAACTCCTCGATCGAGCGCGCGGCCCCCGCGAGGTCGTAGCCGTCCATGCGGCGCCGCACTTCGCCGAGCATCGACTGCGCGCGCGAGAGCAACCAACGGTCGATCAGCGGCCTCTGCGCACGCGCCGGGATGCCCGCGTCGCGCGGATCGAAGCGATCGATGCGCGCGTACTCCTGGTAGAAGCGGAACGAGTTGGTCAGCGTTCCGAAGAAGCCGCGCTGCACCTCGACGAGCGCCTTGGAGTCGAAGCGCTTGGGAAGCCAGGGCGCCGCGCTCGCGACGAGGTACCAGCGCACCGCATCGGCGCCGTGCTCTCGAATCGCGGCCCAGGGGTCCACGATGTTGCCCAGGCGCTTGCTCATCTTGACCCCGTCCTTGTCGAGCACGAGGCCGTTGACGAGGCAGATGCCGTACGCGGGGCCCTGACCGAGCTCGGGGAACTCCTGCGTCATGAACGCCCCGATCGCGTGCAGCGTGTAGAACCAGCCGCGCGTCTGATCGAGGCCCTCGCAGATGAACGAGGCGGGGAACTGCTCGCCGAGCTTCGCCTGGCTGCCGGCGACGTGGGGCCAGCCGTGCTGCGCGTACGGCATCGCGCCCGAGTCGAACCAGCAGTCGAGCACCGCCGGCGTGCGGCGCATCACGCCGCTGCACGTCGGACACTTCAGCTGCGTGCGGTCGATCCAAGGCCGGTGAGGATCGAACTCGTCCGTGGAACCGCCTCGCACGAACAGTTGGGAACTCGTTTCATCGCCGTACTGGCCCGCGGCGAGTCCGTGCGACTTGCACAGCTCGCGGAGGTGCTCGGCGCCGCGGACCGCGAGCTCGTGGCCGCACGAGTCGCACACCCAGAACGGCAGCGGCGTGCCCCAGTAGCGGTCGCGCGAGATGTTCCAGTCGATGTTGTTCTC
>CALKYE010000008.1 GCA_938003765.1 uncultured Planctomycetia bacterium
CAGCTCGACTTCGCCTGAGCTGCACGCACGCACCCGCAGGGCACGTCGCTGACCTGCAACGCGCGTCGTCGAGCAGGCGCTCGCTCGCGTCCGAAGTGCGCGAACCAAGCTCTCGGCGCGCTTGGGCGCGGAAGTGCGCCGAATGACTTCTTCAACGGGCTCCAAGAACCGCGCTGCGCTCATTGGCTCCTTGACGGATCGGCGACACGCGGCGAGCCTCCTTCTTGCGGTCGACGACGACCATCTCCGGCGGAGGCCCTCCGCTCGAGGTTCTTATCCGCGGGCTCGCACACCCAGACTTGCGCAACACGAGAGTTCCATGACGGACACCTCCCAATCGCCTCGACCTCTCCCGACGCGCTTGCTTCACCGCTCAGCGTTGTTGATCGCGGGAGTCATCGGATGCGCGGGAGTCTCGAGAGCGCAGGACTTCGATTGGAAATCCGGTTTCGGCAGCGGCTCTCCGACGCATCCGATCAGTGCGTTCGCCGTGACCGATGACCCCTCCGGCGCGGGACAGCTGGTGTACGCGGCCGGCGCATTCACTGCGATCGGCGGCGTGCGCGCGGCGCGAATCGCACGCTGGGACGGAATCGCCTGGAGCGCGCTGGGCGACGGACTCAACTCGTCGTTCGGAGGCGCCAACGCGGTCGAGTTCTTCCAGGGAGATCTGTACGTCGGCGGGGACTTCGACGCGGCAGGGAGCCCGCCGGCGAGCCGCTTGGCGCGCTGGAGCTCCGGTGCGTGGTCAGCAGTCCAGGGAGCGTTCGGTGAGGGCGTGAATGGCAGTGTGTCCGCGCTCGAGACCTTCGATGACGGCAGCGGTCCAGCTCTGTACGTGGCGGGCGTCTTCACCATCGCCGGGGGCATGCCCGCGCTGAATGTTGCGCGCTGGGACGGGAGCGAGTGGAGCAGTCTGGGTGCGGGTCTGAACGGCGCCTGCAACGCGCTGGCCGTGCACGATGACGGGAGCGGTCCAAAGCTCTACGTGGGCGGGCGCTTCACGTTGTCGGGCGCGACCGTCGTGAACAGTGTCGCGAGGTGGGATGGAACGGGTTGGCAACCCGTCGGCAGCGGTCTCGGCGGAGAGCCGGGTTCGGTGGCGAGCTTCGAGCTCTACGACGACGGCAGCGGCGAGCGGCTGATCGCGGGCGGTTCGTTCAATCTGGCCAGCGGCGCACCGCACAACTACCTGGCGGCGTGGGACGGCGCGAGTTGGCAGCCGGTCGGCGGTGGAGTCGGCTGGCCGGTGAGGGGGCTCGACGTCTTCGACGATGGCGGCGGCGAGCAGCTCTACGTCGGCTTCTACGACATCGGCTCGATGCCGCCGGCCGATCCCGTCATTCGCTGGAACGGCTCGAGTTGGTCGACCTTGACCGGCATCTCCGGTCGAGTGAGGGTGATCGATCACGTCGACTTCGGGTCTCACGGCGGACGCAAGCTGCTCGTCGGAGGCGAGTGCAGCGTGGCAGCGGCGCCGCCCAACAGCCCCAGCGACTACGCGCGGAACGCGCTCACATGGGACACCTCCGGCTGGGCGCCGGTCGCCGAGCCCGGCTCGCCACCGAACGCCACGGTGCTGGCGCTGGAGGTGTACGACGACGGCGCTGGCAGTGCGCTGTACGCCGCTGGTGAGTTCACCGCCGTGGGCGACCTGGCGGCTAGTCGCATCGCGCGCTGGAGCGGCGCGAGCTGGTCGCAGTTGGGGCAAGGCCTCAACGGCAATGTCAACGCACTCGAGACGTACGACGACGGCGGCGGCGCCCGGCTGTTCGCGGGCGGTGCGTTCACCTCCGCTGGCGGATCTCCCGCGGCGGCCATCGCGAGTTGGAACGGCGCGACGTGGAGCGTGCTGGGATCGGGGATCCCTGGTCAGGTCTACGACACGGTCGTGTTCGACGCTGGCGCCGGACCCGAGCTGTGCGTCGGCGGAAACTTCATGACGGCCGGCGGCGTCGCGGCGCGCGGAGTCGCGCGCTGGAACGGCTCGAGCTGGTCCGCCTTCGGCGCCGGCCTCACGGGCGGAGTGCGTGCGCTCGCCGTCCACGACGATGGCGGTGGAGCGCGGCTGTACGCGGGCGGCTCGTTCACGGCATCGGGTGCGACCTCGCTCTCGCGCATCGCACGTTGGACGGGCAGCGCCTGGGAGGGACTCGGCGGCGGCGTCGACGACACGGTTTGGGACCTGTGCTCCTTCGACGACGGGAGCGGCCCGACGCTCTACGCGGGCGGTCTCCTGAAGTTCGCCGACGGAATCCTGGTCAATCACCTCGCGAAGTGGCGGGGCGGCGCTTGGAGCGCCGTGGCCGGTTCGTCGCTCAATCAGCGCGTGCGCGCGTTGACCGTGTTCGACGAGGGCGCAGGTCCGCATCTGTACGTCGGCGGCTGGTTCTCGACCCCGGTCTTGGGGCTCGGACGTCTGGAGGGCTCGCAGCTCGTCGCGCTGCGCCAAGGCGTCAATGGCCAGGTCGACGCGCTCGCCGAGTTCGACGACGGTCGCTCCACTCGAGCGGCGCTCTACCCAGGCGGCGAGTTCACCTGCATCGGCTTCTCCTCCACCAATCTCGCGCGCTGGGGGAACGGAAGCGTGCCCGCGCCGTCGAGCTACTGCACGGCGGGAACGACCAGCAATGGTTGCAGCGTCACGCTGTCCTCGTCCGGAGAACCGCGCCGCGGCGCGAGCGACGGTTTCGACGTGGTCGGCGCCGCCGTGGACGGCGGCCGCACGGGACTGTTCTTCTTCGGCGGCTTGCCTCACGCCGCGCCCTGGGGCAGCGGCACGAGCTTCCTGTGCGTGTCGGCCGTTAGCGCTCGCACGTCGCTCCAGTCGAGCGGAGGAACGCCGGGCGCGTGCGACGGGAACTTCTCGCTCGACTTCAACGCGTGGATGTTCGAGCACCCGTACGGCGCGCCCGCGGTGGGCGCCCAGGTCTACATGCAGGCCTGGTTCCGCGACCCGCAGTCGTCGAAAGGTTCGAGTCTTTCGAACGGACTGGCGTTCGAAGTCGGCCTCTGACGCACGCGCTCACCCAACCTCTCCTGCGAGTTCGGCTCCGCAGAGCAAGCATCGCTCTCGCGGCGCGTCGAAGGTCGCGCAGCGCTCGGCCAGGCGTCGAGAGCTGCGTTCGCTTCGGGCCCGAGCACGTCGAGCGCCGTCGAAGTGCTCTTCACGCAGTAGCACGCATCACGGCCCGATCTCGCACTCGAGCGCGTTCGAGAGTTGCGCGCCGTTCGGGGGCGCGAAACCCGATGCGCCGCCTTGTGGCTGTGCGCGGACTGACGCGTCCTAGTTGCTGACGCCTTCGTCGCCTCATTGCGCATCTCACAGACCCCATCATCGAGCGAAGCGCGTCTCTCATCTCGAGCAGGCCACCGAGCCTCCACTCCCTGAGCCGACGCGCGCGAACAGTTTGAAGTCCCCCGAGCAGCGTGCGCCCCCAACAGCGCCGAGATGCTCGTCGTGCGCGATGGGCGAGGGCGGTCCTATCTGAACGTTCGAGTCCGCCGCAGCCGTGCGGCGCGGCGCCAACGCGTTGTTGTGGGGCGGAGGCCGAAAGTCGTACCGTCGCCGGCCTCGCGTGGAGTCCTGTCGTGACGAGAGCGCGGGGCCCGACATGGAACAACCCAGCTCGCCCGACGACGTTCCCTTCCAGCGCGCGATGGAGTTCGAGCGCCAGGCCAAGTACCGCGAAGCGCGCGAGCTGCTGACCCAACTGCACGAGCGAACGCCCAACGACGTGCGCGTCGTGCAACGCCTGGCGCGGAACACGTATCGCGACGAAGACCTGTTGCCGGCCAAGCGCTTCGCCGAAGCGCTCGAGCTGTTGCGCTCGATCGGACTCGACGAGCTTCGGCCGGCGCTCGCGGATGCCTCCGCGACGGCGTCTCGCGTCGAGACGCTCGGGCTGGCGGGCGCCATCTACAAGCGCATGTGGGAGATCAGCGGCCAGCTCGATCCGCTGCAGCGCTCGCTCGACTACTACCGCCGCGGTTGGGAGCTCGCGCCCGGCCCGGACGGCTCGTGGTGCGGAGTCAACACGGTCTTCGCGCTCGAAGCGCTCGCGTCGCGCGAACGTCACGTGTTCGCGCGCGACCGCGCGGCTGACGCTCCGCGCGTCGCGACACCCGAACTCGCGCGCATCGAAGGCGAGCTCGCACGGCTTCGCGCGGCGCTGAAGGCGGCGCTCGACGAACTCCTGGCCAACTCTCCGCAGAAGGCGGATCACTGGAGCTACTTGACCCTCGCGGAGGTCGAGTTCGGCCTCGAGAACTACACGCGGACGAGAGAGCTCCTCGTGCGTGGCATCCACGCCGCTCGCGCTTCGAACGACGGCGCGGGCCTCACGCCCACGCAGCTCCAAGTCACGTTCAAGCAGTTCGTGCGCATCGCACGGCTGCGCGGCGTCGCGACACCCGAGCCGGGCGACCAAGGCGACAACGAGGACGATCCGCGTTGGGCGCCGTGGCGCGCGTTGGAGCCGCTCCTCGGCGAGACGCCCGACACGCCCGTCGATCGGCGCGAGCTCGCAGCGGCGCTCAACTGCGCCCGAGGGCGCGTGGGACTGGCGCTGTCCGGCGGCGGGTTCCGTGCGTCGCTGTTCCACATCGGCGTGCTCGCGCGTCTGGCGGACGTCGACGCGCTCCGCTCGGTCGAGGCGCTCTCGACGGTCTCGGGCGGCTCGATCGTCGGCGCGCTGTACTACCTCGAGGTGAAGCACCTGCTCGAGAGCAAGCCGGACTTCGACATCACGCGCGAGGACTACGTCGCGATCGTCGCGCGCGTGCAGGAGCGCTTCCTGAGCGGCGTGCAGAAGAACCTGCGCACGCGCGTCATCTCGAACTGGCTCAAGACGTCGAAGATGCTCCTGCCGTTCGTCGGCTACACGCGCAGCGCGCGTATCGGCGAGCTCTACGAGCGCCACCTGTACTCGCGAGTCGGCCCCGACGCGAAGCCGCTCGGGAGCCTGCGCATGCGCGATCTGTTGATCAAACCTCGCGAGGCGCGAGCTGCGAACGGCGCCTCCGGATTCAACCTCAAGGAGGACAACTGGCGACGCAACGCGCGAGTTCCGATGCTGCTGCTCAACGCGACCAGCCTGAACTCGGGCCACAGTTGGCAGTTCACCGCTCGCACGATGGGCGAGCCGCCCGGACTGGTCGACGAAGAGATCGGCGCCAACCCGCGCCACCGACGCCTCTGGTACGACCAGGCGCCGCTGCACAAGCGCTTGCCGTGGTCGAAGCCCTCCGCGCACCTGAAAGAGATCTCGCTCGGGCAGGCCGTCGCCGCATCGGCTTGCGTGCCCGGCCTGTTCGAACCGCTCGAGCTGCGTGGGCTCTACCCCGGACGGTTCGTGCGGCTGGTCGACGGAGGCGTGTACGACAACCTCGGACTGCGCACGCTCGTCGATCAGGGCTTCTCGCTGATCCTGTGCAGCGACGCCTCGGGGCAGATGAACGAAGAGCCGCGGCCGGGCGCGGGCGCGCTCGCCGTGCCCTTGCGCTCGTTCGGGATCATCACCAGCCGCGTGCGCGAGGCTGAGTACGCCAGCCTTCACGCCGCCGTCGAGAACCGCGCGCTGCAGGGCGCGTGCTTCGTCCATCTGCGCAAGGACCTCGACGCGCCGGCGCTGGACTGGGTCGACTGCGACAATCCCTCCAAACCGCTGAAGCAACCGCACTGCGCGACCGGGTACGGCATCGACAAGGGCGTCCAACGCCAACTCTCGGCGATCCGCACGGACCTGGACTCGTTCGGCGAGGTGGAGTCCTTCGCGCTGATGGTCAGCGGCTATCGCATGATCGAACGCGAGCTGCAGAAGCTCGACGCCAAGCGCCGCAAGGAAGGGCGACCGGGCCAGTGGGGCGACTTCGACATCCACGCGCCGCGCGGCAAGTGGACCTTCCTCGACGCCGATCTGGAGCGGGTGATGAGCTTGCCCGACGGCTCCGGCGACCTGCGTCGCGCTGAACTGGGCCGACAGCTCGCCGCCGGCGCCTCGTCGGTCGGCAAGCTGTGGCTCGTATCGCCGATGCTGGCGAGGGTCAGCGCCTCGATCGTCGGCGTCGCAGCGTTGGCCGGTTCGATCTGGCTTTGGAACAGTCGCGCCTTGCAGACGCCCGAGGTGAACCTCGGCGCGTTCACCTACGAAGCGATCGCGCTGTGGGTCCTCATGACGCTGATCGCAGTGGCCGTGCCCCTCGCCCGCTGGCTGCGGCCGACCAAGGCCGGCCAAGCGTTCCTGCTCAAGGTGCTGTTCGCCACGGTCGGATGGCTCGTGGCGAACTTCCACCTGGCGTTCGTGGATCGACCGTACCTGTGGATGACGGGCCTGAGGCGTTGGCGACGGTTGGAGTAGCTCGCGCTCGTCGCGCGAGCGACCTGTGACTCAGCGCACGAACTTCCCGATGTCGCCGGGCTTGCGCAGCATCTTGTCGACCTCGCCCTGGTGCTGCTCTTCGAGGCGCAGCATCTCGCGGCAGTACTCCTCGAGCATCACCGAGCGGCCTTCGACCAGGTCGAGCAGTTCGCGGTAGAGGTCGAACGTGCGGCTCTCGTGCTCGAGCGACTCGCGCAGGATGTCGCCGATCTCGTGCTGCTCGGTCTCGAGCAACGGCCCGATGCCCAGCGACGGGTGCTCACCCAGGTGCGTGACGTACTCGCCCGCCTGATGCGCGTGCGCGAGCGACTCCTGGGCCTGCGCGCGCAGCCAACCGACGATCGGGATGCGGTGGTAGCCGTACACCATCATCGAGTAGTGCGTGTAGCGGACGACTCCCGCCAGCTCCATCTCGAGGATGCGGTTGAGCAACTTGACGGTCTTCTTGACGTCGAGGTTGGAGGCCGACTTGACGCGCGTTTCGTTCTTCTTGCCCATGTTGAGTTGCTCCGGATGCGGGGTGGAGCCGCGAAGGATACCAACGCTGCAATCCGAATTCGGCGTCGATGCTTCGGTGGCGCCGCTCGACGCGCTCCCCCACACTTGCGCACTCGATGCAGCTCGACGAGTCCTCCCTGTTCGAGGCGCTGGTGCGCCGCCGCCGCGAGCTCGACGGCGCGTTCTACTTCGGCGTGCGCACGACGGGTGTGTTCTGTCGGCCGAGCTGCGGAGCGCGTCTGCCGCGGCGCGAGAACGTGTCTTTCTACGCGTCGAGCGACGCAGCGCTCGCGGCCGGATTCCGTCCGTGCAAGCGCTGCCATCCGCTCGAGCGCGTCGGCGCCGCGCCCGCGTGGGTCGGCGCGTTGCTCGCGCAGCTCGAGCGATCCGGCGCGCCGCTCACCGCACGCCAGATGTCAGCCGTCGGCGCTCACCCCGCGCGCGCCGCTCGATGGTTCCAGGAGCATCTCGGCATGAGCTTCCACTCGTTCCAACACTCGTTGCGGTTGGGCGCTTCGATCGACGGCTTGCGCTCGGGCGCGAGCGTCGGCGAGGCCGCCGCCACGGCGGGCTTCGACTCGGAGAGCGGCTTTCGCGACGCCTTCCGACGCGCGCTGGGCGACAGCCCGACGCGACTGGGCGACGACGTGCGCGTTCTGCGACTGCGGCGACTCGTCACGCCCGTGGGAGACGTGCTGCTCGGCGCGTGCGACGACGGGCTGTGCCTGCTGGAGTTCCTCGACCGCGACGCGCTCGCTGGACAGTTGGCCGCGATCCGCAAGACGCTCGGGCCGGGGTTGTCGCTCGGTTCGCACCCGCTGCTCGACCGCGGCGCGCGCGAACTCGAGCGCTACTTCGCCGGCGAGCTCCGCGAGTTCACGACGACGCTGTTCGCGCCGGGCACGCCGTTCGAGCAGCAGGTCTGGGCCCAGCTCCGCCGCATCCCGTTCGGCGCGACGGTGTCCTACGCGCAGTTGGCGACTGCGATCGGCCGCCCCAGCGCCACGCGCGCCGTCGCCGGCGCGAACGGCCGCAATCGCATCGCCATCGTGATTCCCTGCCACCGCGTGATCGCCGCGGATGGCGGGCTCGGCGGCTACGCGGGCGGACT
Source organism: uncultured Planctomycetia bacterium (assembly GCA_938003765.1). Lineage (GTDB taxonomy): Bacteria > Planctomycetota > UBA1135 > UBA1135 > WYBT01. Next base: position 7,990 of record CALKYE010000008.1, read on the forward strand.
GTGGCGCAAGCAGCGCCTGCTCGAACTCGAATCGCGCTGAGCGCGCAGGGCGCTCAGGTCAGCTCGAGGATGCGGCGCGCCTTGTCGAGCTCTGCGCGCAACGTCGCCCCCAGCTCGTCGAGCCGGGACTCGTCGATGTCGCAGCGCGTGAGCGCCTGACTGTTCCAGTCGTACGGCGGCTCGCCGTGTGTGACCCCCACCTTGAGCAGGTGCACGAACATCTCCGCCACGTGACCGACCTCGGCCATCGCGACGTCGATCTGCGCAATCTGCGGGTGGTGGTGGAAGCGGATGGCGTCGCACAACAGCTCGGGGAAGTCCCACTTGTCCGCGAGGCGCGCGCCCACTTCGGCGTGGTCCATGCCGAAGACGTCGTGCTCGGCCTCCAGCAGGGTCTTGCCGTTCGCCAGCGCTTGGCGGAGCTGCTCTTCCTGCTCGTGCGCGAAGCGGCACAGCACCAACTTGCCGATGTTCTCGAGCAGACCGACCGTGTAGGCGCGGTTGCGGTCGACCACGCGCGTGCGCGACGCGACCCAGTTCGCTGCGAACGCCGTCGCGATCGACTGCTCCCACAGCTTCAAGGTCGCCTCGGGGTCGGCGAAGCCGTAGTTGCGGAAGTAGCGGCCCGCGCACGAGGTCAGCACGAGGTTCACCAGCGTCGAGGTGCCGAGCAGGTTTCCGGCCTCGGGCAGCGACGCGATCTCGCGCTTGAAGCCGTACAGCGCCGAGTTGCACAGCTTGAGCACCTTGGCCGTGACGCCGGCGTCGGTCTGGATCACCTCGACCAGGTCGCGCGGGACGACGTCCTCGCGCGCAGCGAGCTGCATCACTCGCGTGGCGACCTGCGGCAGCGGTTCGACGCTCTTGATCTCCTCGAGCAGTTCATCCAGCACTTGAGTCATCGCGCTGCCGCACGCGGAGGGTTGACGCTGCCGAAAGTGGCGACGACGGAGCCGGAGCGGCGAGAAACGTTTTCGGCAACGGGGCCCTCCTCCTTGAGGGCCGTTCCGCCGCGGCCAGGCGGCTCAGTGCACGTAGCGCTGGAGGAACTGCAGGAACTGTTCGCCGCCCATGTCGGGCTTGGGGAACACGCCCAGCTTCTGCTCGGTCTTCGGATCGATGACTAAGTAGTAGGGCGTACCGCGGGTCTTGGCGAGCTCGTCCTGGAGCTTGTTGACGTACTCGATGACCTCGGGGTGGCTGTGGTCGTCGTTGTGCAGTCGCGCTTCGACGAACTTCTCTCTGAGGACCCCACCGACCGTGGGGAGACGGAAAATCTTGTTTTCCATCACGCGGCAATTCACTCAGGAATGGCCGGTGAAGTTGACCAGCAGCAGCTTGTCCTCGTTGCGCGCGACCTCGGCCGCCTGCTCGAGGTTGTCGATGACGATGCGATGCGTGCGCGACGCCGCGGAGCTCACGTTCTCGCCGCTGCGCAGGTGCTCGAAGGCGGAGTACGGCGGAGCGAGCGCCGTCATTGCGAAGTCGAGCGAAGCGCCGGAGGCGCCGTAGAGGCAGTAGATGGCGAACAGGAACGAGACCGTGCCCGAAACGAGCCGGCCGCCGCCGATCTCGCCGCTCTCGCCCTTGTAGCGGATCATCCCGAGCAGATAGATCGCGACGATCGTGAAGATGCCGAACCACAGCACGAGGAACAGCTCCATCGGCAGGGCCTTCCACCCGAGCACGACGTCGGCGTTCGACACGAACTTCAGCGCGGCCGCGACTTCGACGAAGCCCAGCGTGATCTTGAGCGTGTTCATCCACTCGCCGCTGCGCGGCATGGCGCTCAGCTTCCCGGGCACGAGCGACAGCAACACGAAGGGCGTCGCCATCGTCAGCCCGAACGCGCCCATGCCGATCACGACGCGCGCGTAGTCGACTTCGCCGCCGAAGCCCGCCGCCACCGGGAGGATCGCGCCGACGATCGGGACCGTGCAGGTGAACGAAGTGATCACCAGCGTGGCCCCCATCATGAACACGCCGAGCAATCCGCCGGTCGAGCGGGCTCGCCCGGCCATGCCCATGAGGAACTCGGGCGGCTGGAGGTTGAACAGGCCCATCAGCGAGAGGCCGAACACCACGAAGACCGCGGCGAACAAGAGGTTCGTGACCGGATGCGTGGCGAACTTGATGACCGACGCGCCTGCGATCAGCCCGATCAGGATGAACATCAGCACGATGCCGACGCCGTAGACGAGCGACAGCGTCCAGCGCGAGCCGCCCTGGACTGCGGCCTGCTTGGTGAAGAACGAGATCGTGATCGGGATCATCGGGTACGTGCACGGCATCAGGAGCGCGAGCAGTCCGCCGAACACGGCCAGCCCGATGAACTCGAGCATTCCAGCGCCGTCCAGATCGCTCTCGCCCTCGACCAGCCCCGAGCCGTCACCAGCGCTCGTCACCGCCACGACCGAGCTCTTGGCGCGCTCGAACATCGCCGCGTCGCCGGCGCCCTGTGTTTGCACCGCGGCCTTGAACTGCAGGCACATGTTCGCGTCGCAGGTCTGGCCGGTGATCGTCACGCGCGCCTTGGAGAGGTCGGCGTCCTTGCCCAGCACGCCACGCGCGAACAGCAGCAGTTCGCCATCGTGCTGGAGGATCGTCGTCGGCTCGCCTTCGAGTCCGTACTCCTGCGGCGCCTCGTGGGGCTTGGGCCACTGCACTCGGCCCCACTCCACACCCGGCGCCTCCAACTCGATGATCGTCGGCTGGCCCGCCGCATCGGGCTTGCCCAGGTCCTCGTGGTAGAGGTGCCACTCGTCGTCGATGTCGATGCGGATCAGCGCCTGCGCCTCGTCGCCGACCGAACGCGTGAACAACTGCGCCCGGGCCTTGGCCTCGGGATCCTCGAACGGCTCGAACCCGTCGGCGCTCGAAGTCTCTTCGGTGTCGCCGGCGCCGGAGGCCGCGCTCGGCGGCGCGTAGATCAAGTCCGCCGGGAAGTCCGCGAACAGCGTGTCGGCGCCCGGCGACTGCACGGTGGCGAGCTCGTCGACCTGGATGCACTGCCCGTTCTCCTCGCAGGTCTGGCCGCGCAGCCGCACGCTCGCGCCATCGAGCGTCGCGCCCTCCTCCAGACGGCCCGCCACGCGCACCAGCACCGTGCCGTAGTACACGTTCGCCGTCGCCGGCTTGGTGTCGAGCCCGTACTCCTGCTCGTGCGTCTTCCACGCCGGCCAGCGCGGCTCGCCCCACTGAACGCCCTCGCCGTCCAGGTCCAGCGTCGCGGCGATGCCCGCCACGTTCGGCGTGCCGAGCACCGGCGCATACAGGTGCCAGCCCGGCGAAACCTTCACTCGGACAACGGCGCGAACGTCGGCGCCCTCGACGCGTGCATGGAACTCGAGTTTGGCCTTGGACTGCGGCGCGGGGACGAGCGCGGCGAGCCAAAGCACCAGCAACGAGAGAGTGTTGAGCATGAATCGTGAGGAGGCGGGATCGGTCGGCGCCCGTAGGGCCGGAACATGGTACGGCGCGCGCCTTCGCGGAACCCGAGGGGCGGCTGCGATGCTGCGATCGGGCGCGCGTTACGCGCGCTCTGTGACGCGTGCGAGCCCCGTTTCGCGTTGCTTACCGAGCGGGCCGCGTACAGTCTGCTCTCGCCATGAAACTCGCGCTCATCGCCGCCGTTGCAGCCGCTTCGATCTCGTTCGCACCCGTGCGCTCCCTGATCCAGGCGCCGCCGCAGGACAAGCCCGCAGACGCCAAACCGGACGAGGGCAAGCGCAAGTGGCCCTGGGGCACCGAAGAGGAGGCCGAGCGAATCCGCGAGGGGATGGTGGGCACGTGGCGCCTGGTGAGCGTGCGGCGATCCGCGGCGACGTACGAAGGCGAGATGTGCCAGGGCGTCATGCTCGTCGCGGCGGAACACCTCTCGATGCAGGTGCGCGTGCTCGCCCCGACGGGCGCTCTGCAGGGCACGTTCATCGAGGGCTTCAGCGCCGGCACGTACAAGTGGACCTACGACCTCACCCGGCTCAAGGTCGTCATCCACACCGCCATGGCGGTGAGCAACTTCAGCGGCGCGGACGAATGGGAACCGCCGGGAACCCAGCGCGAGTACGAGGTGCTCGTGAACGAAGACCAACTCACGTTGACGCGCCCGGGCGAAGCGGAGTTCATTTTCGCTCGCGTGCGTCCGACGCTCGCGCCCAAGCCCAAGGCCCCGCGCTAGCGCGCAAAGCCGTCGAGCAACGTCGCCGTGCGCGCGGCGAACGCGTCGAACAACGCGACGGCGCACGCGAGCAGCACGGCCACGCCGACGAGACCCTTCACGGTCGCGCCGAGGAAGAACACCTGCACGCTCGGGGCGAGACGCTGCGCGAGGCCGAGCGCGCCGTCGAGCAGGAACACGATCGCGAGGACGGGAGCGGAGAGCGTCAAGGCCGCCTCGAGCAGCTCGCCCGCCAGCGCGATCCACGCAGTCACCGCGCCATCGCCGAGGAGTTGCGGCGGAGCAAGCTCGTCGAGCGGATACGCCGCGAGCGATCGCGCGACGGCTCCGAGCACCCAGGAGTGCGCGCCGATCGTGAAGTACAGCGCGGTGAAGGTCAGCACGAGGAACTGCGCCAGGGCCGACGATTGCTGGCGCGACAGCGGGTCGAGCACGCTCGCGAGAGCGGCGCCGCGGCCCAGGTCGATCAGCGCGCCGCACGCGGCGACGAGGTCGAAGCTCAGCCGCACGAGCAGCGCGATCGAGCCGCCGACCAGCAGTTCCTTGCCGAGGAGCGCGACCAGTCGCGCGAAGTCGACGCGATCGAAGCGCGGCTCGAGCGCGAGACCGAAGCCGGCCGCCAGCCCGACGATCAGCGCCACGCGCAGTCGTTGGGGCAACGCTTCGCCCCCGAACGCCGGGCTGAGCACGACGATGGGAGCGAGTCTCGCCGCCACGAGCACGAAGAGCTGCGTCAAGCGCTCCAGCCCGGCCTGCGAGAGCCAGTTCAGCAGCTCCTCGAGCGTCGCGTCCACCCGCAGCGCTCCGCTCAACCGCGAACGTGCGCGATGCAGTTCAGCAGCTCACGCGTGTACTGCACCAGCTCGGGCAAGGCCCACGCGCCGAGCGCCGCGAGGGTCGCGTAGACGACGATGATCTTGGGCGCGATCGAGAGCGTCTGCTCTTGGATCTGCGTCGCCGCCTGGAACAGGCTCACGACCAGGCCGACCGCCAGCGCCGCGAGCACGACCGGCGCGCTGAGCAGCACCGTCAGCCACAGCGCCTGCTCGACGATGTGAAGCACTTGCGATTGGTCCACGGCGAGTCCTCAGGCGACGTAGTTGCGCACGATGCCCTGGAAGATCAGCGTCCAACCGTCGGAGAGCACGAACAGCAGGAGCTTGAGCGGCATCGCCACCGTCTGCGGCGAGAGCATGTGCATGTTCATCGCCAGCAGCAGGTTGCTCACGACCAGGTCGAGGATCAGGAACGGCACGAAGATCAGGAAGCCGATCTGGAAGGCCTCGGTGAGCTCGGTGAGCACGAAGGCCGGCATGCGCACGGTGATCAACTCGAGCGCCGGATGGGCGAGCTGGTCCGCGGGCGGCAGGCCGGCCCAGAGCTCGTCGCGCAGACCGCGGAAGAGCTGCACGTTGGCGTCCGAGCTGTTGGCGACGAGAAACGCCTCGACGCGCGGCAGCACGGCGCTCTGCGCGAGTTCGAGCAGCTCCGCAGGCTCGAGCGCGGCGCCTTGCGTTCGCTCACGCTCCGCGCGCTGCTCGCTCCACGCGTTCCAGCACTCGAGCGCCGGCCTCGACATGATCAGCGCGCTGAGCACCAACGCGAGTCCGGTGATCACCGAGGTCGGCGGAATCTGCGGCGTGCCGAGCGCCTGGCGCAGGATTCCGCCGACGATGACGAGCTTGGCGAACGAGGTCGCCATGGCGAGGAGGAACGGCGCCAGCGCCATCGCGGCGAGAAGCGCGACCCACACGAGCAGGTTCGCCGACGCGGGCCCGGACGACGCCGGAGCGCTCTCGACGCCCGACTGAACGACAGCCAGCAACCCCATAGCGCTCATGCGCGGCCTCCGACAACGCGCCGAGTGAGCAGCTCGGCGAAGCGCGGCGCGCGCGACGCTTGCTCGGGTTCATCAGCGGCGCGCTGATCGCTCGACTCGATCGGCAGCGCCGTCAAGCTCATCCCGCCTTCGCAGCTCGCGACCAACCAGCGCTGGCCCTCGACGCGCACGACGTGCAGCGTTCGCTTGGGCTCCAGCCGCTTTGATTCGAGCACTTCGATCCGAGCGGACGGTCGCGCTCGAGCGACGACACGGTTCCAGCGCGCGAACAGTCGGAGCGCGACCGCCAACGCGACGATCACGAGCCCCAGAATCAGGGACGTCTTGAGCAGCGAGGCGCCGAGTGCGAACTGCGCCGGCGTCGACTCGATGGAAAGCGCCGCCGCGCGCGCGCTGTCGCCAACGGCGCCGAAAGCGACGGCCCCGAGCCCGACTCGAACGAGGTGATTGTTCACGCCGGCTCCAAGGGGGCGCTCACCGACGAGCACACGCGCAGGCCGAGCTCCCCGCCGACGCGCACGAACTCCCCCGTCCAGCGCATTCCGTCGCTGCACACCAGGTCCAGCGCGGCGACCGCTCGCTTGTCGAGCGTGAGCTCATCGCCAGCGCGCCAACGCTCGAAGCTCTCGCGCGCAAGCCGTCTGGACGCGATGAACGGCGAGATCGTCACGCCACCGCGCTCGCCGCCCCGTCGGTGCAGCACGCGCGCGTCGAGCGCTCCCACGCGCACCGACACCGTCAACGCGCAATCGCCGACGAGCTCGGCCGCGCAAACGCGCCACCCGCCGCTCGTCACGAGCTCCACCCGGGTCGCGAACCCGGCGAGGCGCTCGGTTCCGAGCAACAACACGTCTCCGCTGACCAGAGCGTCTCGCTCCGCGCGAGAGAGCGTCACGCTCGGCAACGCGACGCGCAGGTCGAGCTCGTCGAGCGCTCGCTGCGACTCCAGCACCAGCGGCGGATCGTCGCTCTCGAGCTTGACCAGTGCGCGCGCGCTGCCGCCGCCAGCTCCGCACCGAAGATCGAACTCAACGGCGGACAAGCTCGCGTCGAGCGCGATGCGGCCGAGCTCTCGACCGAACAGGAACCGTCGAACTCGCGCGCCGCCAGCGCACCGATCGAGACAGCTCAGCGCCGCGAACTCGAGCAGGCCGCGTTCGGCGCCAGTCAACTCGCCGACGCCGCGCAGGCCGAGGTGGCGCAGCGCGAGCGCGTCGACGAGCGCGCGCGTCGCGCGAGCGTCCAGGGCGATCCACAGGCTGCGTTCGCCGGCCAGCTCGAGCTCAACCGCGCCGCCGTCGTCGAACAGCGCAAGCGCGGCGACGCGCGGAGCGAGCCGCAGCTCGATCGGGCTGGCGCACAGCTCGCGGAGGTGCGCCGCAACGCTCGCACTGAGCTCGCGGGCGCGTTCGTGCGCGAGCGCGGACAGCGCGCGGCCCGACGCATCCATGGCGACGGGACTTCGGAGCAGCTCGAACAGGCTGCCGCGTTCGGACGCGGAGTTGGGCTGGAGGGTGGCGAGTGTGGGCATGACCGGCGGTGGCGGCGACGCCGCTGGCGCCGTTCAGGGGCGCGCGAGCGAACGACCCACGCGCGCTAGTCAGCGCGTCTCGTCGTCTTCCAACACCTCGAGCCCGCGATCGCGCAGTCGTCGCACCAGCTCGCGCTGCGCTTCGAGCGCGACGCGGTCCTTGACGCCGACTCCTCGCACCTTGAGCGCGATGCGTCCCTCGCCGAGCGCCGTGAGCTGGATGTCGTAGCTCGCCTGCGCCCCGGCGCCGGCCGTCGTCACGCCGAGTTGCAGGTGGTGCGCGCCGCGCGCGTCCTTCACCAGCGCCGCGAACTCGACGACCTCCGACAGCGTGTGCAGGAAGACGAGCGGCTGAGCGAGCGGCGCGTCAGGTTGGGCTGTCGCTGCAACGACGAGCGCCAGCTCACGTTCGCGCGAGTCCTGCGGCGCGACGACGCACTCGGGGACGCGTTCGACAGGCGCCTCGCGCTCGAGAGCGGAGGGCCGCGGTTCGAGCTCGGCCACTTCAACCGCACGCAAAGGCGGACACTGGGTTGTCTGCGGCGGCGTGCGAACGGCTGGAGCGCTCGGTCGCTGCAGGAACAGCGCGCCGAACCCCGCGGAGACGGGGTCAGCCCCGCGCCGCGCGGCCCCGGCTCGCGCAGGGCGCATGGGCTCGTGGCTCGGTGTGGTTCGAACAGGCTTGGTCATGCTCGCTCCTGAGATTCACGCTTCGCTCGCGCCCAGTGCAGCGGAGCGTCGTCGTCGCGACGCCGCTCCTCGGCGCGTTCCTGCTCGCGCAGGTGCGCCGCCCACTCGCGCTCGCGCGCGCGCTCGAGGGCGTCCGCTTGTTGCTGCCGCTCGGACAGCTCCTGGCGCTTGTTCTCGAGCTTCAGCTCGACCAGGGCCAGTTGCTCGCGTCGCCGCTGCGCCGTGCGCTCGCACTGCGCATGCAGCTCGCGCAACTGCTCCAGGTACTGACAGCTCCAGGTCCATTCGAGGGCCTGGGCTGAGCCCAGCGGCCGGCGGAACTGGTCATCGAGCTCGCGAGTCCAGCGTTGCGCGACGCTGCGCTGGTTTCTCAGCGCATCTCGCAGCGCCGCGCGCGCGCGCCGTCGCTCACGCTCGAGTTCCGCCAGCTCGCCCAGCGTCGCGTCGCGCGCCGCCACGACGACGATGCGTCGAGTTTCGAGCGAGAAGCGAAACGGCGACGAGGCCATGGCTTCACGCCAGCGGCCCGAACTCGCGCACGAGCCGCTCGCGCGTCGCGGCGAACTCGCTGCGCTCGTGCGCGGGCTGCGCCAGGAACTCGAGCGCCTTCGCGTGCGCCGCGATGCGCTTGCGTTCGCGCTCGTCGGCGGGCTTGAACAGCCCCAGCTTGAGCTTGTCCTCGTTGTGCTGGTGCAGCGCGAGCACCTTGAGCGCCGCGTCCGCCGCGCGCGCGTGCTCGCGGTCCATGACGGCGCCCGCGAGCCGGCTGATGCTCGCCGTGGCGTCGATCGAGGGTCGCACGCGCTGCTCCGCGAGGCGTCGCGAGAGCACGATGTGCCCGTCGAGCAAGCTGAGGGTCTCGTCGGCGATGGGCTCGGTGAGGTCGTCGCCCGCCACGAGCACGGTGTAGAGCGCCGTGATCGAGCCGCGCGCGTCGTTGCCCGCGCGCTCGAAGAGCTGCGGCAGGGTCGCGAACACAGAACCGGGGTAGCCCTGGCGACCGGGCGGCTCACCAGCGGCGAGTCCGACCTCGCGCAGCGCGCGCGCGAAGCGCGTCACCGAGTCCACGAGCAGCACGACGCGCTCGCCGCGAGCGCGCGCCGCTTCTGCGATCGCCGTCGCCGCCCACGCCGCGCGCAGGCGCATCAACGCCGGCTGATCGTCCGTCGAGACGACGACTGCCGCGCGCGCCAGACCTTCCGGCCCGAGGTTGTCTTCGACGAACTCGCGCACCTCGCGCCCGCGCTCGCCGATCAAAGCCACGACCACGTGGTCGGCCTCGACGTTGCGCGTGATCATTCCGAGCAGCGTGCTCTTGCCGACACCCGCGGCGGCGAACACGCCGATGCGCTGGCCGACGCCGAGCGTCAGCAGCCCGTCGATCGCGCGCACGCCGGTCGCGAGCGGCTTGTCGATGCGCGCGCGCTGCATGGGCGCGGGCGGCTCGGCCATCAACGGCGCGCGCTCGTGCGTGCGCAGCGGACCTCGTCCGTCGATGGGCTCGCCCAGCGCGTCGAGCACGCGGCCCCACACGGCGGCGCCGCACGGGAAGCTCGACGAGGTCGGCGCTGGAATCACGCGCGCGCCCGCCGCGATGGAGTTGATCGGTCCGAGCGGCATGAGCAACGCGGCCTCGCGCTCGAAGCCGACGACCTGCGCTTCCACCGCGACGCCGTCGGGTCGGATGACGCGGCAGACTTCGCCGACGCAGGCCTCGGGCAGAGCGGCGTGCAGCACCGAGCCGCGCAGTTGCGTCACGCGACCTTCGCGCGCGACGCCGATCAGGTCCTCGAGCGCGGCGCCCGAGAGCGTGCGAGTGGGCTCACGCTTCACGACGCGCCGTCTCCGCGCCGCAGGCGTTGAGCGAGGTGTTCGCGCAGCGGGCGGAACTGCTCCTCGATCGAGGCGTCGTAGGTCCCCATCTCCGTCTCGAGGCGCACACCGTGGAGGCTGAGCTTGCGGTCCTGGTGGACGCTGATCTCCGCTCGAACACCGCCGTCGCTGCGCAAACGCTCGACCGCCGCGCGCACGAGCGGGGCCTCGTCGGGGTGGAGATGCACCGCGATGCGTCCGTGAAGGCGCGCGCGCTCGAGGGCTCGGGCGACCAGCTCGACGATGCGCTCGGGCTTGGCGGCGAACTCGACGTCCAGGATCGCGCGCGCGAAGCGGTACGACGCGGCCAGCACGTCGTGCTCGAAGCGCTCGCGCTGCGCAGCGATCTCACTTTCGAGCGCTTGCAGCGTCGCGCGCCACTTGCGAGTCGCCGCCTGCCGCGCAACCTGGACTGCGCGCCGCTTCTCCGACTCGATCTGCTCCAGCGCCGCCTCCCGCATCGCCGCGCACTCGCGCTCCGTGCGCTCACGCAGCGCCTTGGCGGACTCGTGCATCGAACGCAACTCGTCGCGCGCCTGTTCGAGTCCGCGCTCGAGCGCGAACGCCTCGCCGCTGAGCACGCGCGTCGCTGCGTACAGCGGCTCACACGCGTCCGCTGCGGGCCGCACGACGCGCACGGGCCTCGGCGACGATTCGGACTCGAGCGCTTGCGCAAACGTCGGGGCGGACAGTTGAGAGTTCATGGGGCAGCTCGATCGCTCCAGGGGAGCGACGCCCGCGAACTCACGTGAGCTGCGCGATCCACTCGTCGACGGCGCGCGTCTCGTCCGGCGAGTCGAGCGTCAGCGGCGTTTCGAGTCGCAACAGGCGCAACAGGTCGGAGCCGCCGACGCTGGCGGATTCGATGGCGGCGAGATCGGCGCTCACAGGCAGTCGCCCGGCGAGCACGCGACGGCCCAACGCCGAGAGCAGGCTGTCGCCGCGTCGCTCGCGCGCCAGGCTCGCCAGCGTCAGCGAGACCTGCGAGGCGAGCTCGGGCAGACGAGCACGGCCGTGGATCATGAGCTGGAGCACCTCATGGGCGCGTTGAGCTCCGAGAGGCCGCAGCCAGAGCGAGAGCTCGTGTCGCGGCACGTCGACCGCGGCCGACGCCACCGCGCGCAGCGCCAGTTGGATGCACGCGTCTCGCGCCCGCACCGCGGGCCATTCGAGCAGGCAGCGCCAAGTGCGATCGAGCCGGCCCGCGACCGCTCGCCAGCGGCCCCAGCGCTCGAGGTCGCGGCGGCGCAAGTAGTAGTTCGCGTTGGTGCGCGACGGCGCGTGGTGCGCCGACGCGATGTGCGCATCGCATTCGAGTTGCTCGAGCTCGCGCCACCACAGCTCCTCCAGCGATGGAGAGCCTTGTGCGGCATCGAGCAGCTCCCCCGCGCGCGGATGCAGCGCGGCGAGCGCGCGTCCGTGCGTCCCGGCGCCCGCGAGCAACGCCCGCAGGCTGGCGAGTTCGACCTCCGCGCTCGTCGACATGGCTCGACTCACGCCGTGCGTCGCGCGAGACCGCCGACGGTCGGAGCGGGTGCGTCGGTGTCGGGCGCGGGGCCGTTCGTCGAGCTCTCGCCGGCGCGCCGCGTGCTCGCCCACCAACGCAACGCGAGCGCCAGGGTCGTCAGTCCGAGCCCGAGCGTGATCCAGCGCTCCGAGGGGTCGATGGCGGCCACGTCCGACGATTCCGCAGCTTCGTGAACGCTCTCGCGAGGCGGCGCGAGGCTCACCGTGACGCTCAAGTGCTCGTCTTGGAGTCCGCTCACACCGAAGCGCAGCGTCTTGCGCAACTCGGCTTCGCCGGCCGGATCCCAGCCGGGCTCGACCAGCACGACGGCCGAGGCGCTCGGCTGCGCCGTCGACGCGGCTCCGATTCCGCGCACGCTCGAGGCGCGGTCGAGCGTGACGCTCGCCTGGAGCACGTGCGGCAGCACTTCGAGTTGTCGCGCGAGCTGCTCCGACTGCGCGAGATCGAGCACCGACTGCACCTGCGCCGGCGTCTTGGCGAAGCCCGAGCCGCTGACGACCTCCACCAGGTTCGTGTCAGGGCGTCCGAGCACTCCCGGCGTCGTGTTGATCAGCCGAGTCGCGAGCGCGAGATCCTGTTGCGCGACCAGCACTCTCCACGCGCCTTTGCGCAGGTCCTTGGGCGTGACCTTGCGCGCGCTGCTCACGCCGCTGGAGTTGAGCACGTCGAGGATGCGCACGGCTTCGCGCTCGCTCGCGGCGTGGTAGAGCTCGACGGTGGACGGCTGGCAGCTCGCCAACGCGAGCAACAGCGCAACGAGGGCGATTGAACGGCGGTGAGTCATGGCTGGCGAGCGGGTGATCGGCCGTGCGGAGCAGCGCGGGACGCGCGCCGCGGTGAACTACATCTGCGTCTGCAGCGCCGTCTTCGCGCCGCTGGTGGCGTGCTCGACCACTTTGGTCGTCATCTCCAGACCGAACTGCACCTGCGAGAGCTCGGACTGGAGCAGGAACAGCTCGCTGTGCGTGGGTTGAACGCCGCCGCGCGCGATGCCGCGGGCGAGTTCGAGGAGCGCCGCGCCGCGCGCACCGAGATCGACGACGCCCGGATGTTGGCGTTGAATCTCGTCGAGACGCTCCACCAGTCCGGTCGGCGCGTTCTCGAGCGCACGGCCGAAACCCGTCGGCTGCGGCTCGGCGGGCGAGCTGCCCGGCGCGAGCACGGGCTGCGTGAGCGGCGTCGGAGTCGTCGTGAGCGCGGGAGTGAGCATGGCGGGCCGTCCGTGGAGCGAGTGCGAGGTCAGCGGCGCGCCTGCACGGCGCGCGCGTACAACCGGTCGAAGAGCTCGCGCGCGGCGGGGTTCTGCTCGATCGCGCGCACGACCTTCTGTTCGAGCTCAGGGGAGGCCAGGGGTCCGAGTCCACGCTGGATTCCGTTCGCGACGACGCGTTCGAGGATCTCGTCCTTGCCCAGCCCGCGATCGAGCCCCTCGTCGATCAGCGTTCGCAGACGAACGGCGGCGTCGGCGATCGGCGCGCCGCTCGGCTCGGTCGAAGGCGTTTGCGCGCCGCGGAGTTCGAAGGCGGCGTCGGCGGAACTCGCGGCGCGAGTTCGCTCGGTGTGAGCGGCGCCACGCGGCCCGGACGGCCCTGACGGCCCGATGCGTTCGATTCCACTCATGGTGCGGGTTCCTGGCGGTTGGTTGGGGCGGTGCTGCGGGTGCGAGTCCGAGCGGGTTCGATGGAGTCGACGGGACCGATCGCGGCCAGTTCGTGCTGACGAGGCGCGGGAGGGTGCGCTGGAACGCTGTGCGACGTGTTGGGGTCGACGCGGACCGCCGACGCTCACCGCGTCCGTCAACTGATCGGCGCGCCCGCGGCGTCGTTGCGCTGCGTCTGCGCTTTGCGCAACAGCTCGAGGTTGTGCTCGACCGCGAGCAGCCCCGGATGGCGCGCGTCGAGCTGTCGCGCCTTGTCGAGCGCCGCACCGGCCTGCGCCAGGTCGCCCGCGCAGGTCCAGATGTCGGCCTCCAGGACGTACGAGAAGGTCATCGTCGAGGCGTCGATGTGCTTGCGACGCCGCGCCTGAGCCGCGCTCTGCGCCGCCGCGCTGAACTCGCGTCTCGCGCTCAGCACCTCGGCCTGACCCAGCCACGGCAGCGGGTCGTTCGACGCGGTGCGTTGCAACGCGCGGAAGATGGCTTCGGCGCGGTCCAGCTCGCCTCGAAAGCACCATTGGTAGGCGCACTCGGCGAGCAGGCGCAGCGGCGCGAACTCGTCGCAGTCCAAGCCCAGGCTTCGAGCCAGTTCAGCGGACATGGCGGCGCGCTCCGCGCGGATCACGGACGCATGTTGCGCACGGCGGCCATGCGCGTTTCGTGATTGGTCTTCGACACGTTGCTGAGCGTCGAGAAGACCTGGTTCTCGTGCTGCAGACGACGCTGCAGCTCGAACAACTGCATCTGCTGCTCGAACTCCGGGCTGAGCGCGCCCGTGCCCGGCAACAGCGCGCCGAACCCGGTTCCGCGCACCGCAGCGCGCACGACGGAGCCCACGGCGCGGCCGATGAGCTCGCCGCCGCTCGGACGCGAGTAGAGACCGAAGCCATCGAACACGGGCGACGCGCGGAAGCTTGAGATGGACATGGCAGGCGGCGAAGGTTGGTGGAGTTGGAGAGGTTGGCGACGCGCGCCAGCGCGGCGTCCGAGGGGTTATCGCGGCGGGTGTTCGCTCGTTGCGGAGCCCAACACCACTCGCCCTTCGCGCTCGAGCACGACGAAGAGCTCCAGCGACGCCTCGAGGCCGGCGCGCAGTTCGACGGCCGCTTCCGCGTCGAGCTCTCCGTCGGCGTCGAGCCGATTCAACGCCGCCAGCGGCGCGGTGAGCCAACGCTCGACCAGCGCGTTCGAACGCTGGTGCAGCAACTCCGCGAGCGTGCGCTCGGTGAGTTCGAAGCCCGTGGCGGACCCGCGCGGCGCGGGCTCACTCGAGCGTGCGTGCAGACGATCGTCGTGGTGCATGGTTCAACGCGAGGCGGTGAGCTTGGAGCGCAGGCTCTCGGCGGCTGCGCACAGTTGCGCGATGTCCGCGGGAGGCTCGGCGCGCGAGCGCAGGTGCTCGAGATCACGCTCGGCGCGCGCCAGCGCCGACGCGCTGCCGCTGCGCTCCGCGTGAGCGAGGTGCGCGAGCGCACGCGCCCGGCGCAGCACGACGGTGTCCGCTCCCGCTTCGATGGCCGCATCGAGCCGCTCGAGCGCCGCGCGACGGTCGTCGTCGCGGCCCAGCTCGAGGTACAGGTCGACGCGCCAGCACGCGCTCGTCAGCACCCAGCGCCAGTCGTTCGCGATGCGCGGAAAGCGTTCGTCGAGGTAGGGCTCGAGCAGCGCGACCGCTTGGAGCGACTGGCGCAGTTGCGCGTGCAGCGCGGCCTTCGCGAGATCGGCTTCGAGCAGGTTGGGGTGCAGGTCGCGTGCGCGCTCGAGCTGCGTGAGCAGGTCGCGCAGCTCCGATTCCGTCGGCGCGCGCGCGAAGGTGCGCTCGCGGAACTCGAGCTGCGCTCGCGCGATCCACAGCAGGCCTCGGTAGCGCGCCACGTCGACCGCCGCGTTCTCGCCGCGGGGCATCGCCGCGGGCGTCGCGACGGCCGCCGAGGAAGCGTCGAGCCGCCAGGCCTCGTCGACGGCGATGCTCTCGCTGGCGCGCGCGACGTGCGCGTCCCGCGCCGCGTTCGCTCGGGGATCGACGCCGAAGAAGCCATCGCTGAGCGCTTGCCAGAAGCCGCGCGGGGCGTTGCGCTGGCCCGCCAACGCGAGCAACGCGTGGAGCGCTTGATCGAGCGTCGCGCGAGCCTCGCCGAACTTCGCGGTCTGCGTCAGATGATCCGCGAGCGCGAGGTGCGCCGGCACGAACCAAGGTTCGGCGGTGAGCGCTTGACGCAAGTCCGCGACGCCTGCTCGGCGCAACTCCTCGCGTCGTGCAGCGCTCTCGGCGAGTTCCGCGCGCTCGAAGCGCACTTGTCCGCGGCGCGCGAGCAGCGCGGCTTCCCCCGGTGAGATCACCAGGCCGCGGTCGAGAGCGTGCTCCGCGCGCTCGAGGGCCTGCTCGAGCTCCGGGCCGCTCGCGCCGCTCTCTCGCGCCTCGCTCCAGACCTCCAGCGCGCGCTCGAGCTGCGCCAGCGCGTTGATGGCCATCGCAGGGCGCGCGGTCGAGGCCAGGTCCTGCGCCAACTGCGGCTCGCTCGCTCGGCACGCGACCGCGAGCAACGCCAGGAGGAGCCAACTCGTTCCGCTTCTTCGCGCCATGTTCGATCGTTCCCGTGCGTTCGCGATCCGGGTGATCGAGGGGCGCGCGCGGCCGTTGCACACGCAGCTCGGGGAAAGTCGCGGTGCGACACGCGGCTCGCCGGGCGCGCGCACGCCGGACCGAGATGGTGGTGCGCTCGATCACTGCGTTCGACCGCCGCGCTCGAACCACGCGACGTCGCGCGACTGCCGTTCCACTGGCGGCGCGGGTAGCCTCTCGGCCATGGACGCGCAGGCGGTCGACTTGCTCAGGAGCGGGGACGCGAAGTACTGGCGCAAGCACCGTGAGAGTCGCCCGGCGTGGGTCCCCTCGTTCGAAGGCGCGGATCTGTCGGACCTCAACCTGCACTCGAACGACTACGCGAACGGTTGGGACCTGTCGCGTTGTCGGTTCGACGGCGCCAACTTGCGCGGCGCGCGCATCATCCGCGCGAACCTGACGGGTGCGTCGCTGCGCGGAGCCGACCTGACGGGCGCGAGCCTCGCGCACTCGGTGCTGCTCGAAGCGGATCTGACCGGCGCTCGCATGGCGCACGTCGAGCTGCGAGAGATCAAGCGGGAGGACGAGCCGCTCGAGCCTGCGGTCGTGACGTGCCTGCTGTGCAGTGACGATGCGGCCGCGAGCCACCTCGGACCGAGGGTCGAGCTGACCTGCGCCGGCTGCCGTCGATACGCCGTCGCGCGCGCGGAGTTCGAGCGGGTGCTCTTGGGCGAGTTGGGGACCCCTCAAGTGAGGCAGGACCGCACCGCCGCGACTGCGACGCTCGACTACTCGGAGTTCGTGAGGTCGAGCAACGCCGAGGGGCGCGACGCCTGGCTCGAGCACTGCCCGTTCTGCTCGCGCTGGTCGTGCCGAGCCATGCTCGGAAATGGCGGCGCAACGTGCGCCTGTCGCGCGTGCGGGCTGTACGAACTCGCGGCCCCAGCGACGACGCCGAGCGAGCTCGACGCCGGCGCGCGCCTGAAGATCAGCTGGCGGCTGCGCGAGCGCTTCGATCAACACGTGCTGGCAGGCGAAGCGCCCAAGCCCGTTCCCGTGCCGATCGATCCGAAGCGTCTCAGCGAGTTCAGCCAGTCGATCCAGGCGCCGGACGATCCTCTCGACTGCCTGCGACTGCTCATCGGGTGGATCCAAGCGCGCAGTCGTCCGAACGGCGGCTACGTGGAGCTCCGCCCCATCGACTTCGCGGTGGCGCACGCGGACTCGCCGGAGGCGATGGAGTACCTGCTCGGCCAGGCGACGGAGCTCGGTTGGATCGAACAGCGTGTGAACGAGGGTTGGCGTCTCACTCTGGACGGCTGGAAGCAGGCGCTCGAGTGGCGGCGCACGAAGTCCGACGAGCGCCAGGTGTTCGTGGCGATGTCGTTCGACCCGCAGTACGAACCCGCGTTCGACGCCATGGCGGCCGCGATTCGCGCGAGCGGGCTGAAGCCGATGCGCGTCGACAAGCTCGAGCACAACGAGAAGATCTGCGATCGCCTCGTGGCGGAGATCCGGCGCAGCCGCATGCTCGTCGCCGACTGTTCGCACGGCTCGGGCAACGTGTACTTCGAGGCTGGTTTCGCGCTCGGGCTCGGCTTGACCGTGATCTGGACCTGCAAGGAGTCCGAGAAGGACGAGCTGCGCTTCGACACGCGGCAGTACGCGCACATCCTGTGGAAGGACCCGGCGGACCTGGAGCGGAAGCTCTCCGACCGACTGAACGCAACCTTGCTGCCGCTGGAGTGATTCGTGGCCCGACCGCGTGAGTTCGATCCCGACCAGGCGCTCGAGCGCTGCATGGGCCTGTTCTGGGCGCGCGGGTTCGCCGGCGTCTCGATCAGCGAACTCGAGCAGGCCACGGGCTTGGGCCGCCAGAGTCTTTATGCGGCGTTCGGCAACAAGGAAGCGTTGTTCGCAGCCGTGTTGGAGCGCTATCGGGCGGCGACGGAGCAGTGGCTCGCTCCCCTGTTCGCCGACGACGCCGGCCTCGAGACGGTGCGCGGCTACGTGCGCGGCGCGCTCGCGGCGCAGGGCGAGCACGGCGCCTCGGGGTGCCTGGTCGTGAAGACGCTGTGGGATCGCGGTCTGGAGTCCGGCGAGTTCCAAGCCACCGCGCGGTCCGCGGCCAAGCGCGTCCGCGCCGGCCTGGCGCACGCCCTCGAGCGCGCGCAGGAGCGCGGTGAGCTGTCGCCCGGAGACAGCGCGCGACGCGCAGACCTGTGCTTCGCCGCGCTCAACGGGCTCGCTGCGCTGCGACGCTCCGGGGTCTCGGAGGCCTCGGCCGTGGCCAGCTTCGAGCTGCTGCTCGAGGGCTGGAAGCCCGTCCGCGGGCGCTGAGCTCAGACGGGCGCGGCGACTTTTGCGTGAAACGGCTCCGGCCGCCGCGCATCGATGTTCTTGACCGCTAGGTCAAGAACCAACCGCGCCGCACCCGGCGCACCACCGAACGCCGCACTCCAGCCTCCCTGAACGCCATGAGCACCCCCAGCACCTCAACCCAACCCTTCCAAGTCCAAGGCGCCGTCGCGCTGGTCACGGGCGCAGGCCGCGCGCGAGGCATTGGGCGAGGGACCGTCGATGCGCTCGTCGCAGCTGGCGCAGCGCGCGTGTACGTCGCCGTGCGCGACACCGCGGCCGCCGCGCCGCTCTACGCCGCCCACGGCGACAAGGTGCGCGTCGTGGAACACGACGTGACGAAGCTCGAGCGCGCTGGAGCGCTCGCGAAGCAGCTCCCCGACGTCAATCTGCTCATCCACAACGCCGGTCTGTTCACCGGCGCGACGGCGCTGGGCGAGGACGCCGATCAACGGCGCGAGTTCGAGGTCAACGTGTTCGGTCCGATCGCGCTGACGCGCGCCTTCGCGCCGGTGTTGGCCCGCAACGGAGGCGGCGCGCTCGCCATCCTCAACTCTGTCGCGAGTCACTTCTCGTTCCCGCTGGGAGCGAGCTACTCGGCCAGCAAGGCCGCGCTGCACAGCTTCACCCAGGCGCTGCGGCGTGAGCTCGCCGCGCAGGGCACGCATGTCCTCGGCGTCTATCCCGGCCCGATCGACACGGACATGGCCGAGAAGGTCCCGATGGAGAAGGCCTCGCCCGCGGACGTGGGCCGCGCGATCGTCGCGGCGCTCAACGCGCGCGAAGAGGACCTCTATCCCGACGCCACGGGCGCGCAGATGCACGCCGAGTACCGCCGCGACCCGAAGTCGTTCGAGCGTCAACTCGCGCAGATGGCGTGAGCGTTCGCGCGACGGTCGAGACGCCGTGCCGCCGCCTCGCGCGTGGCTGGCGTCTCGATCCTCGCGCGCGGTTGAACGGCGCCCGGAGCGCTAGCGCGTCGATTCGAACGCGGCGCGCAGCGCTTCGACGCGCTTGCGATTCGCGCCCAGGTCCGAGTACCCGATGCGCGACGCCGAGCGCACGTGGATCGACTTGGCGGGCGCGTCGAGGCTGAGCTCGAGGTCGTCGACGAAGCGCATCACGCGCGAGGTGTACTCGAAGGCCGCGTAGCCCTCGCGCTCTTCGAACAGCCGCGCGCCGGCGAGCGAGAGCGCCGCCGCCTTGGCGCGTTCCCAGGCCGCGGGCGCGTCGCCCTCGAACGAGAGCGGCGCTGCGTAGTGCTCGCCGTCCGCCGGGTCCGCCTGGCTCGAGATGCAGTTGGGCGACGAGGGGCAGTCGAACAGCCGCCCGCCGTTCACGCCGAGGTTGTCGGGGCGCGGCGCGGCGCAACCGCTCCACAGCACGAAGGCGGCGACGAGGGCGAGGCCTGCGGCGGCGACACGCACGAGCTTCATTGCGGTTCCAGTCGAAGGGGTCAGTCGAGGTGCGCGGACGCGCCGCTCGGCACGATCCCGCGCTGTTCGAGGTACGCCAGCACCAGCTTGGCGGATTCCTCGATCGACTGTTTCGCGGTCTCGCACACGACCTCGGGCGCGGTCGGCGGCTCGTACGGGTCGCTGACGCCGGTGAACTGCGGGATCAGGCCGGCGCGCGCCTTCTTGTAGAGCCCCTTGGTGTCGCGCTCTTCGACCACTTCGAGCGGCGCGTGCACGTGGATCTCGATGAACGGCGCCTGGCTGCGCGCGCGGATCTCGTCGCGGATCGCGCGGTACGGCGAGATCGCCGCGGTGATCGCCACCACGCCGTTGCGCGCCAGCATGTCGGCCACGAAGCCGATGCGGCGCACGTTGGTGTCGCGGTCCTCCTTGGAGAAGCCCAGGCCCTTGGAGAGGAACTCGCGCACTTCATCGCCGTCGAGCACCTCGACCCGTTTGCCCAGGTCGCGCAGCACGGGAGTCAGGAACTCCGCCAGCGTGCTCTTGCCCGCGCCGGACAAGCCGGTGAACCACAGCGTGCAGCCCTGCTCTCGCCAATCGCTCATGCGCGCGACCTCAGCGGATCTTGCCTTCGAGGTACGGCACCTCGAAGCACTTCTCGTGCATGATCGGCCCGTGGCCGAAGTAGCCCATCTCGCCGAACAACTCGCCGTGGTCGGCGGTGACGACGATGTAGGTGTTCTTGGGGACCATGTCGTAGAGCTTCTCGAACACCGAGTCGAGGTAGCGCACGGTGTCGATCTGGCGCGCGCGCAGTTGCTCCATCTTCTCGTCGTCGAAGAACTCCGTGTCGTCCTTCACGAGGTTGCCCTGCGCGTCGACGGCCTCGCCCATCTTCTTGAAGACGCCGTTGACGCCGCTGATGCGCGGCCACATCGAGCTGTCTTCGTCGGGCTTGGCGTACGGGTAGTGCGTCTCGCCGACGTTGAGCATGTAGAAGCTCGGCCGGTCGGTCCCGAACTGCAGCGTCGGGAGCATCTTGGCCATGTCGTTGTGGTGGTCCATCAACTGGAACGTGTCGAAGTCCCGGTTGATGCCCGTGCGCGGGTTGAGCACCGGCAGCGAGACGCGCGCGTGCGTGCGGTAGCCGAGCGTGTTGCGCAGCAGGCCGGGGAACCACAGCGCCGGCACCATGCGCGCGAAGTCGACGCCCTTGGCGCCGAGCCGCTGGTTGTAGTTGAAGAAGTCTTCCTTGTAGTACTCCGACGCGTACACGTTCGGCGGCGTCGTGTGCGGCAGCAGGCCCGTCAGCAGGTTGTAGTGCGACGGCGCCGTCCAGCTCGCGTACGTGTAGCGCTTCTCGACCTTGCCGCCCGACAGCTTCGGGATGATCTTCGGCGCCGCGGCCATGAACGAGTCGTAGCGGCACGAGTCGAGCGTGATGACGATGAAGTTGTTCTCGGCCTGGGGCTCGGGGTGCGGCGGCAGGCCGGGGCCCATGGGTCGCAGGACGGGACGGGGCGCTGACGGCGGCGGCGTCGGCTTGGGCTTGAGGAAGTCGAAGAGACCCATCGAGGCGGTGAGGGCTGGCGAGGCAGGACTGGAGCGGAGGTGAGCGCGCGAAACCCGCGGGCAGCGTTGAAGCGCGGAAGTCTACGGCGCCAGCTCTGGCGAGCGCGTCGTCGGCTGGCCGGGCGGAGCGAACGGTCGGCCCGGCCCCACACGCGGGGGTAAGATCTTCGGACCATGATCTCGCGCTCCGCTTCTGCTGCCACCCGCCTGTCCGCCGCCCTTCTGTGCCTCATCGCCGCCTGTGGCGGTTCGGCGGACCCCGCCAAGCTCACCGACGAGGGCTACGCCGCGCTCGGAAAGAGCGACTGGAAGGGCGCCCAGGCCGATTTCAACTCTGCGCTCGAGACCCTCAAGCCCAGTGATCCGGGCTACCTGCGCGCCAAGATGGGGTGGATCGAGGCGGCGATCTACACCGAGCCGGGCAAGGCCAAGGACGAGTTCCTGGCCCTCGCGGCGGGCATGTCGCCGCAGGTCAAATCCTCCGACTACATCTCGGTGGCGAGCAAGCTGACCGGCGAGCGCAAGTTCTCCGAGGCCATCGCCGTTCTCGAAAGCGGGCTGAAGGCGCACTCCGAGGACCCCAAGGTTCGCGCGGTGGGCGAAGCGATCAAGAAGGCGGCTGAGAAGGCCGGCGACAACGCGTCGCTCGAGGCCCTCAAGTCCCTGGGGTATCTGTAACGGCGCACGTAGCGCTGGAGCTTCGCGCGACGCGAGCGCCCGGTAGAAAGTCCGGTGGCGACCTCGCGGCCACCTCCAGCGCAACCGATCGCCAGTAAGCTGAGAGCGTCTTTGCGGGCGGCGCACGAGCGGCTGACGCAGCCGCGGCGCACTCCCCCAACGTTCAGGAAGACCTGGAGCGCTCTACATGCTTCGTACCTCTCGCTTCGCATCTCTGTTCGCTGTCGCCCTCGCTGTGCTAGCGAGTTTCGACAGCGCGCAAGCCCAGTGCGTGACTGGCGGCCCCGGCGGCACGTTCGGAACGAACACCGCCGCAGTCCCCGGCATTTGGGACGTTGTGCTGCCCAGCGATCCGCTGATCAGCACGCTGAACGTGACCGTGCCCTCGGGCGCAACGGTGCTCAACTCCGTCGTGCTCCGCGGCCTCGATCACACCTGGGCTGGCGACGTGCACGTGGTGCTCCAATCGCCCGCTGGACAGCAATACAACGTCCTGGTGATCTCCGACGAAAACAGCCCCGGCAGCGGCGGATGCGACGCGGTGATCTTCGGTGACTACACGGTCGTCGACTCCACGCAGGGCACGGGCTGCGGCCCGATCGATCCGCCTGTGTGCGGCACGGGTCTGCCTCCGGGAACGTACGCGCAGAACTACAGCACGTGGACCTCGGGCAGCGCGGGCATCCTGAACACCCCGCTCGAGCAGATCCCGCTGGCGAATGGCATCTGGACGCTCTACGTCCACGACTGGTATCCGCCGCTCGACTTCGGCTCGCTCCTGAGCTGGGAGATGTGCTTCGGTTCGCCGACGCCTCCTCCGCCTCCGCCCACCGGCGGGCTGAACTGCGTCACCGGCGGCGGCGGCGGCTTCTTCCCCGCGACGGGCGCGGTCGAGGGCACTTGGCCCAGCGTGCTCCCGACGGGCGAGCTCGCCTCGACGCTCGCGGTCACCGTCCCGGCCGGCGCCACGAAGATCAAGGGCTTGCGCCTCACCGGTCTCAACCACACCTGGCTCGGTGACTGCCAGATCGTGCTGACCTCTCCGGCGGGCGTGAACTACAACATCTTCCAGCAGGTCGACGGCGTGTTCGGCGGCGGCTGCGCGGCGGCGTTCGCGGGTGACTACGTGTTCGTCGACCCGATCACCGGAACCGATGAGTGCGGCGCACCGGCCACCGTGTTCGCGTGCGCGGGCGCCTCGCTGCCCCCCGGCTTCTACGGCCAGTTCTACGGAATCTGGAACAGCGGCGACGCCGGCATCGTGAACACCAACATGGACGCGATTCCGCTCGCGTCGGGCAACTGGACCGTGACGATCTACGACTGGTTCGTGGGCGCCGACGGCGGCACGCTCACCGGTTGGGACCTGTGCTTCGACGCGCCCACCGGCCCGGCCAACTACTGCACCGCTGGCACGACCTCGAACGGCTGCCTCCCGAACGTCTCGGCCACCGCTCAGCCGAGCGCGTCGCTGAGCAGCGCCTGCACCATCAATGTTGCCGGCGTGGAAGGCCAGAAGTCGGGCCTGATCTTCTACGGCACCGACAACACCGGATTCACCCCGGTCGCGTGGGGCCCGACCAGCAACAGCTTCCTGTGCGTCAAGCCTCCGACGCAGCGCATGATCTCGCAGAGCTCGGGCGGCATCTCGGGCACGTGCTCGGGCGCGTTGACGCAGAACTGGAACACGTTCCAGGGGGCGTTCCCCGGCTCGCTGGGCAACCCGTTCTCGGCCGGTGACAAGGTCTACGTCCAGGCCTGGTTCCGCGACCCGGCCGCGCCGAAGACCACGAACCTGTCGGACGGCCTCGAGCTGACGATGATCCCGTGATCCGTGGCGTCGAGAGCGAGCCAGGCCTCGCGCTCGACGCTCTTCGGCTTCGCATGGCGCGGGCAGTCCTCCCCGGACTGCCCGCGCCTTTTTTCGTGGGTGTCGGTTGTCGCGAACCCCGCTCGGCAGCTATCCGCAGAAGTTCGAAGCCGAGCACCTGTCGGGTTCGCGAGTATCGAGTAGCCTTGGTCGAACGGCTGGGACGGAGCTGGGCGGAGCGACTCCGCCGACTCCGCCGACCCGGCCCCCCCCTTAGTGACTCGTCTCAGGAGTTCTCCATGCGAATCTCTCTTGCGGCCGGAGCTCTCGCTGCGCTCGGCCTCTGCTTCGGATTCAGCGCCAACGCCAACGCTCAGTGTGTGACCGGCGGCGGCGGCGGTGTGATCCCGGCATCGGGCACCGGCGACGGCGTTTGGCCCGGCACCCTTCCCACCTTCCCGATGGTGTCGACCCTGAACGTCACCGTGCCCTCCGGCGCCACGGTGCTCAACTCGGTGAAGCTCAACGGCCTCAGCCACACCTGGGTGGGCGACGTCCAGGTCGTGCTGCAGAACCCGGCTGGCGCTGAGTTCAACATCTTCCACCGCCTGCAGAGCGTTGCGGGTTCCGTCGGCTGCTCGGGCGACCTGGCCGGCGACTTTCAGTTCTTCGATCCGATCGCCGGTTCGAACCCCTGCGGCGCCGGCCCGATCGCGATGCCTTGCGGCACCACGATCCCCGGAGGCAGCTACCTGCAAAGCTTCGGCGACTGGCCGAGCGGCGCGATCTCCAACACGGCCCTCGAGCAGATCCCGATCTCGAGCGGCGTGTGGACGCTGAAGATCTACGACTGGGTTGGTGGCGACATCGGCGCTCTGACGAGCTTCGACCTGTGCTTCGGTTCGCCGACCGTCCCCGGTGGCCCCGGCGGCATCTGGAACTGCGTGACCGGCGGCGCCGGCGGCGCGATCCCCGGGACGGGCGCGGTCGACGGCACCTGGCCGCTCGTCCTCCCCACCGGTCAGCTCAGCTCGACCCTCGCGGTCACCGTGCCCTCGGGCGCGACGCAGATCACCGCGGTCAAGCTCAACGGCTTGAGCCACACCTGGAACGGTGACTGCCACATCGTTCTGACCTCGCCTGCCGGTGTGAACTACAACATCTTCCAGCAGGTCGACGGCGTGTTCGGCGGCGGTTGCGCCGACGACTTCAACGGCGACTACGCCTTCGTCGATCCGGTCGTCGGCACCAACGAGTGCGGCGGTCCGGCCGGCGTCTACTCCTGTGGCGTGGGCTCCCTGCCTCCGGGCGCCTACGGTCAGTTCTACGGTGCGTGGAACAGCGGTGACGCTGGCATCGTGAACGTCAACATGAGCTCGATCCCGGTCGCCTCGGGCAACTGGACCCTGTCGATCTACGACTGGTACGTGCTCGCCGACGGCGGCTCGCTCGCCAGCTGGGACCTGTGCTTCGACGCCTCGAGCGGCCCGACCGCTTACTGCACGTCCGGCACCTCGACGAACGGCTGCCTCCCGTCGATCAGCGCGACGACCCAGCCGAACCTCGCCAACAACGCGGGCTGCGTCATCAGCTGCGCCAACGTCGAAGGTCAGAAGCTCGGCCTGTTCTTCTACGGCGTCAACAACACCGGCTTCTCGCCGGTCGCGTGGGGCACGGGCACGAGCTTCCTGTGCGTGAAGGGCCCGACCCAGCGCACTCCGTCGGCCAGCTCCGGCGGCACGTTCGGCGCTTGCGACGGCACGCTGTCGGTGAACTGGGACGCCTTCCAAGCGGCCAACCCCGGCTCGCTCGGCAACCCGTTCTCGGCCGGCGACTCGATCTTCGTGCAGACCTGGTACCGCGACCCGCCGAGCCCGAAGACGACCAACCTGTCGGACGCGCTCGAGATGACGGTCCAGCCGTGATCTAGCTTGCCCGTCGCCGCGCGCGAGGTGACTCGCGCCGGCGCTGGGCGCACTACAGAGGCGCGGGCAGTCCACACGGACTGCCCGCGCTTCTTTCGTTCAGCAGCGCGCGTCGGCGGAGTTCAGCGCGACGAGCGCAAGAGCAGCGAGGGCGCTGGCTTCCTTCGCGGTCGCCGGCGCCCTCGCGCGTCGATCCAGACTGCAGCCGTCGGTCACTCGCCCTGCAGCAGACCACCGAGCAAGTTGCCGCCGCGCAGGTGCTGCTCGCTGCTGCCGCCGCTCGCGGCCATCAGGCGACCGGCGAGGCGCGAGAAGGGCAAGGTCTGCAGCCAGACGCGCCCCGGTCCGCGCAGCACGGCGTAGAACAAGCCCTCGCCGCCGAACAGCCAGCTCTTCACGCCGCGCACCATCTGGATGTCGTAGTCCACGCCGTCTTCGAAGGCCACGATGCAGCCGGTGTCGACTCGCAGCTCCTCGCCGCGTTCGAGGTCGCGCTGGATCAGCCCGCCGCTGGCGTGCAGGAACGCCGTGCCGACGCCGACGATGCGCTGCAGGATGAAGCCCTCGCCGCCGAACAGGCCGGCGCCGAAGCGCTTGCTGAACGCGAGCGAGATCTGAGCGTCGGGCGTCGAGCACAGGTAGGCGTCGCGCTGGCACGTGATCGCCCCGCGCGAGAGCTCGAGCGGCACGATCTTGCCCGGATACGGCGCGGCGAAGCCCACGGTCGCATCGCGGCCGCCCTGGTTGGTGAAGGTGGTGACGAAGAAGCTCTCGCCGCCGATCGCGCGCTTGAGCCCGGCGAGCAGTCCGCCGCCGGTCGAGGTCTCCATCTCGATCCCCTGCTCCATCCAGAGGAACGCGCCCGGTTCGGCGCGGACGGCCTCGCACGGCGCGAGGCGAACGTGGACGTACTGGAAGTCGTCGCCGTCGATCTTGTAGTCGAGTGTGTTGGCCATGGTTCGGTAGCGAATGAAGCGCGCCGGGGCGGAGATTACGAGTGCAACGCGTCGAGCAGGCGAATCAGCTCGGCGAGCGCGCCGCTGGCGCCGGGATCGAAGACCGTGCGTTCTACCGTCCGGTCGCCGACACGCCACAGCACGTCGTGGCGAACCGCGTCGCTGACGCTCGTGCTGCGCGCCGAGCTCTCGCGCTCCGCGCCGCGCAGGAGATCCTCGATGCGGGCCGCGACGCCCGAGTCGAGCACCAAGATCCGCTTGGGGCGCTCGGGTCGCGCCGACTCCACGACCGCCACGCCGCCGGCGTGAACGCGCACGCGCCGGTCCATGCCCAGGATCCCGCCGCTGGTCGCCACTTCGAGCAGCCCGCGCGCCGGGAGGACTTCGATCACGCGCTCCGCTGGTTGCTCCTCACCGCGGCCGCGCACGCGCAACGTGTACTTGCCGGGCGCGAGCCCGTGGACCTGCGCCGTCGCGTGATAGCCCTGCAGCACCTGCAACTGCGGGCTGTTGGCCGGCGGCGGCGACGACATCGGGAGCACCGTGAGCGTGCGTCCGTCCTCGCCCTCGAGCAGGAACTGGAAGCCGACGTTGCGCCAGTTGGGAGTCGGGTGCGAGCCGC
The DNA here is from genome assembly GCA_938003765.1 of uncultured Planctomycetia bacterium. Lineage (GTDB taxonomy): Bacteria > Planctomycetota > UBA1135 > UBA1135 > WYBT01. Next base: position 35,187 of record CALKYE010000008.1, read on the forward strand.
GCACGTCGAGCTCGAGCACTTCGCCCCAGTGCAGCTTCTCGCGACAGTGGAAGCTCGTCACGAACGGCGGCGCCAAGACGTTCACGCCCGCCAACGCGGCGTCGGGCAGCACGAGGACCGGCTCCTCGAAGCGCGCGCTCCCACGCACCTGCGCGCTGCGCAAGTCGACCCAACGGTCGGCGCCGTCCGCCAGCGCCAGGTGCGCGAAGGTCGCCGGTCCGCGCGGTGTCTCGTGCCACTCCAGCAGCGCCGGGTCCTCGTCCTGCGCGAGCCACGGGACGTTCGTCGACTCGGCCGAGCGCCGCACCGACAGGTCGAGGTCCGCGGCGCCGAGCGCGAAACGTTCCCCCTCCGGACCCCACACACGCACGAGCGCGCGAGTCGCGCTGTACTCGGTTTCGACGGTCAGGATCGACTGCCCGTCGTCGGCGCAGCGGTGCAAGCGCGCGCCCGGCCGGTGCGTGAACGCCACCGACCACAGCGGCGTCGACGACGACTGGGGATCGCTCGCGAAGACGCTCAGGCGCCAGCGAGCGAGCGCGTCGGCCACGCGTTCCTGACCCGCGGCCTTGTGCACCTCTGCGCGGAAACGCCCATTTCCGGACTCGAATTCGAGCGGATTGAGCGCGGAGCCCCCGTCCTGCGCCTGGACCACCACACCCACCATCAACGCGAGCCAAGTGAACATCACGGGCTCAGGCGTCGTCCGATTCCTTGAGCTTGTCGCTCGCCTTCTTGAACAGGTCGTCGAGGCGCGAGGACTTCTCGCGCTCCTTCTGCAGCGCCGCGTCGAGCTTCGAAGCAGCGCCGTCGCTGCGCTGCCGCACCTTGTTGACCGCGGTCGACCAATCCTCCTCGCGCACGATCGGACGACCGGTCTCGTCGGTCTGCTCCGGCCGAACGGCGCGCACCACGGCGCCGGTCCGCACGTCGACGGCGAGGCGCGATTGGCAGCACGGGCACGAGATTTCCAGTTGTTTGCTGTCCATGTTTCCCCAGCTCTACGTCAACTCCATCGCGTGGAGGAAGCGCGCCTGGCGGTGTGCGCTCCCGAACTCGCGATCTTGCGCCTGCGCACGCCTCCTGAACAGTGAGGCGCATGACAGGGCCCAAGCAAAGCCCCAGAAAAATCGCAATCCACGGCATCGAGTCGCGACGTTACTGCGGAGTTGACTGCGTCTAACCCTCATCGCCGCGGCCAGTGCGGTCCGGCCAGGCAAAGCGCCCGAATCATGAAGGAATCCGATCGGAGTCGACCTCACGCGCACCGCGCGCTCGCTGGCAGCTCGGCGTCCAACAGCGTCGGGTCGCTGCCTGGGCCGCACGCGGATGGCTTGCGCTCCGACCTGCGCAACTCGGGCGAGGCGCTGCTCGGTCGCGAGTTGGCCGGCCATTGGCGCGAAGCGATCCTGGCCGAACGCGCGCTGGGTTGGGTGCTGTGGACGGCTCTGGCGCTGGTGATCGTGCTCGTCAGCGGCTGAGCTCTCGACTCGTCCGCATCGCACCGCGCGTCTGGAGTCAGTACGCGCAGAACGCGCCGACCCGCGGGTAGAAGCGCCAGAAGCCGGGCCCGACCCAGTAGTTGCCGTAGTAGTACGGCGCGCTCTGCAGGCTGCGTCTCTCGAATCGCGCGCTGGCGGTGAGCGTCTGCGATCCGGCCTTCAGCGACCAGCTCACGACCAGACCCGAGAAGTCGAGGTCGCGGTAGCGCTGCTTCGGCGCCAACGGAAAAACGACCTCGACGTGTTGCGCCGCTCCCGGCTCGAGGGGCGCATCGCTCTGCGGGCTGACCAGCCCGGGCCGCAGCACCTGCAAGTCGGCGGTGGCCAGTTCGAAGCTCTGCGGGTCGAGCGCGAAGGGCTTCGAGCCGACGTTCTCGATGCGCAGCGCGAGCTCGACCTGCGCGGTCGACTGCTCGGACGTGGGACGCCGCACTCCTCGGACCGTCGCCAGCGCTCGCGCGAGCACCCCCGGCGCCTCCGCGCTCTCGATCTTCACCTCCATCGGCGCGGGCTCGAAGCGCGCGTCGTAGTGGGTGGCGCAACTGCCGAGCGCCAGCAAGCTCGCGCTCGCGGCCAGGCGAATCACACGGCGAAGGAGGCGGTTGTGCATCGGCGGACGAGGCTCGCGCCGCATCGAATCCGCGGGCGCGAGAGCCTCATGAGCTACTTCACGGGCGCGGGCAAGCCGAAGCTGAAGCGCAAGCCGTTCGTCCAGCCCGCTCCGCCCGGCGCGGTGAAGTCGAAGCAGGCCGCCTGCGCGATGAGCGCTCGTCCGCACAGCTCGGCGATCGGCGCCGTGGTCGACGCCGGCCGCACGTTGGCTTCGCCGTTCGCGTCGAACTGGAACAGCACGAACACCGGCGTCGGACCCGCGTACAGCGTGGTCTGGTAGGTCCCGGAGAACTGCGGCTGCTCGTTGCGCGACAGCGCCAAGATGCCGGGCGCGTTGGGGACCCCGCCTGTGATCCGGAAGCCGAAGGCCCCCGAGCCATCGATGTTGGGCTGACCGATGGCGGCCAGCGCGGGCGCGCCGAACGCGCCGCCGGAGCCGACGCCGACGGTCCCGGTGCTCGCCAGTGAGTTGCACGAGCCGACGCCGACGGGGCGGGCGCTGAGGACGAGAGCGGCGAGGGCCGGGACGAGCAGGTAGCGCGAGTTCATGTTGGTACGGTCCGCTTCGAGGGGCTGACACTCCATGCTACGCGCGTCGGCTCGAGCGCGGGGAAGCACGGCGGCTCAGGCGGCCGGAGCAGCGCGGCGGACCAACTGCGCGAGCGCCCGGATCCAGCTCGGGTGATCGTTCAAGCACGGCGCAACCGTCCAAACCTTGCCGCCCGCAGCCTTGAAGTCGTGCCCCAGGCTCTCGCGGATCTCCTCGAGCGTCTCGAGGCAGTCGGCGGTGAAACCCGGGCACAGGACCGCCACCGACCGGTGCTTGCGCGCCAGAGCCGGCGCGACCTCGGCCGCGTAGGGCTGGAGCCACGGCTCGCGGCCGAAGCGCGACTGGAAGACGAGCGTGTAGCGCTCCGGCGTGAAGCCCAGTTCCGCCGCCAGCGCGGCCATCGTCGCGACGCACTGATCGCGGTACGGGTCGCCGTCGCGCACGTAGCGCTCGGGCAGTCCGTGGAAGCTGAACAGGTAGTGGTCGACGGCGACGCCGGCGGTGCTCTCGCGCAGTCGCTCGGCGAGCGCAGCGATGTAGCCGCGGTCCTCGTAGTGCGGCGGGAGCACGCTCAACGCCAACTTCGATTTGCGGCGCAGGAGCGCGGCTTTCACGGCCTTCTCGACGGTTCCGGTCGTCGTTCCGCTGTACTGCGGGAACATCGGGACGAGCAGCAGCTCGCGCGCGCCCCGGCCTTCGAGCTCGGCCAGCCCGCTGTCGATCGACGGCTCGCCGTAGCGCATCGCCAGCGCCACCGCGTAGCGCTCGCCGAGTTCGCGCTGGAGCGCGCCGCACTGCAGCCTCGAGTTGTGGATCAGCGGCGAGCCGTGCTCGGTCCAAACGCTCTGGTACAGCTTGGCGCTCTTGGGCGAGCGGATCGGGAGGATGATCCCGTTGAGCAGCAGCCACCACAGCACGCGATTGAGCTTCACGACGTCCGGGTCGCCGAGGAACTCGCGCAGGTAGCGCCGCACGGCCGCGGGCGTGGGCGCCGAAGGCGAGCCGACGTTGACCAGCAGAACGCCGATGGGTGACGCGGGGGGCATGCGCCCTGATGCTGGGCCTTTCGCGCGCCGCGCACCAGCGTCTGCCCGAGCCGCCTCTCGAAGAAGTGCTTCGAGCGCGATTCCTCGCCAGACTGCGTCGAGTCGAAGTGCGCGACCAGAGGCGAACCCGACTGGACTCGCGGAGGCCTGCCCGACGCACAGTCGGCGCACCCTTGCGCGGAAGCGCGCCGTGTGACTTCTTCAGCCGGCTGCGAGCTCTCCGCAGCGTGACACACCGGTGACACGCCGCGACCGATACTCCGCACACTCAACTGGAGCCGCCATGGATCGCGTCGCCGTCGTGGGACTATCACTGCAGGAGACCGACGTCGTCGGGCTCGAGCGCCTCGTGCGCCCGCCCCCGGACCGCGCCGAGGTGTTCGCGCGCGAACTGGCCGACGAGCTGGGCGCGAGCGAGCTGGTCATGCTGTCGACCTGCAATCGCGTCGAGGTCGTCTTCGCCCGCGAGGCCGGCCACCTGCCGAGCGCCTCCGACCGCGAGGCGATCGCCAGCGCGCTCTCGCTCGCGCCGCAGGACGAGCTGCGCCAGCGCATGCACCTGCACACCGGCCGCGACGCGGTGCGGCACCTGTTCCGCGTGGCCTCCTCGCTCGACTCGGTCGTCGTCGGCGAGGACCAGATCCTGGCGCAGGTGCGCAGCGCCTATCAGACGAGCGAGCGCAACGGCCTGACCGGCCGCCTCCTCGGCCAGCTCTTCGAGCACGCCTTCCAGGTCGGCAAGCAAGTGCGGACGGACACCGATCTGTCGCGCATCCCGGTCTCGGTCGTCAGCCTCGGCCTCTCGGAGATCGCGCGCCACATCGGCGGCGCGAGCGCGAACGCCAACGGCGCGGCGAACGGCCGTTCGAGCCCCGCCCTCGCGCGCGTCGCGCTCATCGGCGCCGGCGCGATGGCCGAGCTGGTCGTGCGCAACGCCCGCGAGCACGGCGTCGAGATCGCGTTCGTCGCCAACCGCTCGCTCGAACGCGCGCGCGCGCTGACGGAGCTGTGCGGCGCCGAGGCGCTGTCGCTCGAAGCGCTGTGGCGACTCGACACTCCGCTCGACGGCGTCGTGGCCGCGACTTCGGCCCCGGGCTACGTCGTCGACCGCGCGCGCCTGCTGGAGCTCGCCCGCCGCACGCCGCACGGCGCGCCGCTGATCGCGGTCGACCTGGCGGTGCCTCGCGACATCGAACCCTGCGACTCACCGGCCGTGCGCGTGATCGACCTCGACGCGCTGCGCGAGGCCGCGGCTCACAATCGCGCGCTGCGCTCGAAGGCCGCCGCGCAGGCCGAGGGCATCGTCGAGCGCAAGCTCGCGAGCTTCGTCGACCGCGCGGCGCAACAGGCGCTGTCGACAGCGCTGGCGGACGTGCGCACCGAGTCCGAAAGCGTCTTCGAGCGCGAGCTTTCGCAGCTCTTCGTCGGCAAACTCGCGCACCTGGGCGCGGAGGAGCGCGCGGCGATCGAGCGCTGGGCGCGCGTCGCCTTCGGCCGCGTCACGCACGTCCCCATCCACGCCATCAAGCGCATGGTCCAAGACCGCATCCTGTTCACCGAACCCAGCCGCGCGGGCGCCGAAGAGAGCGAGGCGAGCTCTTGAAGGTCCGCATCGGAACGCGCGGCAGCGAACTCGCGCTGTGGCAGGCGCACCACGTCCAGGCGCTGCTCGGCGCGCTCGGCGTCGAGAGCGAGCTGGTGGTGCTCAAGACGCGCGGCGACGTGATCGACCACGTCCCGCTGCAACAGGTCGAGGGCAAGGCGTTCTTCACGGCCGAGATCGAGAACGCGCTGCTCGAGGGCCGCGTCGACCTGGCCGTGCACAGCCACAAGGACCTGCCCACGGAGAACACGCCGGGCCTGGTGATCGGCGCCGTGCCCGAGCGCGGCCCGCAGGGCGAGCGCTTGCTCATCGCGCCGGCGGCCCACGATCCGCACGCCGCGTTTCTGCCGCTGCGCCGCGGCGCCCGCGTCGGCACGAGCGCCCCGCGCCGCAACGAGCAGCTGCGCACGCTGCGCCCCGACCTGGAGGTGCTCGACCTGCGCGGGAACGTCCCGACGCGCGTGCGGCGGCTGCAGGAGGGTCGCTACGACGCCATCGTGCTCGCCTGCGCGGGCCTGGATCGCCTGAAGCTCGACATCGGCGAGCTCGTCGCCTTCGACCTGCCGGCGGAGTTGGTCACGCCGGCGCCGGCGCAGGGCGCGTTGGCGTTGCAGGTGCGCGAGGCGGACGCCGAGCTGCTGGCGCTGTGCCGCGCCGAGTTGCACCACCCGCCGACGGCGGCGGCGGTCGAGGCCGAGCGCTCGCTGCTGGTCACGAGCGGCGGCGGGTGCAGCCTTCCGCTGGCCGCGGCGATCGGGCTGGACCGCAGGCGCCAACAGAGCCCCCCGCCCCATCTCGGGGGGACTGAGGCTGGCGCGAACGGTCGCTCGATTTCTCTGCAAGACGCACGTCAGCCCGCGACCGCGGAGCACGCTTCCTCCGCCGACACCTTCGTCGCGCACGCCTTCCTCGGCGCCGGCCACCCCGCCTCGCTCCCGCAGCCTCCGCGCTTCCCCCGTTGGTCGATCGGCCGCGGCGCGACTCCCGCCGCCGCCATCGCCGACGCGCGCGCGCGGCTCGAGTCGGGCGCTCCGACCGGCTTCGGCCCGCTCGCCGGTCTGCGCGTCGCGCTCGCCGGCTCGGCCGCCGACGGTTCCGTGTTGGGCGAGCGACTCGAATCGCTCGGCGCCCACGTCGTGCTCGAGAAGCTGCTCGAGTTCGAGCCCATCGCGCAGGCCGACGTCCGCGCCGCCCTCGCCCGGCTCCGCCACGGCGACGTGGTCGCGCTCACGAGCCGTCAGGCCGCGCACTCGCTCGCCGGCGCCCGCATTCCGGCCGGCGTCACGCTCGCGGCGGTCGGCCCCGCGTGCGCCCGCGCGCTCGAGCAACTCGGGCTGCGCGCCGAAGTCGTCGGCCACGGCGGCGGCGAAGCGCTCGCCGCGCGGCTCCAGCTCGCGCCCGACGCCAGCGTGCTGTGGCCCTGCGCCGAGGACGCCTTGCCGGACTTCTCGCGCGCGCTCGCGCTGCGCGGCGTCTCGGTGCGTCAGCTCGCGGTGTACCGCACGCGCCTGGTGCGCGGCGTGCAGCTCGCGCGCGACGTTCGCGCCCGCGTGTACATGAGCCCGTCCGCCGTCGAGGCCGCATCGGACTGGGAGCGCGCGCACGCCGCGTCCGACGTTCAACGCTTCGCCCTGGGACACGCCACCGCCGCCGCGCTCGCCGCGGCCCAGCTCCCCGCCTTCGCGCCCTCGTGCGACGGCGCACCGATCACTGAAGCGCTCGTCGCCGAACTGTGGCGCCGCTTCGGTCAACAGGAGACCCGCCGATGAAGATCCGCCCGCGCCGACTGCGCACGAGCGCCGTGCTACGCGAAGCCGTGGCCGAGACCCGCGTCCACGCCGCTCAACTCATCCAGCCGCACTTCGTGATCGAGAACCCGCGCGAGGTGCAGGCCATCGCGTCGATGCCCGGCGTCGAGCGCATGGGGATCGAGAAGCTCGTCGAACGCGTCGGGCGCGATCTCGAGCTGGGCGTCACCAGCGTGCTGCTGTTCGGCCTGACCGAACACAAGGACGCGCGCGGTTCGAGCTCGGTCGATCCCGCGGGACTGGTTCCGCGCGCCGTGCGCGCCCTGCGCGAGCGCTTCGCCGAGCGCCTGACGATCATGACCGACGTGTGCCTGTGCGGCTCGATGGAGCACGGTCACTGCGGCGTGCTGCGCGACGGCAAGGTGATCAACGACGAGACGTTGTTGATCCTGGCGAACATCGCGCTCGCGCACGCGCGCGCCGGCGCGGACGTGGTCGCGCCCAGCGACATGATGGACGGCCGCGTGGCGGCGATCCGCGAGAAGCTCGACGCCAACGGCCTGGTCGACACCGCGATCCTGTCGTACTCGACCAAGTTCGCCTCGGCCTTCTACGGCCCGTTCCGCGAAGCGGCGGACAGCGCGCCCAAGTCCGGCGATCGCAAGAGCTATCAGATGGACATGCGCAACGGGCGCGAGGCGCTGCGCGAGAGCCTGCTCGACGAGCAGGAAGGCGCCGACATGTTGATGGTCAAGCCGGCGCTGTCGTACCTCGACGTGATCCGCTCGATCTCCGAGCGCGCGAGCGTGCCGCTGGCCGCCTACAACGTCTCGGGCGAGTACAGCATGGTCAAAGCGGCGGCGGCGAACGGCTGGATCGACGAGAAGCTGGTCGTGCGCGAGATCCTGCACAGCATCGTGCGCGCCGGCGCCGACCTCGTCATCACCTACCACGCGCGCGAAGCGCTCGAGAAGGGCTGGCTGAAGTGAATCCGCTGCTGGAGCGAGCGAAGAAGGTCATGCCGGGCGGCGTGTCGAGCCCGGTGCGCGCATTCCTCGCGGTCGGCGGCGAACCGCCGATCATCGCGCGCGCGCAAGGCGCCGAGATCTTCGACACGAACGGTCGCGGCTACGTCGACCTCGTCGGCTCGTGGGGTCCGCTGATCCTGGGCCACGCGCACCCGGCCGTGATCGAGGCCGTCGTCAAAGCGGCGCGCGACGGATTGTCGTTCGGCGCGACGTGCGAACGCGAAGTGCTGCTCGCCGAGGCCGTGCTCTCGCGCTTCCCGTGGGCCAATAAGATCCGCTTCGTGTCCACGGGAACCGAAGCGGTGATGAGCGCCGTGCGCCTCGCGCGCGGAGCGACGGGGCGCTCGCGCATCGTGAAGTTCGACGGCTGCTACCACGGTCACGTCGACGGCCTGCTCGTGAGCGGCGGTTCCGGCCTGGCCACGTTGGGAACACCGGCGTCCGCGGGCGTTCCGCACGAGTACGCCGAGCTGACGGAAGTCCTCCCGCTCGACGATGAGAACGCGGCCGCGGAGCTGTTCTCGCGCAAGGGCAAGGAGATCGCCGCGGTGATCGTCGAGCCGTTGCCGGCCAACTCCGGGTTGCTCGTGCAGCGCTCGGCGTTCCTCAAGAAGCTGCGCGAGCTCACCAGCACGCACGGCGCCTTGTTGATCTTCGACGAGGTGATCAGCGGGCTGCGCGTCGCGCCCGGAGGCATGAGCGAGCGCACGGGGATCACGCCCGACATCGTCACCCTGGGCAAGATCGTCGGCGGCGGCATGCCGGTCGGCGCGTACCTCGCCAAGGACGAGTTGATGCAGCACGTCGCGCCGCTCGGGCCCGTCTATCAGGCGGGAACGCTGTCGGGCAATCCGGTGGCCATGGCGGCCGGACTCGCGACGTTGAGCGAGCTCGCGAAGCCCGGTGTGTACGAGCGGCTCGAAGCGAGCGCTGCGATGCTCAGCCGCGGCTTCGAGCGCGCGCTCGAGCGCTACGACGTGCAGGCGTCGATCGCGCGCGTGGGTTCGATCCTGTGGCTGAGCCTGCAACCCGGCGCGCCGCCGCGTTCGTGGGGCGCAGTCGATCAGAAGGGCGCCAAGCTCTACGCCAAGATCCACCGCAACGCGCTCGCCAGCGGACTGTGGATGGCGCCGTCGGCCTTCGAGGTCGCCTTCGTCTCCCTGGCGCACGCCGACGAGCACATCGAGGCCGCGACGCTGGCCTTCGAGCGCGCGCTGGCGCTGGCGCGCGACGAGCACTGAAGCGCGCGCCGTGCTCGATCCCGCCCGCCGCAAGCTCTACTCGTACGTCGCGGTCGTCGCGGTGTACGTGATCGTGTTCGGCTGGTGGGTGTTCTTCTTCGTGCACCAGAGCGAGTTCCTCGTGCGTCGGCTCGAGCGACGCGGCATCACGCTCTCGGGCGAGACCGAAGCCGCGCTGCGCGAAGCGACCGACGAGAGCATGCGCATGTTCGTGTTCGAGGGCTCGTTCCTCGGACTGCTCCTGCTCGCGAGCATCTTCCTCGTCGTGCGCTCGCTGCGGCGCGAGGTCGTCGTGCACCGCCAGCAGAAGAACTTCCTCTCGGCGGTCACCCACGAGCTCAAGAGCCCGCTCGCCTCGGCCAAGCTGTACCTCGAGAGCCTCGCGCTCGGTCGCGCGGAAGGCGAGAAGCGCGAGCGCTACCTGCGCAACGCGCACGCCGACCTCGAACGGCTGCAGCAGATGGTCGAGCAGTTGCTCGAGAGCGCGCGCATGTCGTCCACCGGCCCGCCGGTGCGAATCGAGCGCCTCGCGCTGCGCGCCGAGCTCGTGCGCATCCTCGAGGAGCTCGCGCGCGACCCGGCGACGGCGAGCGTGCAGACTGAGCTCGCCCCGGGCGAGGAGCTCGAGGTCCAGGCCGATCCGCTCGCGCTGCGCACCATGCTGCACAACCTCCTGACCAACGCGATCAAGTACGCGGGCCCGACGCCGCGCGCGGAGCTGAGCGTGCGCGCCGAAGGCGGTCACGCAGCCGTGCGCGTGCGCGATTTCGGTCCGGGATTGAAAGCGCTCGACGTGCGCCGCATCTTCGAGCCGTTCGTGCGCGGCGGCGACGAGCTGGTCCGCACTCGCAAGGGCGTGGGCCTGGGGCTGTACATGGTGGCGGAGCTCGCGCGCGCTCAGCGCGGGGCGGCGCGCGCCATCGGCAGCGTCGAGGGCGGCGGTTTCGCAGTCGAGTTCACCCTGCCGCTGGCGCGCGAGAAGCGCTGACGAGCGAGCGAGAGGGAGCCCACGCACATGAGCGGTGAACGACTGATGGTGGTCGAGGACGAAGAGCACCTCGCCGAGGTGATCGCGGACAACCTCGAGCTCGAGGGCTTCGCGGTCGAGGTCGTGACCGACGGGACGCGCGCGCTCGAACGCCTGCGCGAAGCGCCGCCGGCTCTGGTGCTGCTCGACGTGATGCTGCCGGGCGTCGACGGCTTCACCATCTGCGACACGTTGCGCCGCGAAGGCCGCGACGTCCCGATCCTGTTCCTCACCGCGCGCTCGAGCCAGGACGACCGCGTGCGCGGCCTCGAGCTCGGCGGCGACGACTTCCTCGGCAAGCCCTTCGACCTGCGCGAGCTGATGCTGCGCGTGCGCGCCATCCTCAAGCGCACGAGCTGGTTCCAGGCGCCGTCGACGGCCGGTGAAACCCTCGCGCTCGGCGCGGCGCGCGTCGACTTCAAGCGCTACGTGGCGCAGCTCGAAGGCCGCGAGATCCTGCTCTCCCAGAAGGAGACGATGATCCTGCGCTGCCTGGCCGAGCGTCCGGGCGAAGTTGTGTCGCGCGCGGAGATCCTCGACCGCGTGTGGGGTTACAACGCGTTCCCGACCGAGCGCACCATCGACAACTTCATCGTGAGGCTGCGGCGGCTGCTCGAGCCCGACCCGCAAGCTCCGCGCTACATCCACACCGTGCGCGGCACGGGCTATCGCCTCACGCCCTGAGCTCACGCCACCCCTCACCCTCGCAGCGCGACGCACGCGCTGCGCCAGCGCACCCTCCGAACATGAATCCTTCGAACCGTCTGCTCCTGCGCGCTCTGCGGCGCGAGGTCGTCGAACGCCCGCCGGTGTGGCTGATGCGCCAGGCCGGCCGCTACTTGCCCGAGTACCGCGCCACGCGCCAGGAAGCCGGCGGCTTCATGGAGATGATCCGCGAGCCCAAGTACGCCGCGGAAGTCACGCTGCAGCCCATTCGCCGCTTCGGCATGGACGCCGCGATCCTGTTCAGCGACATCCTCGTGCCGCTCGAGGCCATGGGCATGGCGCTGAAGTTCGACGAGCACGGCCCGTCGCTTCCCGAGCCCGTGCGCACCCGCGAGGCGATCGACGCGCTGCAACTCGTCGATCCGGGAGAGAGCATGGGCTTCGTCGGCGAGGCGCTGCGCCTGACGCGCGCGGGCCTGCCCGACGAGACCGCGCTGCTCGGCTTCTGCGGCGCGCCGTTCACGCTGGCCGCGTACGCCGTCGAAGGCGGCGGCACCAAGCAGTTCAGCCACGTCCGCAAGCTGATGTACCGCGACTTCGCGAGCTACTCCGCGCTGATGGACAAGCTCGCCGAGCAAGTCGCCACGCACCTGCGCTACCAGGTCGCCTGCGGCGCCGACGCGATCGTGCTGTTCGACACCTGGGCCGGAACGCTCACGCGTCTGGACTACCTGCGCTACGCCGCGCCGTGGACTCGTCGCGTGTTGCGCGATGTGGCCGACGTCGCGCCGCGCATCGTGTTCGCCGGTGAGAGCGGGCACTTCCTCGAGGACCTGTTCGAGTTCGGCGCCGAAGCCGTCGCGCTCGACCACCGCACCGCGATCGGCCCGGCGTTCGAACGCGCGCGCGGCCGCTGCGCGCTGCAAGGCAACTTCGATCCCGCCGCGCTGTTCGCGACGCCGGACGAGGTGCTGCGACGCACGCGCGCGCTGCTCGACGAGATCGGCGGGCGCCCCGGACACGTGCTCAACCTCGGTCACGGCGTGTTCAAGGACACCGACCCCGAGTGCGTCGGCGCCTTCGTGCAAGCCGCGAAGGAGCGCGCGTCGTGAGCTTCGCGGACCTCGCCGTCGACGAAGCGCTGCTCCTGCGCATGTCGGGCGCGGGGCCGCGCTACACCTCGTATCCCACGGCGCCCGAGTGGAAGCCGTTCTCGAGCGACGACGCGCGCGCGGCGCTCGAGCGGGCGGCCCAAACGCCCGACGCGCCGCTGTCGATCTACGTGCACCTGCCGTTCTGCGCGCGCATGTGCCTGTTCTGCGGCTGCACGGTCGAGATCACGCGCCGCCCCGACAAGGTCGCGAGCTACCTCGACGCGCTCGAGCTCGAGGTCGCGCGCACCGCGCAGGCGCTCGGCTCTCGCAACAAGGTGCTGCAGATCCACTGGGGCGGCGGCACGCCGACGCACCTCAAGCCCGCCGAGCTCACGCGCCTGTTCGGGATCCTCACGCGCCACTTCGAGCTGCTGCCCGGCGCGGAAGTGTCGATCGAAGTGCATCCGCACGTGACGAGCTTCGAGCAGATCGACGCGCTCGTCGCCTGCGGCTTCAACCGCATCTCGATGGGCGTGCAGGACCTCGACCCGCACGTGCAGGAAGTCATCGCGCGCGATCAGACCACCGAGGAGACCGAGGCGCTGGTCGCCTACTGCCGCTCGAAGGGCATGAGCGGCGGCGTCAACCTCGACCTGATGTACGGCTTGCCCGAGCAGACCGAGGCCACCTTCGCGGCGACGCTGCAGACGATCGCGCGCATCCGGCCCGATCGACTGGCGGTGTACGGCTACGCGCACGTGCCGTGGCTCAAGAAGCACCAGACCGCGCTCGAGCAGTACCGCCTGCCGACCGCGCCCGAGCGCGCGCGCCTGTTCTACGTCGCCATCGAGCAGCTCTCGCAGTTCGGCTACGAGGTCATCGGCCTCGACCACTTCGCGCTGCGCACCGACCCGCTCTTCAAGGCGCTCGAGAGCGGCTCGATGCACCGCAACTTCATGGGCTACACGACGCACCCGGCCGACGAGATGCTGGCCTTCGGCATGAGCGCGATCGGCGACGTCGGCGGCGCCTTCGTGCAGAACGACCACGACACGCGCTCGTACGAGGCGCGCATCCGCTCGGGCGAGTTCGCGGCCATGCGCGGCATCGTGCGCAGCCCCGAGGACGACCTGCGGCGCGCTGCGATCCAGGCGATCATGTGCCGCATGCGGCTCGACCTCGACGAGCTCGGCCGCGAGTTCGGTCGCGCTGATCTCGCCGCGCACTTCGCGCGCGAGCTCGAAGAGCTGCGTCCGCTCGAAGCCCAGGGCTTCTGCGCCATCGACGCGCGCGGCGTGAGCGTGCTTCCCAAGGGCCGCCTGTTCCTGCGCCACCTCGCGATGGTGTTCGACGAGTACCTGCGCAAGTCCAAGCCGGACGGCCCGCGCTTCAGCAAGACCATATGACGCGGCGCGTCGAGACGCTCGTCGTCGGCGGCGGGATCTCCGCGCTCGCCTACGCGCACGCGCGCGGCCCGCAGGCGGATCTCGTCGTGCTCGAAGGCGCGGCCCGCGCCGGCGGACTGATGCACACCGAGCGACTCGGCGCGAACGGCGAGATCCGCGCCGAGCTCGGTCCGGAGTCGCTGCGCTTCGAGGTCGCGGGCGGACTGACGGACATGCTGCGCGAGCTCGGGCTCGAGGCGCGCAAGCCGCCGCCCAACGCTTCCAAGCGCTTCCTCGTCCACCGCGGACGGCTGGTCGACGCGCCCCTCGGCCCGAAGATGGTCACGACGCGGCTGCTCACGTTGCGCGGCAAGCTGCGCCTCGCCTGCGAGCCGTTCCGCGACCCGCGCGCCGCGCTCGACGGCTCGGTCGCCGACTTCGTGCGCCACCGCATCGGCGAAGAAGGACTCGCGGCGCTGCTCGATCCGCTGGTGAGCGGCATCCACGCCGGCGATCCCGAGCAACTCTCGATGCGCGCCTGCTTCCCGCGGCTCGTCGAGCTGGTCCAGAAGCACGGCGGCCTGTTCAAAGCGCTGTTCAAGACGCGCGGCGATCCCGCACCGAGCGTGATGAAGCCCGTCGGCGGCTGCGACGCGCTTCCGAACGCGCTCGCGCGAGCCCTGGGCGACAAGCTCGTGCTGAACGCGTCAGTCGGATCGATCAGCTTCGACGGCGAGACCTGGCGCGCGCGCAGCACCGTGGGCGAGTTCGAGGCTTCGCGACTGGTGCTGGCGGTCCCAGCGGCAAGCGCAGCCCGGCTCCTCTCCCCCATCTCTCCCGCGCTGGCGCGTCCGATCAGCTCGATCGTCTCGGAGAGCCTCGTTTCGATCACGCACGTGTGGCGGCGCGCCGACGTGGGCCATCCGCTCGACGGCTTCGGCTACCTGGTCGCGTCGCGCGAGCGACTGAACCACCTCGGCACGCTGTTCAGCTCCTCCATCGCGCCCGACGCCGCGCCGCCGTCGCACGTCGTGTTGCGCACGTTGCTCGGCGGCGCGCGCCGGCCCGCAACCATCGATTCGTCGGACAAGGATCTGCTCGCCATCGTGCGCGGCGAGGTGCGCGCGCTGCTCGAGCTGCGCGGCGAACCGGAGCTCGTGCGCATCCAACGCTGGCGCGCGACGCTGCCGCGCTTCGACCTCGAACACCCCGCGCGCGTGGCCGCCATCGAGGCCGCGTGCCCGCCGAGCCTCGTGCTGCTCGGCAACTGGCTGCACGGCATCGGCGTGAACCACCTCGTGGCGCACGCGCGAGCTCGGGCAGCGTCGTAGGCGCGCCTCGGCCGGCGACGTCGCGGGTTCAGTGCTTCGCTGCGGCGTCGCTCGGTTCGCGCAGGTTCGCGGGTCGGACTTCGTCGGCGGCTCGGGGCCGCAGGTCCGCACCGCTCTCGCGCGTCCACAGCGCGTTCGCGATCCGCCAGCGACCGTCGAGCTTGATCATGTCGAACACATCTACGCCGCGGTGCGTCTCGACGCCGTCGAGCGTGAAGCGGTAGGGCGTCCACACGACCGCGATCGGGCCGCGCACGAGCACCGTCGGCGCCCAGTAGGTCTCGACCGGCGCGCCCTTCCCTTCGCCCAGCGCCTTCGCGAGCGAGAGCTGGCTGCGGCGCAAGAGCTTCCAGCCGCCCGCGTCCTGCGCCTGCGTGTAGGTCATGCCGTCCTCGAGGATCAGCGCCGAGTAAGCCGCCACGTCGCGCCGGTGCATGGCCTCGAAGAAGCGGTCGATGGTCTCGAGAATGGCCTGCTCCTCGAGCGGGGCGTGGTCGGCGCCGGCGATCGGCGCGCGCGAAGGTCCGGTGCAGCTCGCAGCGAGGCCGGTGAGGATGAGCGACGTGAGTCCCAGTTTCATGGGGGCTCAAGCTACGCGCCTCGAGCAGCATCTGGAATCGGGCGCGCGAGCCGCGAATCATGCAGCGATGCGCAACGCGCTCGCCGTGCTCTCGCTCTCGATGTGTGCTGCATGCTCCGTCGCGCGACCGACCGGACTGCCGGCCGGCGAGCCTTGGATCGTCGCGGTCAAGAGCGCCGGCATCCCGAAGTTCATGCCGTGGTACGCGCACTTCGCTGAGCACACCTGGGTCGACGCGAAGCTCGGCGACGAGGAGCGTTGGGTGCGCGCGGAGGTCTTGAACGCGAGCTCGGGCGCGACGGTCGCGCCGATCCGCGCCGCGGAAGCGCGGAGCAACTGGCGTTGGACCGACGAGGCCGTGCGGGTTCACGCGCTGATCGTCGGCGAGCGCGCGCGGCGCATCGCCGAGCAGCTCGAGTCGGCCACCGCTCGCATCGCGCCGCGCTACGACGGCGGCTACGAGGCCTGGCCGGGCCCCAACAGCAACACCTTCGTGCGCCAGCTCGCCTTCGAGCTGCCCGAGCTCGGCTTCGTGTTCGACCACAACGCGCTCGGCAAGGACTTCACCTGGGCGCGGGCGGGGCTCACACCCTCGCGAACGGGAGTGGAGTTGGACACCTGGCCCGTCGGCGTCGCGCTCGCGTTGCGCGAAGGCGTCGAGCTCCACTTGCTCCAACTCACCTTCGCCGTGCGCGTGTGGCCGCCGCGACTGGCGCTGCCGTTCTTGCCCGCGATCCCGTGGGAGCGCGCGCCCGGCGGCCGCTGAGCGTTCGACGGCGTCGAAGCGTGCGAGCGACGCCTCAGGCGAGCTCGTCGAGCACGTTCAAGAGCTCCTTCGCGTCGCGCCGCACCCAGGCGCGGCCGTCGGCGAGGAACGGCTTCACGAGCGCGCGCTCGATCGTCTCGCGCGTGCGCGGGACGAAGTTCGCCAGCGCCGAGAGCGCGTGGCCCCCGACGCCCGGATCGGACAGCAGGACGACCAGCGTGTCGAGCGCGAGCGGGTGGTCGAGCCGGCCGAGGGCGTTGACGAGCACCGAGCGAGCGTTGCCGTGGCGACGCTCGCGAACCAGTTCGACCAGTGCGTCGATGGCGCGCTCATCGGCCTGGGCCTCGATCGCCTGCGCAAGGGCCGCCTTCATGCTCGGCGGCGAGTTCGGCGCGTTGCGAAAGCGGTGGACCAGCGGCTTCAGCGCGGCCTCGCGCGCCCAGGAGCCCGAGAGCACGCTCGCCAACTCCTCGACGAGCTCGAGCGACTCCGTCCGTTCGAGCTCGGCCACCAGCTCCGGCAGGAGCGGTTCGCAGCGCGCCCCCCAGCGGCGCAGTTCGACCACGCGCATGACCTTCATCCCGCGCGCAGCGGCGGAGTCCAGCAGAGGCTTGGCGGCGGCTAGGTACTTTTGGCTCGGCATCGCGGGTGCGTGGGGCGGCCAGGGTAGCGCCCCGGTCCGGCCACGCTGCGAACCAACTCGCGCGAGATGCGCGACGAGCCGACCGCCGCACGGGGCGACGGCCGGCTCGATCGACGCGGTGCGCGAGTTCTCCGTTCGCGCGCCTCTACTCGCAGACGGTGAAGCGCACCGCGTTCGACAGGCCCGTGGTCGAGGGACTTTGCGGATCGCGCATCCACCACTGCGCGTACACCGTCTCACCCGGATCGAGTCCGAGCTGGTCCATGGCGGAGGTCGTGAACGCGAACGCGTAGCTGCCGGAGCAGTCCGAGCCGTTCGCGCTGCCGGCCGAGTTCTGCGCGGCCGTTCGAATCGTCGGCGACGCGACGCACAACGTGCCGCCCTGGAACGGCGCCGCCAGCGACGCGAAGCCGAAGAACAAGAGCCCGTTCTTCTGGTTGAGCGCGTTCGTGCAGGTCACCGTGAAGTCGCCGGCGCTCTTGGACGGCTGCACGCCGTTCGTGCCGATCGTCGGCACGCAGCCGAGCGAGTTGGCCTTGCCCACGCAGTAGTTCGCGACCGCGTTGGCGTTGGCCTGGATCGGTCCGAAGTGGACGGTGGGCCCCATGTTCCCGGCGGCGTCGACAGCTCGCACGTGCAGGTAGCGCGAGAACAGCGAGGAGCCGATGTCCTGCGTGTAGCTGGTTCCGACGACGTTGAGCGCTCCGACGGGAACGGTCGCGGGCGCCGCGTCCCACACGACGAGGTAGCCAGCGACACCGGCGCCGCCGGCATCCGTCGCAGCGCCCCAGTCCACCGACACGGTCGTCGAGCAGCTCGCGACACCCACGGCGTGTGTGGTCGAGCTCACGGCGCCCGGCGCTCCCGGCGCGGTGGTGTCGATCAGGATCGGCCCGAAGCTCTCGAAGTCCGTGTCCCAGTTGCCGCAGTTGTCGACGCTGCGGATGTTGAACCACCAACTGCCTTGCGAGAGCACCTCGCTGTGGCTGGTGAGCTCTTCGATGTCCTTCCCGGCGCCGGGCGAGGTCGCGGCCACGGTGGTGAACAGTCCGTAGCCGTCGATGCCCGAGAGGTTGTCCGTCGCCGCGTTCCAGACGTAGTCGACCTGGGTCTGGTTGCTCCACACGCCCGCGGTGTGCGACGTCGAATCGAGCGCGCTGACTGCGCCCGGTTGCGTGCCGTCGACCGTGATGTCGACGCTCGCCGACTTGTCCACGGCGTTGTCCGAGCGCGCCTCCACGTCGACGGACTTCACGCCTTCAGTCGCCCACGCGAGCGCCCAATTGACGGTGCGCGTCGCGCCGTGGCGGACGTTGCCGATGCACACGTCCTGTCCGGACTGCTGGTTGGCGATCCAGCTCGCGCTGCTGCCGTCCACGAGATCGCCGTAGGTGTCGCTCAGCGTCGCGCCGCCGAGCGTCGCGTCGAGGTAGACCGCCGCGGCGATGTACTGCGGGTTGAAGTACTGCGCCGAGAGCGTGACCAGCTCGTTGGTCTTCACGAACAGATCGTCCGCGCTCAGCGTGAAGGTCGGATTCGGCGTGGTGTCGGCGTAGGTCACGACCACCGAGAGGCCGACGCGCACCGTCTCACCCGGCGCCGTCGAGATCGGCGCGATCTTCATGCGCCACGTCGTCGCAGTGGGGTTGGCGAGGCTGCGGATCTCGGTGTTGTCCACGGTCGACTGGTGCGCGAAGTACTCGCCCGTGTCGTTGCCCGCGCTGAACGGAAGGGCGTCGAGCCGCATCCCGAAGTCGTTGCGCAGCGCCTGCGACGCGCCCGCGGAAGCTTCCTGCTCGATGTAGTGCATCACCGCCGTCAGCCGCGTCGCGCCGGGGTCGACGGTGAACTCGACGAACGTCGACTCGTCGTGGTCGAGCGTCGTGCTCCAGAAGTACAAGCCCTGCTGGCCCGTCGAGTAGTTCGCCTTGTAGGCGTCGACGCGCCCCGCGCCGAAGTCGTTGAAGTGGTCCGGGTTCGACGCAGGCGACGAGAGCAGCACGTCGCCGTCGGTGATGGCTGACGCCATCAGCACCGCCGAGACCACTTCGGGGTTGTAGCGCAGGAAGGCGTAGTGATCGCACAACTGCGCGACGAGGCCGGTGACGTGCGGCGCAGCCATGCTTGTGCCGGAGCGATCGGCGTACTCGTTGAAGGTCTCGCCGAGCACGGAGTAGATCCTGCTTCCCGGCGCCGCGACGTTCGGCTTCCAGCGACCGTCGGCGCACGGACCGCGACTCGAGCTCGAGCGGATCGCGCCCGGGTCCGCGCCGCCAGTGAAGTAGTCGTTGACCGCGCCCACCGTGAGCGCGTTCTTCGCCGCCGCTGCGGTGCGGATGGACCCGCTGGCCGCGCCTTCGTTCCCCGCGGCGAACACATACACCTGGTTGTTGACCCAGACCTCGTTGTCGATCTGGCGCGCCCAGGTCTCGACGCCGGAAGCGCTGAAGGAGATCTCGCCGTACGAGTTGTTCACGACCATCGGTCGCGGAGTCACGTTCACTCCGTCGCTGTACGACGAGCGAGCCGCCGCGTAGACCCCCGGCCAGTTCGTGCCAGGACTCTGGTTGTTCGAGTCGAAGGCCTTGATGTTGAACACGCGTCCGGTCGGCCCCCATCCGAGGCCCGGAGCGGCGCCCTGGTAGCTGTCGTCCACGTCGCCGTTGCCGAAGATCGTCCCGGACACGTGCGAGCCGTGGCCGCCGAAGTCCTGGAACGAGCCGAGGTTCTCCGTCGTGAGGTCCCAGCCGACGATCGCGGGGTCGAGCGCGGTGTGGCCGATGTCACAGCCCGAGTCGATGACGCCGACCAGCGCGGCCGAGTTCGTCGCGCCGTCGTAGCTCATGCGCATCCGATCGGCGTTGACGAGCGGCATCGACTCGTCGTGGCACGTCTCGACGGGGAACACCGGCTCGACGAACTGCACGAAGTCGAACTCGAGCAGCGCTTCGAGCTGCGCGGCGCTCGCGCGCACGTGGAACACGTCGATCGTTTCGAAGTAGCCGAGCACCTCGACGCCGAGCTCTTCGAGGCTGCGCTGCTGCCACCCGTTGGGCGTCCACACGCGCGGGAGTTGCGACGCATCTCCGCTCCGGGGCGCGCCGTCGCGGTCCGCGTGCTCGACCGTTCCGACGGGCTGCGAAGTCGACGCTTCGCACAGGTCCGATTCGAACAGGCTCACGTGGAGCTCGAGCGACTCGCCGGGCGCGAGCCGATCGAGTTCAGCCGCCAGACGCGGATCGACCCGCTGCCACGGTTGCGCAGCGCCGACCCAGCGCACGAAGTCCAGTTGCGCGACCTGCGCCGCCTGCTCGGCGGTCAGCGCCGCCTTGAGCGTGTAGAAGGGATGGAAGTCGAGCACTCGCACGCCGAGCGACTCGAGAACGGCGACGCGCTCGCGCGTCATGCGCTTGGAAAACATCACGAAGCCGTAGCTCTGCGCGTGGCCGCGCGCGTCGAACTCCGCGCGGACGGCGGCGTCGAGCAGACGCGGGTCGAGGCGCTCGTCCGCCGGCGGGTAGTGCTTGCCGCCGAGGAATCCCAGGTAGAACGGATCGCCGCTGGCCGGAGCTGCGAGACGATCGCCGTCGTCGCCGGGCTCGAAGGACGGCGGCGCGGGCCGAGGCACGTCGTCGTTCGCGAACGCGAACGGCTGAGGAGCGACCTCTCCGTGCAGCGCATCGCGCACTGCGGGCTCCGGGCTCGAGCGATCGGGGGCCTGCGACGGCGCAGACGAGAGGAGGGCGAACAGAGCGGAGATGGGCAGCATGGCGCGGGTTCGGTGGAGGTGAGCCGCCCGACGAGCACGCCTGTGTGCTCCGACTCGGTTGGCAGCGAGACATCCGCGTCCGAGCTGCGCCATTTCGCACTCGGTTCAATTTTCTTCGCCGCGGCGACGCGCGGGCGGCGAATGAAATCGAGCCGGCCGACGCACCAGGCGCCGGCCGGCTCGATCGCTGCGAGCTCTGAGAGGCCCCCTCGGGCTCGTTATTGGCACACGGTGAAGCGCACCGCGTTCGAAAGGCCCGTCGTCGACGGGCTCTGCGGGTCGCGCATCCACCACTGGGCGTGGACCGTCTCGCCCGGATCGAGGCCGAACAGGTTCATCTGGGCCGTCGAGAAGTTGAACGAGTACGCGCCCGTGCAGCTGTTGCCGCTCGCGTTGCCGCCCGAGTTGGAGCTGGGCGTGCGAATCGTCGGCGAGGCGACGCACAGCGTGCCGCCCTGGAACGGCGTCGAGAGCGACGAGAAGCCGAAGAAGAGCAGTCCGTTCTTCTGGTTGAGCACGTTCGTGCACGTCACCGTGAAGTTGCCAGCGCTCTTGGACGGCTGCACGCCGTTCGTGCCGATCGCCGGCACGCAGCCGAGCGAGTTGGTCTTGCCCGTGCAGTAGGTCGTGACGCTCGTGGCGTTGACGTAGTACGGCCCGAAGTGCGCCACCGGTCCCGCGTTGCCTGCGGCGTCGATCGCCCGCACGTGGAAGTAGCGCGCGCTGGTCGACGAGCCGATGTTCTGGCTGAAGTTCGAGGTGAAGGAGTTGATCGAAGCCGGCGGAACCGTGATCGGCGACGTGCTCCACTGGCAGCTGTAGCCGAGCACGCCGGCGCCGCCGGAGTCCGTGGCCGCGGCCCAGTTGCAGTTCACGGTCGTGGCGCAGTTCTGCACACCGACGGTATGCGGGCTCGAGGTGAACAGACCGATTCCGCTCGGCGCGGTCGTGTCGATCTTGATCGGCCCGAAGCTGACGTAGTCCGCATCCCAGTTGCCGCAGTAGTCCAGCGAGCGGATGTTGAACCACCACGTGCCCTGGCTGAGCGTCTCACTGAAGCTCGTCACTTCCTCGATGTCCTTGGCTGCGCCCGGCGAACTCGCGCTGCCCGACGAGGTGAACACGCCGTAGCCGTCGATGCCCGAGAGGTTGTCGGTGGCCGCGGTCCAGGCGTAGGTGATCGTGGTGTCGTTGGTCCACTGATTGGCCGTGTGCGTGGTCGAGGTCAGGTTCGTGACCGTGGCCGGCTGAGTGCCGTCGACGAACACGCTGATCGACTGCGTCTCGTCGAGCGCGTTGTCCGAGCGCGCCTGGACTTGGAAGACCTTCAGGCCGTCGGAGGCCCAGCGCGTGGTCCAGTTCGCCGTGCGCGACGAGCTGTGGCGCACGTTGCCCAGGCAGATGTCGCGGCCGAACTGCTGGTTGTTGAGCCAGTTCGCGCTCGAGCCGTCCGCCAGGTTGCCGTAGGCCGCCACCAGCGTGTTCCCGCTCGAGGTCGAGTCGAGGTACACCGCGGAAGCGATGTAGCTGGGGTTGGTGTAGACCGCCGTGATGTTCACGTCGTCGTTGGGCTGGACGTAGTAGTCCGCCGCCGTGAGGCTCAGCGACGTGTTCGGCGTCGTGTCGCCGTAGGTCACCACCACGCTGATTCCGACGCGGATGTTCTCGAACGGAATCGGCGAGACCGGCGAGACCTTCACGCGCCAGCTCGTGGCCGTCGGGCTGTTCAGGATGCGGATCTCGGTGTTGTCCACGTTGGACTGCTGCGCCGTGTAGTCGCCCGCCGCGTTGCCCGAGGCGAACGGCGAGGCGTCGATCCACGAGTCGAAGTCGTTGCGCAGCGCCTGTGAGGCGCCGGACGAGGCCTCGGGCTCGATGTAGTGCACGACCACGGTCAGGCGCGTGGCGCCGCTGCTCACCGGGAACTCGACGAAGGTCGAGTCGACCCAGCTCAGCGTCGTGCTCCAGAAGTACAGGTCCTGCTGGCTGTCGCTCCAGTGCGCCTTGTGCGCGTCGACGCGACCGGTCCCGTAGGCGTTGAGGTGCGTCGCGCCGCCGGACGGGCTCGAGATGACGGTGTCATCCTTGGTGATCGCCGTCGCCATCAACACCGCGGACAGCGCCTCGGGGTTGTAGCGCAGGAACGAATAGTGATCGCAGAGCTGCGCCGCGATGCCCGTGACGTGGGGCGCGGCCATGCTCGTTCCGCTCTTGTGCGTGTAGGACGTGGTCGTCTCGCCGAGCACCGAATAGATCCGGTTGCCAGGAGCGCACACGTTCGGCTTCCAGCGGCCGTCGCCCGTCGGGCCGCGGCTCGAGCTGTTCGCCACGTCGCCCGGATCGACGTCCCAGTCCATCACCGAGCCGACCGTGAGCGCGTTCTTCGCGGTGGCCTGGATGCGGCAGCTCGACGCCGTCGGCCCTTCGTTGCCCGCCGCGAAGACGTAGTTCTGGTTGTAGTCCCAAACCTCGGCGTCGATCGTGCGTGCGTTGGACTCGGTGCCGAACGCGCCGGTGGCGGCCACGCCGTAGGAGTTGTTCACCACGTGCGGCCGCGCGGTGATGTTCGTCCCGTCGTTGTAGGTCGAGTGCATCGCGTTCAGCACCGCGGCGTAGTCGACCCCCGAGCTCGAGCCGTTCGAGTTGAAGATCTTCCCGCTGAACACGCGGCCGTTGCCGGCCCAACCCAGGCCCGGGGCCGCGCCCTGGTAGCTGTCGTCGACGTCGTCGTTGCCCAGCACGGTGCCCCACACGTGCGAGCCGTGCCCGTCGAAGTCCTCGAAAGCGCCGAGTCCCTCGGGCGTGAAGTCCCAGCCGACCGTGAACTGGTCCAGCGCCGTGTGACCGAGGTCGCAGCCCGAGTCGATCACGCCCACGAGCGCGGCGGAGTTCGTCCCGCCGTCGTAGCTCACGCGAGTGCGGTCGGCGTTGACCAGCGGCATCGACTCGTCGTGCGCGAGCGTGTTCTCGCCGTCGAGCTCAACGAACTGAACGAAGTCCAGCGTGAGCAGCGCTTCGAGCTGCGCCGGGGTCATGTCGGCGCAGAAGGCCTGGATCGAATCGGAGTACGAGCGAATCGTCAGGCCCAGCTCCTCGAGGCGGCGCTGCTGCCAGCCGTTGCTCATCCAGGTCCGCGGGAGCGCGCTCTCATCGCGGTTGACGGTTTCGCTGTCGCCGTCGCCGTGCGCCACGCTGCCCACGGGGCGCGAAGTCGAGGCCTCGCACAGGTCGGACTCGAACAGGTTGACGACCACGCGCACGCGCGCGTCGGGCGCGTGCTTGTCGAGCTCCTGAACCAGCGTCGGGTGCGCCTTCTGCCAAGGCTGCGCGGCGCCGATCCAACGAACGAAGTCGAGGTTCGAGACAGCGTCGACCAGCTCGGGCTTCAACGCGACGCGCAGCGTGTAGTGCGGGTGGAAGTCGAGGACGCGCACGCCGAGGTCGCGGAGCTGCTCGAGGCGCTCGGCCGTCATGCGCTTTTGGAACATCACGAAGGCGTAGCCCTCGCCGTGCGCGCGACCGTCGAGGCCCGCTTGTGCGGCGCTGAAGTCGAGGCGCGGGTCGATGCGCTCGTCCGCCGGCGGGAAGTGCTTGCCGCCGATGAAGCCCAGGAAGAACGGGTCGCCGCTGGGCGGCGCGACCAGCTCGTCGCCCTGCTCGCCCGCCTTCCAGATGGCCGGGTTGGGCAGCGGAACGCCGTCGTCATCGAAGCTGAACGGCAGCACCGGCGCCTCGCCGTGAACCGCGTCGCGCGGAGCTTCCTGGGGTTGCTGAACGAGGTTCTGGGGCTCTTGAAGGGCCGGGGCAGCGGCCGCGAGGGCGATGGGGAGCAGCATGGTTGGAGTCCGATTTCCGTTGGGGAGCCCTCCGCGCGCATCCGTGCGCTCGAAGCGGCCCTACGAGCCGAATCCGACCTCCTAGCGGGGCGTTACCGACATTCGCTCCCGCTTCGGTTCGAGCGGCCCCCCGGGCGTCGGCAGGAGCGCCGTGCGACGCGGTTCCGCGCCGGCGTGAGCCGAGTCGGCTCCGTGCGCGACCCGGCCAGGTCCCCGAGACCCGGCGCAGTGCGCGCGACGCCGAACTGCGCTCCCAGCCAGCCGTCAGGGCTCGCGCGCGCCTCGACGAGAAAAGGGTTCCGCGTGCAGCTCGGTCCAGGAGTCGGCGTTGGTCGCATTCGCTCCAGCTGTGCTGTCGGTCCGGCCGAAACGACGCCCGCTCGAGACGAGTTGGGGTCATCCCAGCGCCCTTCCACAAAAGGACGCACCGATGCACAGGGATGACGCGCGCGCCGATGGCGCGAGGAACGCGGGAGAAGCGGCAAGCGGCGGCCGAATGCGCTGCAACGGACTGGGCGCACAGGCGCTCGCTGCGGCGTCAGTGCTGCTGCTCGGCTCTCGAGCCGCGGCGCAGACGACGCTGCTGTCGAGCCCCAGCCAGTTCGGCGCAGGCGCGACGCTGATCGAGTTCGAGGACGCGCTCTCGCCGGCCACGACGCAGTACGCGCCGCTCGGCGTGTCGCTGCTGCTCACCAATCGCCGCGGCGCGACGACCATTCAGGACACCACACTGCGGCCGTTCGGACCCGCTGGCCCGCGCGCTCTGCGCAACACGGTCGGACCGACGATCGCCGGCAAGTATCCGGGCTTGAGCATCGAGTTCGACCGCCCGGTGATGCGCGTGGCGTTCGACTTCCGCAGCTTGAGCACCAGCGATGACGTGCAGCTCGAGCTCACCGGCGTGTGCTCGGGTGAGCCCGTGACCGCCGCTCAGGTGTTCGTGACGAGCGGCACAGCGTGGCGCTTCGTGGGCATCGAGAGTTCCGTCGCCTTCGATCGCGTGCTGGTCACGCCGGTCGGCTCGACGACGCACGCCTTCCACCTCGACAACCTGCGCTTCGAGCACGCGGCCGACGACATGGACGCGGACAGCGTGCGGGACGACCTCGACAACTGTCCGTGCGCGCCGAACACCTCGCAGGCCGATCGCGATGGAGACGGCGTCGGCGACGCCTGCGACACGTGCCCGCACCTCGCCAACCCTGGGCAGGGCGACTTCGACGGCGACGGCCGCGGAGACGCGTGCGACACGAACGACACCTTCGTCGACGACTTCGAGGGCGCTGCGCTGGACGGCTGGCTCGTGCTCGGCGAAGCGCGCGTCGCCAGCGCCCTGGCGGGCTTCGACGCGTACCACGGCGCGAGCCAGGCGCTGATCGCGAGCGATCACCTGAACGCGGCGTACACGCTCGACCTCACTCCGCCCAACTACGGGCGCACGCTGGTCGGCCTGAGCGAGCTCGCGACCTTCGTCGGCGTGACTCCGAGCGCGCTCTCTAGCCTCGCCGGAACGACCGTCAGCGAAGGATCCGCGATGAAGCGCACGCTCGACGTCTCCGCCGGCGACCGACTCACCTTCCGCTGGTGCTTCGCCTCGGCCGAGGCGCCGTTCCAGGCGAGCAACGACGACTTCGCCTTCGTCGTCGTCGGTTCGAACCCACCCGTGCAGCTCGCGGACACGTTCGTGTTCGAGGCGCTCGCGGAGGTCGGGCCGTTCTACCAGTGGCGCACGCCGTACCGACTGTTCGACTACGTCGCGACGCAGTCCGGGCCGCTGACGATCGCGCTGGGCGTGATGGACGCGGGCAGCGCGGGTGTCACCTCGGCGCTGTTCGTCGACGTGGTGACCGTGTCGAGCCCGTCGGTCGGGTCGCCGCCGGTGTGCACGCGCGATCTCAGCGCGGCGCAGGCCGCTTTCTACCAGAGCGCTCTGGGCGAGTTCGTCGTCACGGAAGGCGCGACGATCGTCGTGCCGTTCACGGCCGAGGACCTCGACGGCGACGAGCTCAGCGTTGCGGCGCTCGGGCTGCCCGCCAGCGCGTCGCTCTCCGCGACCTCGGGCCCCGCGCCGCTCACTTCGGTGTTCTCGTGGACTCCGACGGCGGCGGACGACGACGATTCGCCGCGCACGATCGAAGTCGTGTTCACCGATCCGGCGGGGCTGAGCTCGTCGTGCAGCGTCACGATCTCCGACGTGAATCGCAGACCCGTGTGCGATGCGGGTCCGCCGATCAGCGCGTACGCCTCGGGCGCTGGCGCGCAAGTCACGCTCAGCGCGAGCGCGAGCGATCCAGACGATCCGCCGAACGGGCTGTCGTTCGCGTGGAGCGCACCGGGCGCGCTACTGGACGCGCCCAACGCCGCGCTCACCACGGGTTGGTTCCCCGTCGGCGTCACGAGCGCGCAGTTGGTCGTCAGCGACGGGCGCGGCGGCTTCGCGACGAGCTCGGTGAACGTCACGGTGAGCGCTTCGAATCAGGCGCCCGAGGTGAGCTGCTCGACGAACATCGAGACGCTGTGGCCCGCGGACCACTCGATGCGACGCGTGCGGCTGCGCATCAGCGCGCGCGATGCGGAAGACGGGATGCTCCCGCGCTCAGCGCTGAGGGTGACGGTGAGCTCGAGCGAGCCCGACGACGCGCACGGCGGAGGCGACGGCGCGACGCGCGGCGACACGCACCTGCGCGATGGCCACCGCGCGCCCGTCGACGTGACCGGGCGGCTGGTGAGCTGCGGTGACGACGGCGAGTCCTTCGCGGTGCTCGGCCTGCGCGCCGAACGCGACTCGCGAGGCCAGGGCCGGACCTACACCATCGTCGTCACGGCGGTGGATTCGGCCGGCGCGCAGTCTTCGTCGACCTGCACGGTCTTCGTGCCGCGCGATCGAAGCTGCGACAAGTAGGGGTTCGCCGGGCCAGCGCCTGAGCTGAGTTCGCGAAGGCGGCGTCGATCGGAGTCTGCGGACGCCGGTCGACGCCGCAATGTTCGTCCGGAGCGCAGCCAGCGCCGGGTCGCGCATCGCACAGCCTCGTGCGGGCCGACGGAGCGGACTCACTCGCAGCCTCCGGAACGTCGTTGAGCGCAAAACGCTGAGCGGGTTCGGCGCGGCCGAGCGATACTCGACCTGTCTGCGACGCGACCGTCGCCGGCCTTCCCCCAGAACCCCTTCGGGAGCCTCCCATGCGAACACTGGCGTTCACTCTCTTCGTTTCCGCCGTCGCTTCAGCGCAGGTGGTCGAGGACTTCGAGCACGGCAACGAGTCCCTGTACGTCGCGGCAAGCAGCGGCGTCGACTCGCTCAACCTCGTCGCGGCCGCGGCGCACGACGGCGCCCTCGGCGCGGAGTTCGCCGGGTCGGGGGGACCGTCGTGGCGCCTGCGTTCCGACGTCACGACTTCGCCCGGCAACGTCTACGAGCACTTCGTTCGCGCGCGCGGCGGCCTCTCCAACATCGGACGCACCTACGTGGGCTTCGGCGCGACCGCGAACGGCGCGTGGTCGGCCGTGTTCGCGCCGAACACGAACGAGATCGAGATCCAGCAGAACACGGGCTGGGGCTACACCACCGTGGCGGAGGTCCCCGTCACCCTCGCGCCCGACACCTGGTACCGCATGCGGCTGGCGTGGGCGCTCAACGGCGACATGACGCTCGACCTGCTCGACGAAGCCGGCGCGACAGTGATCGCATCGACCGGTGTGATCGCGACAGGATTCACGACCTCAGGCGGTCTCGCTCTGCGCGGGTTCTCGACCAACTCCGCAGTGGTCATGGACATCGACACCGTGGGCGGTCCGTCGACGCCGCCGACCGCGTACTGCACCGCGGGCACGAGCACCAACAACTGCGTCCCCAGCGTTTCGGCCTCGGGCCAACCGAGTGTCTCGCAGGCCGCGCCCTGCATCGTTTCGGTCAGCAACGTCGAGGGCCAGAAGTCGGGCCTGGTCTTCTACGGCGTCGACAACACCGGCTTCGCGCCGCTGCCGTGGAGCCCCACGAGCACGAGCTTGTTCTGCGTGAAGAGTCCGGTGCAGCGCACTCTGACCCAGAGCTCGGGCGGGACGAGCGGACAGTGTGACGGGCAGCTCTCGCTCGACTGGGACGCGTTCCAGGCTGCGTTCCCGGGCTCGCTCGGCACGCCGTTCTCGGTCGGCGACAAGGCCTACGTGCAAGCGTGGTATCGCGATCCGCCGGCGCCGCGCACGACGAACCTGTCGGACGCCATCGAGCTCACGCACGCACCCTGACGACCTCGCGCGGCCGCGGGCGCCTCAGCGCGCCCCGGCCTCGCCGTTCGAAGCGGTCCAGTTGAGCGCGAGGCCGTCGTGCTCGAATTCCGCTTGACCGCGCGCTTCCTCGAGGCTCGCGTGCCACGTGTCCGCAACCACTTGCCAGCTCGCGTTGCAACGGAACAGGAAGAAGCCGTCCTCGCACACGCAGATCGCGAGCGCGACGACTGGACCGTCAGCGAGCCGACCGGCGATGCGGCGGTGAGCGTCATCCGACGCCAGAGGCGCGTCGAGCGAGGCCCACAACACCACGCGAGCGCCACCGACGATCGGCGGCGGCGGATTCACCCGGC
>CALKYE010000009.1 GCA_938003765.1 uncultured Planctomycetia bacterium
GGGCGAGATGAAAGCAGCTCCGGCGAGCGCGCACGCGCCAGCCGCCCAGATCGCACCACGTTGGAATCGCATGGATGCTCCTGTGGAGTTCAATCCGAGAAGAGGAAACGTCGAGTCGGGAAGTGAGCACGCGGAGGTTCCGACGGAGTTCGCGCGCGTCGAACGCGCGGGGACCGCAGGCGAGCTCTCCGGTGCGGCCCACATGCTACGCCTGAACCTCCCGTTGCAGCGAGGGGCCGAGCGCAAAGCTCTTTCGGCCGGGGCGCGTCCGACCGTGAGGCGCTGACGAGCCCGCGCGCGGCCGGCCGCCCGCTCCCGACCCGGGTCCCCGCGGAGGCGACTCAGCGCTTCTCGGGCGCGCCGTCACCCGGCCACGCGGGGGCGGGCTCGAGCCCAGGGGCGAGGAAGGCCAGCAGCGCCATGGCCGTGCCGTAGTTCTCGCTGCGCTCGAAGACGCGGTCGTTCCAGCCGCCGGAAGGTTCGCGCACCTGGAACAGGCGTTCGTGCAACCGCGCGCGCAGCGCGGGGCGCTCCGCCTCGGGGAGCACCTCGATCGCCAGCGCGGCGTAGGCGTGCGCGTAGAAGAAGTAGTAGGGCGCGATGTCGTAGGGCGGGAGGTGAATGCCGGTCCCCTTGCGACGCTTCTCGAGCCACTCCCAGTGCTCGAAGAAGTTCTCGAGCGCAGTGCGCACGCGCGCGACGTCGGAGCGCCCCGCGAGCAACAACGCGACCTCCGTGATCGGTGTGCGCCCGATGGCGCCGGGCCACTCGTCGCGACCGCCGGCCGTCGTGTACGGGATGACCCCCTGCTCGTTGCGGCAAGACTCCAGCGCGGTCAGAGCGCGCTCGACGACCTTGGCGTCGACCTTCTCGCCCTGCGCGCGCGCCTGATAGAGCGCGAGCAACGTCGGCGCGGTCATGAAGGGCGACGCAGGCGCAGCGGCCTTCCCCCCGCCGCGACGCGAGTAGTTCCAACCGCCGGTCTCGGCGATCTCGGTGTCCTGGAGCAGCTTGACCAGCGCCGGAATCGCGCGCCCTACCGCTGCTGCGTGCTTCTTCGGCAGCACTCCGCGGGCGCGCATCGTCAGGAACAACTGGAGCGCGTAGGTGTGTCCCCAGCCGCGCACGTCGTAGCCCCCGATGAACCCGTCGTTCATGCGCTCGTGATCGAGCAACTCGAGGATGAACCCGACACCGCGCTCGACCGCGGCCTGGGCCTCCTCGGACTGCGCGTACTGGGGCGACTCGACCAACGCCCAGGCGCAGATCGCCGTGCCACCGACGCGGTAGCCGATGGGCGAGACGTCGTCGCTCTCGCGATAGACGCCCTGGTAGGGCCACTCGTTCGAGGCGGGCGCCTTGCCGTTCTTCTTGGGCGCGGCGAGCGACTCCTGCAGCTCGACGATGCGCGTCACCGCACGCCCCACCGCGCCGTCGACGTCCAACTTGACCGCGCTGCGCGCCGCGGCGTCCTCTTCGTTCGGCGCGCCGCTCGCGAGCGAAGCCAGGAGCACGAGAGACGGCGAGAGCAGTGTGGCCAACATGCGGTAGTCCTCAGCGAACGGAAGGGTTCACAGCGCGACGTCGACGCCGCCGACGAGCACTCGGCGCAGCTCGAGGCCGGCGCCGTACAGCACGAGCAGATCTGCGCGCGCGCCGACGGACAGCGTGCCGAGCTCGCGCTCGAGCCCCAGCGCCCGCGCGGGCGTCGCGCTGGCCATGGTAAGCGCGTCCTCGATGCCCACCACGCCGCGCTTGACCAGCCGGCGCACCATCTCGAGCTGCCCCATCGCGGTGCCGGCGAGCTGCGGGTCGGAGCGCTCGTCGCGCGCCGGGTAGTAGGCCGTGCCCTCGCGGATGACGTGGTCGCGTCCGTGCGAGTGGAACACGTCGCATCCGGTTCCCGCGCCGCGCAGGGCGTCGCTCACCAGCGCCAGCCCCGTCGGACCGCGCGCCGCGAGCGCGAGTTCGATCGCGTCGGGACCGACGTGCACGAGGTCACCGATCAGCTCGGCCGTGATCGTGCGATCGATCAGCGCGAAGCCGGCCAGCCCCACCTCGCGATGGTGGATGCCGCTCATGGCGTTGAACAGGTGCGTCGCTCCCCGCGCGCCGGATCGCACGGCGCGGCGCGCATCGTCAGCGCTCGCCTTCGAGTGCCCGAGCGACACGCGCACGCCGCAGCGCACCAGCTCGGCGACGAGCTCCGCGCTGCCGGGCAGTTCGGGCGCGAGCGTGACCGTGCGCACGCCGCGGCCGTCGCCGGTGGCGGGTCCGAGGATCTCGCGCAGCGCGACCAACGACGGCTCGGCGAGGTCCTCGACCGGCAATGCGCCGGCGCGCTCGCGATTGACGAACGGGCCCTCGAGGTGGAGCCCAACAGCTCGGGCGCAGCCGTTCGCGAGGCGCGAGGCGGAGTCCCACACGCGCTGGCACAGCGGTCCGAGCTGCGCCGGCGCCGCGGGGAACATCGTCGGCTGGAACGCGGTCGTCCCGGCGCGCGCGAGCGCTTGCGCCATGAGCTCGAGCTGCTCGATCGGATCTCCGCCGCCGAAGCCGTGGACGTGCAGGTCCACCAGGCCCGGCGCGATGATCGGCATGCTGGTCAGCGTGCGCTCGAGCGAGAGCGGCTCGATCGCCGCGATGCGCCCCGCCGCAAGCGTCAGGCGCCCTGGACTGAACCGTCCGTCGATCAGCAGGCGCCCTTCGAGCACCTGGCTCGTACCTGCAGGCGTGTTCACGCCGATGGCTCGCTCTCGAGGTACCAGATGTCGCTCGTTCCGTAGGCGCGCGAGACGGCGCGCACGCGCGTTCCGAACTCGGCGATGTCGACGACCTCGCGCGGAGCGTGGAACACGAGGCGACCTGAGGCGTCGAGGAACTCCGTCGTCAGCGCGTCCAGCGCGTTGAGCAACAGTCGCCGCGTCGCCGCGCCCGACAGCAGCGGGTAGGGCGAGTCGACGAAGATCACCTGATAGGGCGCAACGTCGCCTCGCGCCGTCCAACTCTCGCGTCGCAGCGCGTCGCCCGGCGCCACTTTGGCCCGCTCCGCCACACCGAGCGCCGCGACGTTCTCGCGCAGCAGCTTGAGGATCTTCGCGTCGCTCTCGACCAGGCGCGCGTGGACCGCGCCGCGACTGACCGCTTCGAGCCCCAGGCTGCCGGTCCCTGCGAACAGGTCGAGCACGCGCGCGCCTTCCACGCGCTCGCCGAGGCTCGAGAACACGGCCTCGCGGACGCGGTCGAGCATCGGTCGGGTGCGCTCGTCGGGCGGCGACTTGAGCAGTCGACCCCCGTATTCGCCCGCGATGATGCGCATCGCGATCAGGACTTGGGCTGCGACGACGACTTGGCTTCGTCGAGGGCGCGCTGAGCGTCTTCGAGCGCGTGCTCGGACTTCATCAGCGCCAGCCGCTTGTCGAGCTTCTGCTTCGCCAGCCGCGCGCGCGCTTCGTCGAGCCCGTTGCGCGCCTTGGTCAGCCGCTCCTCGAGCTCTCGCGCGCGCTTGGCGTGCTCGAACTCGCGCTGGAAGCGCGCTCGACGCTCGGCCAGCGCCAGATCGCGGCGGCTCATCTCCAACCGCGTGCGCCCGCGCGTCATCACCAGTTCCTTGGTGGTCTTGGCGAAGTCTTCCTGCGCGTACATGGCCTCGAGCTCGGCCAGTTCCTCGGCCGCCTCGGCCACGTTCTGCTTCGAGCGGTCGACGGCCAGCGCGCGCTCGTCGAGTTCGAGCGCCTTCACGTTCTTGTCGAAGTGCTCGAGCTCGCGCTCCGCCGACTCCAGCTCGCGCTCCGCCGCCGCCACCGCGCGCTCGGAGCTGCGCAGGTCGTTCTCCGCGTCGAGCTTGGCCGACTCGAGCGTCAGTTGCGCGTACTCGAGGTCGCGTTGCTTCTTGCGCAGCGCCGCTTCCTCGGACTTGGAGTCACTCTTCTTGGCGCTCGCCTCCGCCGCGGGGGCGGCGCGCTCGACTTGAACGGTCGGACCGATGCAGGACACGGTTCCGAGGACTGCGGCGAGGAACAAACTCAGCAGTGTGGGCTTCATCGTGGGACAGGATCGAACGGGGGCTCAGAGGGTGCGTCGCGCGCCGGGCAGACCGGCTTGGTAAGCGAGGATCGAGAAGGCCGTGCCAGCGGTGCGCATGCAGCTCATGTTGGGGAAGTCCAGGCTCGAACCGTCCTCCCACTGCACCTTGGCGAGGTGCGCGCGCAGCCGCTTGTGCCACGCCGCGCGCTCGGCCTCGGGCAACTCGTTGATGGCCTGCGCCGCGTAGCAGTGCGCGAACATGTAGAAGTACGCCGCGTTGGCGTAGTACGCCTCGTGCGGGATCGGGCGCAGTCGCGCGACGTCGAGGAACGGGTGGTGTTCGAAGAAGCTCTCGAGTCCGGCGCGCAGCGCGTCGTCGGTGAGCGACTTGACCCCGGCGCGGCGCAGCGCCCAGTTGGCGACCTGCATGCGGCCCAGCGAACCCTTGACGTTGTCGATCGATTCGCCGGGGCGACGCGGGATCGGCCGCAGGTCGTACATCACGGCGCCGCCGGGCAACTTGCACTGCTCGACGTAGCGCACCGCGCGCGCGAGCACCTTGTCGTCGAGCGCCCAGCCGAGTTCCTTCGCGCGCACGAGCGAGGGGATCACGCACGAGGTCGAGAACGAGGTCGACCAGGTCGGTCGGCGCGAAGTCGCCGGCCCTTCGTAGTAGCCCCAGCCGCCCAACGGCTCCTGGTTCTTCTCGAGCAGCGCGTACAGCTCCATGCCGCGGCGCTGGATGCGCTCGCGCAACTCCGGCGCGGCGAAGCGCGCATCCTGCGCGGCCCCGACCATCGCTTGGAAGCCGTACAGCGCAGCCCACGAGCAATCGACGTCCCAGTCGTTGCCGCGCTTGGGCAAGCGCGAGTCGATCAGCCAACCCAGCGCGCGCTCGAGCGCCGCGTCGCGCTCGGGCGTGGCCTCGACGCTGGAGAGCGCCAGGAACGCCAGCGAGTTCGCGCCGTACTGGAAGGCGTAGAAGGTCTCGACCGAGAAGATCAGGAACTGCACCGAGTCGGCCGCGCCGCTGCCCCACGCGCCGTCGGGGCGCTGCGACTCGACCAGCCACTTGGAGGCCAGGTTGACGCGCGCGCGGACGTCTTCGACTCCCAGCGCCAGTTGCTCCGCCTTGCGCTGCTCCACTCCCGCGGCCCGGATGCGCTCGGCGCCGTCGGTGGAGGCCTCTTGAGCGCTCGGCGCTCGGACAGCGAACGCCGCAGCGACAACGGCGGCGAGTGTGATCATGGGAAGCGCCTCGGGGACGAGCGGCGCGTGCGTGACGCGCGCCGGGACGCCAGAACGGTAGTCGTCGCGGACGGCGCCGCGCAAGCGCGCTGCTGTTGTTGTTTCGTCACGGGACACCGTACGATCGTCGTCCCCGCGATGGTCCGTCTGCACGTCAACGTCGACCACGTCGCAACGGTGCGACAAGCGCGTCGCGAGCGTTTTCCCTGTCCGATCGAATGGGCGCTGGCTTGCGAGAGCGCGGGCGCCGACGGGATCACTTGCCACCTGCGCAAGGACCGGCGCCACATTCAGGACGCCGACGTGCGCGAGTTGCGGCGCCGCATCCGCACTCTGCTCAACCTCGAGTGCAGCCTCGACGCCGACATGGTGGCCTTGGCGCTCGAGTCCGGCGCCGAAGCGTTCTGCCTCGTGCCGGAGACGCGCCAGGAGATCACCACCGAGGGCGGACTCGACGTGCTCGGCGAGCGCGCGCGTCTCGCGCAAGTGATTCCGCTGTTCGCCGAGCGCGGCGGCGTCGTGAGCCTGTTCATCGACGCCGATCGCGAGCAACTCGCCGCCGCCGCCGACAGCGGCGCGCCGTTCGTCGAGTTGCACACCGGCCGCTACGCCAACGCGCGCGGCGACGAGCGCCAGCGTGAACTCGAGCGCCTCGAGGCGGCCGCCAGCTTCGCGCGCGCGCGCGGACTGCGCGTGAACGCCGGTCACGGGCTCGACTACGACAACGTCGCCCCGATCGCTCGCCTGGAGGGCGTCGAGGAACTCAACATCGGCTACGCGATGGTCGCCCACGCGCTGTTCGTGGGGGTCGACGCCGCGGTCGCCCAGATGCGCACGGAGATCGCCAAGGCCGTGCGCAACTCGAAACGCAGTGGAGGCGTCGCATGAAGTGCTCGTTCCAAGGCAGCTATGTCGCGCTTCCCACGCCGTTCAACGCCGGCCAGATCGACTACGACGCGCTCGGGCGCCTGATCGAGTTCCACGTTCGCTCGGGCAGCGATGGCCTCGTCTCGGTCGGCACGACGGGCGAAGGCGCGACGCTGAGCGAGTTCGAGCGGCGCAGCGTGATCGAGTTCACGCTCGAGCGCGCCGGGCGGCGACTGCCGGTCATCGCCGGCGTCGGCACCAACAACACCGCGCAGAGCGTCGAGCTGTGCCGCTTCGCAGCCGAGGGCGGCGCGAGCGGAGTGCTCGCGGTCACGCCGTACTACAACAAGCCCACGCAACGCGGGCTGGCGGCGCACTACGCGGCGCTCGCGGAGGCCAGCGAGCTGCCGATCGTGCTCTACAACGTGCCCTCCCGCACGGGCTGCGACCTCAAGCCGGCGACGGTGGCGCAGATCCGCGCCGCGCATCCGACGGTGGTCGCGATCAAGGAGGCGTCGAACTCGATGGCGCGCGCGCGGGAGCTGCGCGAATCGTCCGACATCGCGCTCATCGCGGGCGAGGACGGCCTGATCGCCGAGTTCATGGGCCTGGGCGCGGTCGGCGTGATCGGCGTCGTCGCCAACATCGCGCCGCGCGAGGTCGCCGAGCTGTGCCGCGTCGCGCGTCCGGGCGGCGACGCCGTGCGCACCGCGGAGCTGGTCGCGTTCCTCCAACCGCTCGTGCGCGACCTGTTCATCGAGACCAACCCGGCGCCGGTGAAGGCCGCGCTCGCGCTGATGGGTCTGTGCGGCGCCGAGCTGCGCCTGCCGCTGGTCGGGCTCGAGCCCGAGAGCCACGATCGCCTGCGCATCTCGCTGCACGAAGCCGGACTGCTCCGCGCTTGACGCGTAGGCCGGCGCACCGGGCGCGGTAGCAGAAGGCACGGCGCGGAACCGACCCCGGCGAACCCGAGCGAGACCGCGACCCCTCGCTCGCCGGACGCCGGAGCTCCGCCGATCGTCCTGCCCTCCGCCATGCCGAAGCCGACCTTCGCATCCAGCCGAGCCATCGCGCGCGCGACGGGCCTCACCACGGGCCTGGCGCCGCGACTCCATCGCGCTGCGCACGCCGCCGTCGCGTGGCTAGCAGTCGGCGCCGCCTGCCTCGCCGCAACGCAGGACGTGGTCAAACTCGTCGACGGCCGCGAGCTCGAGGGACGCGTCCTCCACGAGTCGCCCGAGCGCGTGCTGCTGCGCGTCCACAACAAGGAGCGCGAGATCCCGAGCGCGCAGGTGGCCGAGGTGCGCTCGCTGGCCCGCAGCCTCGCCATCGCGCTCGAACGCTGGCGTCAGGCGCCGCCGACGAGCACCGCCGCGATGGTCGACCTGGCTCAGTTCTGCCGCAGCAGCAAGCTCGAAGGCGAAGCACGCTTGTTCGCGTGGATGGCGCTCGCGCTCGACCCGCGCTGCGCGCCGGCGCACGAGCTGCTCGGTCACGAGTTGCGCGGCGTGATCTGGCGCGTGCCCGGCAAGCGCGGCGCGAACTCGTTCGACGACGAACTCCTCGCGCACCGCGACTTCAGCGCTGCGTGGCGTTTCGAGACCCTCCACTTCGCGCTGCGCACGAACCTGCCGCTCGATCAGGCCTGCGCCGCCGCCGTCGAGCTCGAACTCGGCCACGAGGCCTTCACGCGCTGGCTCGGGCGACACGTCGAGTTGCACGAGATCACCGAACCGATCCAGGTCCAAGTCCACGCCGACAAGGCCTCTTACCCCGGCGGCGATGCGCAGACGGGTTACTTCAGTCCGGAGCTGACCACCGCGTTCGTGAACGCCGAGAAGGGCTTCACACCGAGCGCGATGGTCCACGAAGCGACGCACGGCGTGATCGCGAGCACGACGCTGCGCTCGCGCAAGGGCATGGGGCACGTGCCGTCGTGGTTGAACGAGGCCTTCGCCGATATGGCGGGCTACGCGCGCTCGGGAGAGCTCGGCCACGCCGAGTACGACTTCACGCGCAAGGTCCCGTTCTACTTCCAGCTCCACGGCCGCGCCGCGGATCCGCTCGACCTCTCGCGCGTCGTGACGCTCTCCGCGCGCGACTTCGCGGCGTCGGGCCACATCGCGCTCGCGTACGCGCAGTCGCACACGCTGCTGCAGTTCGGCCTGCGCGGGAGCGATGGCGCGCACCAGGACGGACTGTGGGAGTACGTGCGCTCGTGCTACGCCGGCAAGTCGTCGATCACCGACTTCAAGGCCGCGCTGCGCATCGAGGACGACAGCTTCGAGCGCGCTTGGCACGCCTACGCGAAGGCTGGCGGATGAGCGCGCGGCCGATCGTCGTGATGGCGGCGCTGCTCCTCGGCGTGCTCGCCGGGATCGCCTGGCTGTGGACTCGCAGCTCGGAGCAATCAGCATCCGAGTTCGACCAGAGCGCGGCGCGTCCGCGGCCCTCGAGCGCGCCGCGCGAGCCGGAGCGCGACCGCGAGCTCGAGGCGATGCTGTCCGAGTTGATGCGGCTCGAGGTCGAGGCGCCCGAGCCGGTGGACGAACTCGAGCGGCTCGAGATGGCGGAGAGCAGCGCGCCCCAGGGCGCCGCTCCGAGCCGACCCGCTCCGCCTGCCGCAGAAGCTCCGCTGTTGCTCGGCGACAGTCGCGTGCCGAACTCTACGCGCGTCGACGGGCTCGACGGCCCGTTCGTCAGCGGCGAGTGGCCGGACGGAGGGACGATGTTCGAGGCGACCCAGGCGCTCGACGAGGACGGCGCCTGGCGTCTCGATGGGAGCTGGAGGTCGTGGTATCCGAACAGCCAGCTCGAAGAGGTCGGCGGCTACGTCCAAGGCTTCGAACACGGCAGTTGGAGCTGGTGGTACGCGAACGGCGCGCTCATGGCGCGGGGCTCGTTCGACCACGGGATGCGCGTCGGTGAGTGGGCCTTCTGGCACCCCAACGGAGTGGTGATCGGCGAGGGCGCGTACGAGGACGGCCGCCGCTCCGGCCAGTGGACCTTCCGAGGCGCCGACGGCCGCATCCGCGAAGACTTCTCGGGCCGCTACGAGTTCGGCTCGCGCGTCGCGGACCACTGACGACGCGCAGCGCGGTTCGATCGCGCGCGGACCAGCCGGCCCAACCGTCAGCGGCTGCAGCACGGTTCGAGGCGAACGTTCAGCGCTGCTCGGGGGCTCGCGGGAGAGAATGTGCGCAGCATCCTCCGGACGCCGCGCGCGCTTCCCCGCGTCGCAACGCCCCCATTCGGCTGCCCTGACACGGCGCCGCCTGCGCGTCGACCGTAACGCGCTCGCGTCGCGTCTGTAATCCCTGGCGCCGGACCGCGGGCGCTCCTCGACTCGATCGACGGGCGCTCGCCGTCTTGTCAGCCCCCCCAGCACCCATGGATCCGCGCGAACGCAACACCGCCCTCCAGATCGTCGCCGTGGTGATCGCTCCGCTCGCGCTGGCGGCGCTCGCCGCGAGCCGCGTGTGGAACGTGGAAGCCATGGCGAACGGCGCGCCCGTGCGCCTCCTGGGCCTCGAGCCCCAGCCCTGTCCGGGCTGCGTGCTGTGCGGGATGTCGCGCGCCTTCACCGCCGCCAGCCACGGCGAGTTCGCCCGCGCGCTCGACTTCAACCCGCTCGTGCTGCTCGCCTATCCCGCCGCCTGGGCGCTGGTCGCCGCGGCGGGGCTGATCGTGATCCGTTTCGCCCGTCGGCGCCTCGTCGCCACCAGGAGCTAGCCATGTCGATCGCGTCGCTCGTGATGATCGCCCTCAGTGTCCTCAGCACCGCCGCAGGGCTCCCGTGCTGCATGGGCTGCGTCAACTGGTTCGCGGTGCCGGTCTCGATCCTCACGGTCGGCGTCGGCCTGGTGGGCCTCGCGACGGACAAGCGCCCCGACGGCAAGGTCAACGACGCGAACCTGCACCTCGCGGCGGTGGTCGTCGGTGTGCTGTGCGCCGTGATCGGAGCGCTGCGCTGCACGATGGGCGGCGGAGTGGTCTGACCGACGAAACCGGGAAGCTCCGCCTCGAAGCACACCGGCCCGCGCGTCGCTCAACTCGAGCGGCGCGCGGGCCGCTTCGTCGCGCGGCAGCCGACAACGCCTCGCGGGGTCGCTCGTCGAGCTACCCTGGCGCCGTGAGCGAGCTGCTCCACCTCTGTCGCCAATTCGCGACGTTCGTCGAACGCGAAGGTGTCGCGAGCGACGAGGAGTTGGTCGAGTTGCAGCTGCTGACCCTCCGACTCGCAGCCTGCGCGCTGGCGCCGAACTCCGCGAAAGAGTGGGAGTTGACCAGCGCTCCAGCGCTGCGCGACGAACGGTGTGATCGACGCTGGATCAGCGCACGATTTCCGCAGCTGGGCATGTACTGGGATCTGCTCGGTCGCGACTTGCGCGAGGCCAGCCGCGTCGGAGTCGGAGACGCGATCGACGACGTCGAGAGCGTCTACGACGATGCGCGCAACGCTTTGGACGAGGTCGAGTCCTACGGCGCGGCCGAGGCCGAGGAGAACCTCCGTCTCCAGTTCCGAATCCACACGGGCAAGCACGCCACCGCGCTCGTCGACCTGCTCCAGGAGCTGCGGACCAACGCGGGCTTCTGAGCGCTTGCGATGAAGCTGCGCTTCGAACAGATCGTCGCCGCGCCCCGCGAAGCGCTGTTCGCGTTCCACTCGACTCCGGCCAACCTCGCGGCGCTGCTCGAGGGCTGGAGCGGTTTCGCGCTGCTGGCGCACGACGGCCACATCCGGCCCGGATCGCGCGTGCGGCTCGAGCAACGCGTGGTCGGGATGCGCCACACCATGGAGTTCGCGCACTTCGTCCTCGAGCCGCCGCAGCGCTTCGGCGAGCGTCAGATCCGCGGGCCGTTCCGGCGCTTCGAGCACGTGCACGAGTTCTTCGAGGCCGCGCAGGGCACGCGCGTCATCGACACCGTCGAGTTCGAGCTGCCCTGGCATCTGGGCGGCGCGCTCGCCGACCGCTGGATCGCCGCGCCGGTCCTCACGCGCTTCTTCGAGTTCCGACGGAGCGCGTACCAGCGGCTGTGCGAGGCGCGCCGCTTCGAGGTCCGCGCGCCGTGAAGCTCGTGACGGTGCTCGGAGGCGGCGGGATCTTCGGCGGACGAGTCGCGCGCGCGCTCGCGGCGGAGCGCGAGCTGCAAGTGCGCATCACCGGGCGCGACGCGGCGCGCGGACGAGCGCTCGCCGACGAGATCGGAGCGCAGTTCGTGCAGCTCGACCTGCGCGAACCGGACGCGTTGCCCAAGGCCTTGAGCGGCGCAGCGCTGCTCATCGACGCCGCAGGACCGTTCCAGGGTCGCGATTACGCCGTCGCGCGCGCGTGCATCGCGGCCGGCGCGCACTACCTCGACCTCGCCGACGCGCGCGAGTTCGTGACCGGCATCGGCGCGTTGGACGCAGCGGCGCGCGAGCGCGGCGTGTTCGTCGGCTCGGGAGCGAGCTCGGCCCCGACCGTGACGCACGCGCTCGTCGCGTCCCTCGCGCACGAGTTCGACTCGATCGAGGAGCTCGACCTCGCACTGAGTCCCGGCAACCAGAACCCGCGCGGCGCCGCCACGATCGGCGCGGTGCTCGGGATCTTGGGCAAGCCCCTGCGCGTGTGGATCGACGGCGCCTGGCGCGAACGGCGCGGTTGGGGCGACGCCGCGTGGCTCGACTTCCCGCCCAAGGTCGGGCGTCGGCGCGTGCACAACTGCGAGCTGCCCGAGCTCGACCTGTTCCCGCAGCTCTTCGGCGCACGCACCGTCCGCTTTCGCGCGGGGCTCGAGCTGGGGCTCTTCAACTTCGTGCTCAGCGCGCTCGCGACGCTGCGCCGACTGAAGCTCGCGCCCGACCTGACGCCTCTAGCTCCGCTCGCGCGCGACGTGTCGCTGTGGTTCTTCTCGCGCGGCTCGAAGAACGGCGCGCTCGCGGCGTGGGTGCGCGGTCGAGCGCGCGACGGCTCGCCGCTCGAGCGCAAGATCGCGCTGGTGACCGACGACGACGGCCCCGCGACGCCGAGCTCGCCCTCGATCCTGCTCGCGCGAAAGCTCTTGCTCGGCGCGGGACTTCCCGCGGGCGCGCGAACTTGTGCGGGGCTGTTGACCGTGAGTGAGTTGCTCGAGCACCTCGAGCCGCTCGGCATCTGGTGCGCGCGCGGAGACGTCGCGGGCGTGTGGAGAGCGGATGCGCGCGCCGTGACGGCGAGGCGTTGAGTCCGCGCGGCCGCTCGGCGAGTTCGAGGAACTCGGCCGTCAGCGCTGGCAGCCAAACTGACAGTGCGCCGCCAGGTTGGCGCCGACACGCTGCCGACACCCGCTTGCAGGGCCTCAGAAGGCCATCCAGCGCCCCTTCCGGACAGGAACGGACGTTGCGTTCGGGGCCGTTGCTCCGGTTGCGCGCGCCTCGTCCGGCGGGCCCCCGAGCGAGGGATCCCATGCAAGTGCAGTACACGAACAAGGCGGCCGAAGTCCTTCAGAACGCCCAGAAGCTCGCCAGCGATTCGGGGCACCCGGAGCTGACGCCCGCGCACCTGGCGGTGGCGCTGCTCCGCGACGCGGAAGGCGTGCCGGTCGCAGTGCTGAACAAGCTGCAGGTCGACCCGCGCGTGCTCGCCGGTGAGTTCGTCTTGCAGCTCGACAAGTTGCCCAAGGCGCACGGCGGACAGCTCGCGGGCTCGCGCGCGTTCAGCGACGTGATGAGCGAGGCGAGCGCGGTCGCGAAGAAGCTGAAGGACGACTACGTCTCGACCGAACACCTGCTGCTCGCGCTCGCCAAGTCGGGCGGACCGGAGGTGAAGGGCCTCTTCGCGTCGCGCAAGCTCAGCTACGAGCGCATCGAAGCTGCGCTCAGCGAAGTGCGCGGCGATCGGCGCGTGACGAGCCCCGACCCCGAGAGCACGTTCGAGGCGCTGAAGAAGTACGCGCGCGACCTCACCGCGGACGCGCAGGCCGGCAAGCTCGATCCGGTGATCGGGCGCGACATGGAGATCCGGCGCGTGATGCAGGTGCTCTCGCGGCGCCGCAAGAACAACCCGGTGCTGATCGGCGATCCGGGCGTGGGCAAGACGGCCATCGCCGAAGGCTTGGCGAACCGCATCGTCGCCGGCGATGTGCCCGAGCCGCTCAAGGGTAAGAAGATCCTCGCGCTCGACTTGGGCGCGATGCTCGCGGGCGCGAAGTACCGCGGCGAGTTCGAGGAGCGCTTGAAGGCCGTGCTCGCCGACGTCGCGCAAGCGCAGGGCGAGATCATCCTGTTCATCGACGAGCTGCACACGCTGGTCGGCGCGGGCGGCGCGGAAGGCGCGGTCGACGCGGCGAACATGCTCAAGCCGGCGCTCGCGCGCGGTGAATTGCACTGCATCGGCGCCACGACGCTGGATGAGTACCGCAAGCACGTCGAGAAGGACAAGGCGCTCGAGCGGCGCTTCATGCCGGTGCAGGTCGGCGAGCCGTCGATCGAGGACACCATCGCGATCCTGCGCGGCTTGAAGGAGCGCTACGAGGTCCACTACGGCGTGCGCATCCTCGACGAAGCGCTCGTCTCGGCCGCGCGGCTCGCCGATCGGCACATCACCGACCGCTTCATGCCCGACAAGGCCATCGACCTGATGGACGAGGCCGCGGCGCAGGTGCGCCTGGCGATCGACTCGCTGCCGCCCGAGCTCGACACGATCGAGCGCAAGGTGCGCCAGCTCGAGATCGAGCGCACGGCGTTGAAGAAGGAGGACGCGCGTGGGTCGGCCAAGCGCATCGAGCAGATCGCGGCCGAGCTCGCCGAGCTCAACGAGTCCAGCCGTGCGCTGCGCGCGCGCTGGCAGGCCGAGAAGGACGTCATCACCGCGCTGCGCGCCGGCAAGACGCTGATCGAGAGCCTCAAGACCGAAGCCGAGCGCAAGGAGCGCGAGGGCAACTTCGAGCGCGTCGCGCAGATCCGCTACGGCGAGATCCCGCAGGCCGAGAAGGCGCTCAAGGACAACTCGGCGAAGCTCGCCGACATCCAGCGCGAAGGCGCGCTGCTGCCCGAGGAAGTCGACGCCGAGATGATCGCCAAGGTCGTCTCGCGCTGGACCGGCATTCCGGCGTCGCGCCTGCTGGAGACCGAGCGGCAGAAGCTCATGCACATGGAAGAGCGGCTGCGCGAGCGCGTCATCGGCCAGGACCACGCGCTGCAGGCGATCAGCGAAGCCGTGCGCCGCGCGCGCGCCGGCTTGCAGGAAACCACGCGGCCGCTGGGCTCGTTCCTCTTGCTCGGCCCCACCGGCGTCGGCAAGACCGAGACCGCCAAGGCGCTCGCGGAGTTCCTCTTCGACGACGAAGCCGCCGTCGTGCGCCTCGACATGACCGAGTACATGGAGAAGCACTCCGTCAGCCGCATGATCGGCGCGCCTCCGGGCTACGTCGGCTACGACGAAGGCGGCGCGCTCACCGAAGCCGTGCGCCGCAAGCCGCACTGCGTGATCCTGCTCGACGAAGTCGAGAAGGCGCACCCCGACGTGTTCAACGTGCTGCTGCAGATCCTCGACGACGGCCGCCTCACCGACGGTCAAGGCCGCACGGTCGACTTCAAGCAGACGCTCGTGCTGATGACCTCGAACCTGCGCGAAGGCTCCCAGATGAAGGAGTTCTTCCGCCCGGAGTTCATCAACCGCCTCGACGAGGTGCTCACTTACAACGCCCTGCAGCCCGACCAGATCCGCGGCATCGTGGACGTGCAGCTCGCGCGTCTCCAGAAGCACCTGCGCGAGCAGGAGATCGAACTCGAGCTCACCGGCGCCGCGAAGGAAGCCCTCGCCAAGGAAGGCTACGACCCCGAGTACGGCGCACGCCCGCTCAAGCGAGTGATCCAGAAGCGCATCCAGAACCTGCTCGCGGACGCGATCCTCTCGGGCAAGCTCGAAGGCGGCTCGCGCGCGAGCATCGACTGGCGCGCGGGGGCGTTCCAACTCTCGTCGCGCAAGGCCGAACCGGAGCCGGCGGCGGCGGGGTGAGCGCGCTCTCGCCAGTCCACTGTCATTCGCGGCCAGCGCCTGATCGCGCTGGCCGCGGTCCTGTCCCGGCCCCGTTTGGAGACGTGGGATGTCTGCCGATTCGGAGGATTCGGCCTAGGCGACGAATACGCACCGACGGTGGTACTCGAGGTGCTCAGCCAGCGGTTGACTCTCGACATCGGTCGGCGTCTCAAGCCGCAAGCCCTCGACGAGATGAATCCGGGTTCCCCGGCCCGACGCGAGCAGGCTCGGCTCGAGCGCGGATGACAGCACGACCTCCCAAGCTCCCGCCCGCGCCCGCAGCGCGAACATCCCGGCGTCGAAGAGCCGGTGCACAGTCGGAGTCATGGCAATGCCGTTGCGCACATGATCAGGTCCGTTGCACGCCGCGGGGCGAATGTGCGCCGCGTCGATGACGCCGTGCAATCGCGACGCCGGCCGCGGCCCAAGGCCGAGCCCCGTGAGCGCGCAGCGGAAGCCGTAGGCCAGCAAGACCTCGTCGCGAAAGCGCGCATCGCGGTCCAGACGCTCGACCATTCGGCGGCCCCGCTGAAGTTCGTCGGCGACAGGCGTCTCGTCGGTGTCGACGGGTTCGAACGATCGTGTGGTGCTACCCATCGACAGGACCTCCATGGCGTTCTGCGCGGAGAGCGTGCGCACCGCCTTGCCTTGCAGAGCAACGCCGCGCCGTTCGGGCGGGACGTCGCGCAATCGATGCTCAACGGGGAGCCCGTCGATCTGGAACGGCACGACGCGGTCGAAGGAACGTAGCCCACCCTCGAAACGCACGGTCCAGTTGCGGCCATCGGCGGAGCGGGTGGGGCGCT
Source organism: uncultured Planctomycetia bacterium (assembly GCA_938003765.1). Taxonomy (GTDB): domain Bacteria; phylum Planctomycetota; class UBA1135; order UBA1135; genus WYBT01. The sequence continues at coordinate 15,950 of CALKYE010000009.1, forward strand.
CGACGACACGCGTCCAGGCGACGAACGCCATGCGGCCACCCTCGCGGCGCGGCTCGTAGATGAGGGCCACGGCATCGCCGTCGGCGAGCGCCTCTTCGAAGCGCGGCAAGTAGCGGGCGGGGAACTCGTAATGACTTTCTGAGTCGCCCCAGCCGCTTCCCTCGCGCATCTCGAGGATCAGGTAGCCCACGCGCGAACAGCGTAGCTACTCCAAGCGCGTTCCGGCGAGCCGGTCGAAGGCAGACGCGAGACGCCAGTCCGTCTTGCCGCGGAGGACGCCGTGGTTGCGGAGGTGGTCGCCGCGGTTGGTGACGAGGATCGCGGAGGCGACGCGGCGATAGAGCTGGGCCGGATCGGATTCGATGTGTTCGGCGTCGCCTTGGAGTTGGATCGCTTCGGCGATCTCGAGGTAGCTCGCGGCGTCGCCGTCGGCGCGTCGAACCAGGCTCATCTCCGATGCCTACATGGAACGGCGAGCGCCGACGCGGTCGAAGCGTTGGACACAGAGCGTGTGACGGCGGCTCGCGAAGCGTTCGAGATGAGCATGCGGAACATCGAGACCCGCTGCGCGAGCCAGCTCACGCGCGAGGACAGCGCCATCGGCGCGCGTTCGACGCCGAGCCGCACGGCTCACGCCTCCCTCGCGGGCGTCGCGCCGTCGATGCCTACCCGCGGTCGAGCCGGCGCCGCAGCCACGCGCGCG
>CALKYE010000010.1 GCA_938003765.1 uncultured Planctomycetia bacterium
GTCGGCCGGATCACTTCTTCTGGTACTTGCCGTGCGAGGCTTCGCGGTGCTGGAACAGCGGACCGGAGACCTTCTCGAAGGCGGATTTCGCATCGCCGGAGAGCACGTCGAGCTCGAGCTTCAGCATCAAGTCCAGCGCGGCGACCATGTCGCGGCGGTACTCCGTCAGGTGCGCTGCTCGCTCGGCCTCGGGAAGCTCGCTGAGCTTGGGCGGGTCGAGGCGCTTGGCCGCCAGCAGATGCGCTTCGAGTTCGTGCACGTGCGCGAGCGCCTTGGCCGCATCCAGCGGCGCGGCGCGCAAGGTCATCGCGAGCCCCTTGAGCTCGCTCTTGATCGCATCCATCTCGCTGGCGAGAGCGGTGGACTGTGGCGCCTGGCCCTGCGAGCTCGGCGCGGCGACGAGCACCGAAACGGTGAGCAGCACGGACGCGGCGAGCAGTGAAGACGCGAGGAGATGGCGCATGGACGACCTCATGGAGTCACGGGGGAGGAGGACAAGGGCTCGCGCCGTGCGCTGGCGAGGTCCGGCGCGCGGCGCGTGAGTGGACGGGGGGATTCGAGCGGATTCAGCGCTCGAGTGCGGCCTTGGCTGCGGCGCGAACGGCCTCGTGCGGCGAGTGGCTCCGCGCCTTCGCGAGCGCAGCACGCGCCGCAGCCGAGTCCAGTCGTCCGAGGATGTCGCACAACTCCACCTGCTCTTGCACGAGCAAGCGTACGGCGACGTCGGAGTCACGCTCCATCCCGGGCAGGCGCGAACGCGTCAGCATCTCGATGAGGAGCTTCTCCCCCGCCGCGTCGCCGCGTCGACCGAGCTCCACCGCGGCTGACTCGCGGACGTGGTGGTCGCTGTTGCGCAGCCCGTCCTTGCGCAGGATCGCACCGGCGAGTTCGAGCTCGTGCGGCGCCACGAGTGCGAACTCGAGGCGCACGAGCGCATCCGCGTCCGCCAGTCCGCGCTCGACCAGTGCGCGCGAGTCAGAGCGCCGAACGATTTCGCGCACCGAGAACAACGCCACGGCCGCATCGCGTCGCACTTTGGCGTCCTTCTCGTCGAGCACGCGTCGAGCGAGTTCGAGCGTGCTCTCCTTGGTGTTGAGCCGCGCCATCGCGACCAGCGCGCGCGTGCGGAGCTCCTTCTTCGATCCGCTGGCCAACTCTCCCAGCGCCTCGAACACGCTGCGCGACGGAGGGTCGGAGAGCGCGTCGAGGGTCGCGAACCAGTCTTCGCGCTTCGGATCGACCAGCGCGGCGAGCGCCGCCTCCTGTGGCGGAGTCTTCGACGCGGACGACAGCTCCGGCAACACGGAGGTCTCCTCGCCTGCGTCGTTCACGAGCGCGACGACAGCGCGCCGCGCGAGTCCCTGACGGCGTCCATTGACGACAGCGGTCCACTGCCCCTTGGAGTCCTTCGAGGGCTGCTCGACCACTTCGCGCCGGCCGTCCGCGAGGATCGCGACGTCGCTGCGGGCGAAGGAACTCAACGCGCAGCAGGACAGAAGCGCCAGGACGCCCAACTTCGGATTCGTGAGCATGGAAGTTGGCGGATCCGCAGAGAGCGCGGCCCGCGAGTGGAGTTTGCGAAGAGGGCTGAAGCTGGGAGCCGGCGGCGCCGCCGAGCGGTCGGACTCGCGCCTCGGCGCCGTGAAGCGAGTGAATTCGCGCGCGCGCACGCGCGTCGTGGAGCGCCACGGCCTTCGCGCGCCACGCCCGTCGAGCCCCCGTGGTAGTCTCTGCATCGCGCCACGTGACTCGTGCGACGCTGCGCCTTGCAGAAGGCTCACCGTTCGAACGACTCGAGCGACACACGCTCGCCGAACGCTGCGCACCAGGCCGACTCGCGGCGGCCAACTTGTGTCGAGATCCGTCGCGTTCGCGACAGCGCGAAGCACACTGCGCCGAGGACCCCAGCATGGCCAAGCACACTCAACGCGTCCCGGCCGCCGGCTACTCGAACACTCCGCTGTGGAGCAAGCTGGGGATCAAGCCCGGCGCGCGCGTGCGACTGCTGAGCGCGCCCGACGGCTTCGAGAAGCTCCTGGTCGCGTTGCCGCCCGGAGCGAGGCTGTTGCGTCGCGGCGACGGGCCCTTCGACGTGGCGTTGGTCTTCGCGGTGACGGCCAAACAGCTCACGCAGCGCTTCGCCGCGGCCGCAGCCGCGCTCGGCCCGGGCGGACGGCTGTGGGTCGCGTGGCCCAAGAAGACCTCCGGAGTCACGACCGAGCTGACCGAGGACCGCCTGCGCGAGCTGCTGCTCACCACGGGCTGGGTCGACTACAAGGTGTGCGCGATCGACGCGACGTGGTCGGCTTTGTGCTTCGGCCGTCGACGCACGTAGCGCTGCCCGAGTCAGTCGGAGCTGCGCCCCAGCTCCCGCAGAGCCACGCCGCGCATGCGGCCGCCCCACAGAGCGACAGCCAGCCCGACGAGCGCTCGCGCCAGTCCGCCGGGGAAGTTCTCGTGCACCGAGCTGCGCGCCTGGTAGTCGGTCATGCGGTGAGCGAAGTCGAGCTTCTCGGCGGTCGGAAGCGCTGCGAGGACGTGGAACACGCCCCACAGCACTCCGAGCACGCCGATGCCGATGAGCACCAGCCCGCGGCGCGCGCGACGTTCGGCTTGGGCCGCTTGCTCCGGCGGCAGCGACGATTTCGGCGCGGCGTCGGGCATGGTCCAGCGGGCGACGACTCGCTCGCGCGACGGCGGTTGATTCGAGAGCTCGCTCACGCGCCCTCCGTCCTGGGCTGCGACGCCTCGCTCGCACCCGCGCGCGCGCGCAACACGCCGCCGACCGGCGCGAGCTCCTTGATCGGCTCCGCAGGCCGCGCGCTCGACTCTTCGAACTTGCGCAGCGTCGGCAGCACGCGCGCGTCGACGGAGCCGATGAAGCCGTTGTAGTCCTCGACGGCGCGCCCGAGCGACTGCCGCAAGCGGTCGGCGTGCGTCAGCGCGACGCCGAAGCGCTCGAGCAACTGCTGGCCGAGCTCCTGCAGTCGGTGGGCGTCCTCGCTGAAGCGCTTCTCGCGCCATCCCAGGTGCACCGCGCGCAACAACCCGATCAGCGTCGAGGGACTGGCGAGCACGACGTTGGCGCGCGCAGCGAGCTCGATCAGATCCGGCCGCCGCTCGAGCGCCGCGTCGACGAACTGATCGCCGGGCACGAACATCACGGTGAACTCCGGCGAATCGAACTGCGCCCAGTAGCCCTTCTTGCCCAGCGCCTGCACCTGTTCGGCGACGTGCCGCGCGAAACGCTCGAGGTGCGCGCGGGCCTGCTCGGGCTGCGACGCCTCGAGCGCCGCGAGGTAGGCCTCGATGTTGGTCTTGGCGTCGACGGCGATCACGCGCTCGTTGGGCAGCCGCACGACCATGTCCGGCTTGAGCAAGCGACCCTGCGAGTCGCGCACGCTCTCCTGCAGCGCGAAGTCGCAGTAGTTCTGCATGCCGGCGAGCTCGGCCACTCGCTGGAGCTGGATTTCGCCATAGCGCCCGCGCACGTTGGGCTTCGACAGAGCCTGCGCCAGTCGCTGCGTCTGGCCGGTCAGCTCCGCGTTGGCGCGCGCCATGGCCTGCACCTGCTCGCGCAGCCCCGCGTACGCGCCTTCGCGCTGCTTCTCGAGCGCGCGCAGGTCCTCCTGAGTGCGCTTGAGCGCCTCGCCGATCGGCTGCACGAGCTGGTCGACCGCCACGCGGCGCTTGTCGAGCTCAGCCGTGGCCTTCGCCTCGCGCGCGGCGAACTTCTGTTCGGCGAGCTGCAGGAACTGCGCGCTCTCGCGGCGCAGCGCTTCGCTCGCGAGCGACTGGAAGCTGTTCTTCAAACGCTCCTCGTCCGCCGCCAGGTGCGCCACCCGCTCGCGCTCGGCTTCGAGCAGCGCGGCCAGTCGCGCCTTCTCGGCCTGCAACCGCGCGATCCACGCGCCGGCGCCGACCAGCGCCACAGCCAGCCCGGCGAGCGCGACTTCGAGCATGCGCGTTCCCGTGCGGCTACGGCCGCGCCTTGGCGACGTAGTCCTCGAAGGTCAGCGCTCGTTCGAGCGCGGCGACCTCGACGTCGGACTTCACGATGGCGCGCGCGGTGCCCGACTCGAAGTCCACCGCCGCCTCGCGCACTCCCGAGGCTCCGCTCAACGCCGCGTAGATCTTCGGCGCGCAGCCGCCGCAGCACATGCCCTCGACGTCGAACACGCGCACCACCTCGCCCTCCGCGGGTTGCGAGAGCAGCACGCTGGGCAGCGCCTTGGGCGCGACGATCTCGGGTGCGGTGTAGGTCGGCGACTTGGCGCGCAACGCCACGTAGGTCGTGGCGCCGAGCGCAACCGCGAGCAAGAGCACGATTCCAGGCTTCATGGCGACGTAGAGAGTAAGCGCTCGCAGCGAGAATTCAGCGGCGCATGCGCGCAGCTCTGGCCCCGGCCGCGGGGATGTACGAAAATCTCCGCCCCCAGCCATGAGCCAACCGACCGATCCGATCCGCGCCGCCTTCGACGACTCCCTGGCCACGCTGCAAGCGTTCCTGGCCGAGCCCAAGTCCCTCGACGGAGTCCGGCGCTTCGCGGACGCAGCCAAGGCCACGCTCCAGCGCGGCGGACTGCTGATGGCGTGCGGCAACGGCGGCAGCATGTGCGACGCGATGCACTTCGCCGAGGAGTGGACCGGCCGCTTCCGCAAGGACCGCTCGGCGCTCGCCGCCGTGGCGTTCTCCGACCCCAGTCAGCTCACCTGCATCGCCAACGACTTCGGCTTCGACGAGGTCTTCGCGCGCCAGGTCGAAGCGCTCGGCAAGCCCGGCGATCTGCTCGTGCTGATGTCGACCAGCGGCAACTCGCCCAACTGCTTGCGCGCGATCGAAGCGGCCAAGCGCAAGGGCGTCGCGACCGTCGGCCTGCTCGGCAAGGGCGGCGGCAAGATGCTCGGCGCAGTCGACATCCCGATCGTGGTGCCGCTCGCGACGACCTCCGATCGCATCCAGGAGGTCCACATCAAGATCCTGCACATCACGATCGAAGCCGTGGAGCGCGCGCTCTTCCCGGCCAACTACGCCTGATTCGCTCGCGCCCATGAACCGCGCCGTCCTCGGAATCGTGCTGCTCTCGGCCATCGCCGCGGCGCTCGTCGTGCGCTGGATGCCGCGCGGTCAGCGCGCCGCGCCCACGGGCGCCGATGCTGCGCAGGAAGAGCTGCCCAAGCTGTGGGACGCTCCCGAGTTCGAGTTCGCCAGTCAGGCCGGTCGAGCGCTGCGCCACGACGAGCTGCGTGGGCAGGTGTGGATCGCGAACTTCATCTTCACGCAGTGCACTTCGATCTGTCCGACGATGACGGCGAAGATGGTGCAGTTGCAGGATCTGCTGAGCGCGCCGCAGTTGCGCTTCGTGTCGTTCTCGGTGGACCCGGAGAACGACACGCCGCAGGTGCTGAAGGAGTACGCGGCAGCGTGGCGACCCGGCGAGACGCGTTGGTGGCTGCTCGCTACCGACGCGGAGAACCTCGCGCGCGTGGCGAAGGGCTTCGGCGTGACGGTGCAGAAGACGGACGATGCCGACGATCCGATCCTGCACTCCAATCGCTTCTTCCTGGTCGATCCGCGCGGGCTGATCCGCGGCGCGTACTTGAGCGACGACGACGAGGCGATCGAGCGGCTGATCGACGACGCCCAACGCCTCGTCGCGCAGGAGTTCGCGAGTTCGCCGCTCGCTCGAGCTGACCTGAGCGGCCCGCAACTGTTCCAGGCGCTGGGCTGCGTCGGCTGCCACGACAACCCGAGGCTCGGACCGCCGCTGGGCGGACTGCTCGGCCGCAAGGTGGCGCTCGACGACGGCGGCGAAGTGCTCGCCGATCGCGCGTACCTGCGCGAGTCGATCCTCGAGCCCTACGCGCGCGTCGTCGCCGGCTATCGCGGAACGATGCCGGCCTACGCGGGCTCGCTCGACGAAGCGCAGCTCGAGCGCTTGCTCGACTACCTCTCGAGCCTTCCGCCGACGGCGGGCGCGGGCGAAGCGCCCAAGCTCGTGTACGACCCGGTGTGCCGCATGGAGATCACGACCTTCTCCGACTCGCCCTCGTTCGAGTTCGAGGGCAAGCGCTACTGGTTCTGCTGCGATCACTGCATGGAGCGCTTCGCCGAGGCGCCCCAGGACTTCGTCGAGTCCGGCAAGTAGGTCTGCGGGCGCGGCGGCGACAGAAGCGCGAGCCACGCCCCCGTTCCTGGGCAGTGGCTCGCGCCGTCGCTGGGGAATCGAGAAACCTCTCGGCGCCGGTCGCGAACACCGCGCGGCGCGAAGAGTTGCTCCTACGTGGTCAGCGTTCTTGACCGAGACGACGGTGAGCGCGCCGACTCGAGAGGGCGAGACCCATTCGATGAGCGAAGCGTCGCTCGTCGAACTGCTTGCCGCGTCGCTGCGCGCCGGCCTCGAGTTTCGCGCGCTGTTCGGGAGTCAGCGAGCGCAGGATCGGATCGACGGCGCGCTCGGCGTGCGGCTTGGCGCGTTCGAGCAGCGGACGCAGCTCGTCGCGCAAGAGCGCCTTCGCGCCCTCGCGGTCGCCCTTGCGGCGCATCGCGCGCGCTCGCTCCACGATGGCGCGCGCCTGGGGCCGAAGCTCGTTCGCCATCGGCTCGAGTTCGCGCGCGGCCTGGCGAGCGAGATCGCGCTGCGCCTCGCTCACTCCGAGCGCGCGCGAGAGTTCACGCCCGCCGCGCATCCGCTGTCGCGGTCCATGCCGGCCGTGGCCGTCGCGCTCCGCGCGCCCATGGCGTTCGTTGACGCTCGATCGCGCGCCGCTCTCTTGAGGGAAGCTGAATGCGCTGGCGACGCCGGCGACGATCAGAAGACCGCAGGCGCCGAGAAGGAAGTTCTTGTGCATGTCGATTGGCTCCGTGACTGGAAGGTCCGCGAGCTTCAACCCGCGCGAATCCCGCGAGTTCCGCAATGCGCGGCGCAGCGCGCGCCGCCGCGAGTCACAGTTGCGTGAACGCGTCAGCCGTCGCTCGGAGCGGGCTCGAGCCAGCTCTCGAACTCGACGCGTCGCTCTTCCGAACGCTCGCGCTCCAGCGCGTGCCGAGCGAGCTCCGCCGCGCGCGCCCCATTGCCCGCCGCGCGGTGCAGACGTCCCAGGCGCAGCGCCAGCTCGGTGCGCTCGGGCTCGAGCTCGAACGCGCGTTCGAGGGCGCCGATCGCCGACGCACTGTCCCCGGACAGCACGCACACGGCGCCGAGCAGCTCGTGCGCCACGGCGAGCTGAGGATCGAGCTCGCACGCACGCTGGAGCCAGCCGCGGACCACGTCGGCTTCGACGACGGCGCGTTGCTCCGGCTCGGCGTCGACGAACAGCTCGGCCGCGTACACCAGTCGATCGGGATCGTTCTCCCCGTACGCGAAGGCGCGCGCGTAGGCCTCGAGCGCCGGCGCCGTGCGACCGGCCTTGCGGTGCGCGCGTGCGATCAATCGCCAGGTGAGCGCGTCCGCGGCGCCCAACTGCACGCGACGTTCGAGCAGCGGCAGGGCCTTGTCCTCGAGCGACAACTCGACGCGCAGGCGCGCGAGGAACAGCAGCGTGGAGAGTCGATCCGGGTCGCGTTGGAGCACGGACTCGAGGTACGGCTCGGCCGCGCGTCGGAAGCCCGCTTGCTCCAGCACCTCGGCCTGCGCCTCGAGCAGCTCCAGCCGATCGGGATAGCGCTTGAAGCCCTCGTCGAGCAGCGCGCGGGCGCTGGCGATGTCGTTGAGCTCGGCGAGCGCGCGAGCGGACTCGACGCAGGCGCTCGGCGCCTCGTCGCCGCCGAGCAGGTAGATCTCGTACCACGAGCTCGCCGCCAGCGCCCACTGGCCCGACTCGCTCGCAGCGCGCGCGCTGGCCACCGACACGCGCTGCGGTTCGGGATGACGGCGCACGCCGCGGCGCGGACCGCCCACGCAAGCCGCGAGGAGTGCGAGCGTCAAGACCAGCCCGTTCGTGCGCGCCATTCGAGCAGCGTACGAGCGCGTGGGAGCGTTGCAACCGCACGAGGCGCGCGTACGCTCGCGGCGACCGATGGCGAGTTCGTTCCGACTGCGCGCCGTGTTCCTCGACGCCGGCGGGACGCTGCTCCACGAATCGCCCTCGCGCTGGGAGATCTACGCCGACGCCGCGCGCGCGCACGGTCTCTCCAGTTCGGCGGCGGAGCTGCGCGAGGCGATGATCCGCGCTCACGACGAGCTGCCGCGAGAGCTCGGGCCGCACTTCCGCTACTCGCGCGGATGGTTCGAGGCCTTCATCGAGCGCGTCTTCGCGCAGCGCCTGGGGCTCGCGCGAGAGCGACTCCCGCAGCTCCAGCGCGAGCTGTTCGCGCGCTTCGAAGCGCCCGGCACGTTCCGCCTGTTTCCAGGCGCGCGGGAGCTCATCCGTTCGGCGCGCGCGCTGGGGCTGAAGGTCGGTGTCGTGTCGAACTGGAGCGAGTCCTTGCCCGGGATCCTCGCCGGACTCGGCCTCGCCGAGGAGCTCGACTTCACCGTGGTTTCCGCGCTCGAACGCTGCGAGAAGCCCGAACGCGCCATCTTCGAGCTCGCGTTGGCGCGCAGCGGAGTGAACCCGCGCGAGGCCGCGCACGTTGGCGACTGTCCCGAGCGGGACGTGCGCGGCGCCGGGGCGCTTGGCATGCTGACCGCGCTGGTCGAGCGCAGCGGGGTCGCGAGCGCCGCCCCGGCCGACCGAACCTGCGCCGACCTGTTCGAAGTGGAGCGATGGATACGCGAGCTGGCGACGACCTGAAGGCGCTCGAACGCGAGCTCGACGGACTGCTGGCCGGCCACCGCAACCTGCAGGCGGAGATCGGCAAGGTCTTCCGCGGCCACGACGAGATCGTGGAGCAGTTGCTGCTGTGCTTGTACGCCGGCGGACACGTGCTTCTCGAAGGCGTTCCGGGTCTGGGCAAGACCACGCTCGTGCGCGCGCTCGCCGCCGCGCTCGAACTCTCGTTCCGCCGCATCCAGTTCACGCCCGACTTGATGCCGGGCGACATCCTCGGGCTGCGCCTGCTCGAAGAGGACGCGGCCGGCAAGAAGCACTTCACCTTCCAGCGCGGGCCGGTGTTCGCCAACGTGGTGCTCGCCGACGAGATCAACCGCGCGAGTCCGCGCACGCAGGCGGGCCTGCTCGAGGCGATGGCCGAGGGTCGCGTGACGCTGTTCGGCGAGAGCGCGCCGCTCGAGGATCCGTTCTTCCTGGTCGCCACCCAGAACCCGATCGAGATGGAGGGCACCTATCCGCTGCCCGAGGCTCAACTCGACCGCTTCCTCTACAAGATCGTGCTCGGGCTGCCGACGCTGGAGGAGACCATCGCCGTGCTCGGCGCGACGGCGCACGCGCCGGAGCGAATCGAGAACGTCGTGCGCGCCGTGCTCTCGCGCGACGCGGTGCGACGCCTGCGCGTGCTGACGCGCCAGACGCCGACCTCCGCGGACGCGATCGAGCTCGCGGCGCGCGTCGTGCTCGCGACGCAGCCCGCTGGCGATGCGCCCGACGCGATCAAGCGCTACGTGAGGCACGGCGCGAGCCCGCGCGGCGGACAGGCGTTGCTGTGGACCGCCAAGGCGCGCGCGCTCGTGCGCGGACGTCTGCACGTCGCGCAGGAGGATCTCGAGGCCGCCTGCGCGCCGGCCCTGCGCCACCGCTTGATCCTGGGTTACGAGGGCGAGGCGGCGGGCATTTCGACCGACGAGCTCGCGCGCGCAGCGCTGGAACACGCCCTCTCGCGCTCCAAGTCGCGTGCTTCATGGCGCTAGCGCCGCGGATCCGATACACCAACACGCTCGATGCCGCTCACCGATTGCCGCCTCACCCTGGCTCAGACCAACCCCGCGCTGGGCGCCGTGCAGCGCAATCTCGAGGACCACGTCGCGGCCATCCAGGCCGCGCTGGCCGCGGGCTCGCAACTGATCGTGTTCCCCGAGCTGTCGCTCACGGGGTACTTCCTGAAGGATCAGACGGCGGAGCTGGCCCTCGACGTCGATGGGCCGGAGCTGCGGACGCTGCTCGAGCTGTCGAAGCGCATCTCGATCCTCGTGGGCTTCGTCGAGCGCGCGCGCGACGGGCGCATCTACAACTCGGCGGCCTTCCTCGAAGACGGCAAGTTGCTCCACGTGCACCGCAAGGTGCACCTCGTCACCTACGGCATGTTCGATGAAGAGCGCGAGTTCGCCGCGGGCGACGAGTTCCGCGCCTTCGAGTCCAAGCTCGGCCGCTTCGGCGTGCTGATCTGCGAAGACGCGTGGCACGTCTCGAGCGGACTGCAGCACTTCCTCGCCGGCGTCGACGCGATGCTCGTGCCCAGTTGCAGCCCGGGACGCGGCGTGGGCGGCGGCGCGACCGAACTCGGCTCGGAGACGACCTGGCGCACGCTGCTCGACGCGCACGCGATGCTGTTCCAGACCTGGGTCGTGTACGCCAACCGCGTCGGCTGGGAGGACGGCGTGTTCTTCTGGGGCGGTTCGCGAGTGATCGACCCGTTCGGCAAGTTGGTGGCGCGCATCGAGGGCTTCGAGCCGGCGCTGGCGCAGGCTTCGATCGACGGAGGCGCGCTGCGGCGCGCGCGCGTCGCGACCCCGCTCCTGCGCGACGCCAAGCCTTGGCTGCTCGCGCGCGCGCTCGAACGCATCGCCGCAGCGGAGCGTGCGCAGTGAAGGAACTCGACATCCATCCGCCGCTGGTCGAGCAACTGCTCACCCAGTTCCTGCGCGAAGAACTCGCCAGCGCGGGCTTCACGCGAGCGGTGCTCGGCATCTCGGGCGGAATCGACTCCGCGCTGGTCGCGGCGCTGTGCGCGCGCGCGCTGGGTGCGGAGAACGTGCTCGGCGTGATGATGCCGTACCGCACTTCGAACCCCGACAGCGAGGGTCACGCGCGGTTGCTCGCCAAGGAACTCGGCATCCAGACCAAGAAGGTCGACATCAGCGCGATGGCCGACGGCTACCTCGCTGCGCACGAGGTGAAGGACCGCATGCGGCGCGGCAACGTGATGGCGCGCTGCCGGATGATCGTGCTGTACGACCACTCGGTCGACTTCAAGGGGCTGGTGATCGGCACCAGCAACAAGACCGAGATCCTGCTGGGCTACTCGACGCAGTGGGGCGACTCGGCGAGCGCCATCAACCCGATCGGCGATCTGTACAAGCACCAGATCTACCAGCTCTCGCGCCACCTCGGCGTGCCCAGCGCGATCCTCGACAAGGCGCCTTCGGCGGACCTGTTCGAGGGGCAGACCGACGAGGGCGAACTCGGCTTCACCTACGCCGAGGCCGACCGGCTGCTGTACTGGATGGTCGACGAGCGCATGAGCGAGTCCGAGCTCGTCGCGCGCGGTTTCGAGGTCGCGTTCGTGCGCCGGATGGCCGCGCGCATCGCCGCGACGCAGTTCAAGCGCGTGATGCCGATCATCGCCAAGCTCTCGCAGCGGACGATCAACCAGGACTTCCGCTACCTGCGCGACTGGGGCAAGTAAGCGCGCGCAGCGTGCGCGTCAGGCTGGCGTCACGCTGGCGTCAGGGCGCGCGTCCAGAGCTCGTGATCGCGAAGTCGGCCGCCCACGGCGCGCGGCTCGCACAGCCCGGGTTCGCACGTGAAGCCGAGCTTCCCAAGCAGCGCGCGCGAAGGCTCGTTCTCGGGCAGCACGAACGCTCGCACGAGCGCCAGCCCCAACTCGCTCGCGCTCCACGCCAGCACCGAGTGAGCCGCCTCCCCCATCAGCCCGCGGCGCGCATGCTCGGCGCCGATCCAAAAGCCGATCGTCGCGCTGCGCTCGCTCGCGTCGATGCGCGTCAGCGACAGCGCGCCCGCCACGCGCCCGTCGTCGAGTCGTTCGATCAGCCAGCGGCGGCGATCGGCGCGGCGCACGAGGAAGCGCCGGAAGCGCTCGGGCCCGAAGGCGTCGTGGTCCGGCGCGTCGGCCTCCCACGGGGCGAGGAACTCGCGACTCGCCAGCCGCAACGCGACGAACGCCGCTTCGTCGGCGGGCGAAGGCGAGCGCAGCCGGACCTGCGCTCCACGCAGCTCGGGCGACGCCCAGACGCTCTCGCGCTTTCGCGTGCGGGTCGGCATCGGGCTGGAAATGCTACGGCAGGGAGCGCCGTGCAAGCGCTCCCTGCCGTGAGTTCGTCGCGACGCGTTCGAGAGCGTTCGCTCAGCCTTGCAGCATGCGTGCGAGCTCGTCGAAGTCGCAGGTCTTGATCATGGCCGAGTCGATCTTCGGCAACTGCGCGAACTTGCGCTGCTCGCTCGAGCTGAACTCGCGGCGCGACTGCGGTTCGCGCTCCGGCGCGCCGGTCGGGAACTCGAGGCCGAAGCTCGGATTGACGGCCTTCGCGAGGTCATCCGAGAGTCCGCTCGGCAGGGCCCCGCGCTTGTCGAGCGCGTTGCGGGCGCGCAGGCAGACGTCCATCGTCTCCTGGAGGTTCTTCTGGATGCGCGTCAGGCGTTCGACATCCGGCGCGGGCCCGGCGAGCGATTGCTTGACCTTCGCCGTCGCGACCTCGAGGACCGCGATCAGGCAGTTGAGCTTCTTCCGCAGACGATCGCGGTACTCGGCGGAATCGAGGTTGTTCTCGGAGGAGGGCTGCGGCTGATCTTGCATGGAGTGACTCGAGGTGCTGCTGATCGCGAGTGTTCGCGGGTGTTCGTTCTGGCCGCGAGCAGGTGCGCTGCGCGGACGCCGAAAACTACCCCGACTTGAGCGCGGGCGCGGAAATCCGCGAGATCGCCGCAGGAGCGGGCCGGAAACTCTTTCTGGGTCGCGAGTCGTCGCGCCCCGCGAGATCGGCGCGACGCGCGTGAGAGTTCAGAGCGCGGCTTCGAGCAGGTCGAGCAGGTCTTCGACGGGCACCCGGCCCATGGCCGTGTACAGCTCGCCGTGCAGCGAGCCTTCCGCCGTGTTCCACGGCCCGACCGCCGGCGCCACGCGCACGATGTCGTCACGCCCCGGCGCCGTGTCCGGACCGCCGTGGAGGAAGAACACCACCTCGACTCCGTCGGTGAGCGTGTGCTTGGCCCACATCAACGTGCCAGCGCCCGCGGGATTCGGCGCCTCGATCGAGGTCGCCGACTTCAGCGCGAACAGGCCGCCGTCCGTGCGCGGCAGGCGCGGCTCGAAACCCAGTTGCGCGCGCGCGAGCCCCGGATCGGCGGGAAGCGTGCGCTCATCGGTCAACGGCTGGTGCCACGCCACTCCCGCGTGGGTCGGCGCGAGGTTCAAGCTCTCGAACTCGACGAGGCTGAGGAGCGTTCCCGAAGCGCTCTCCTGGCGCGCGCGCAGCACGAGCGCCGTCTGGGCGTCGACCGCGATCTGGTAGCGCACCGACTCACCGGCCGTGCGCTGCACGATGTACTCGTTGCAGGATCGACCGGCGACGGTGACCAGCGCGCCCGTGTCGATGATCGAGTAGTTGCGCACGAAGCTGTCCACATCGCGCACCGCGAAGTCGCGATAGCGCTGCACGAAACCTTCGCGCGCCTTCTGCAGGACCAGGAACAACGCGGTCTGCTGCGCGGTGCTCGCGGGCGCGAGCAGCTCCGTCGCGTCGACTGCGAACAACCCGGCGCCGTCCGACGACACCTGCTCGCGATAGCGGAGCTCGCGCGGCTGGCCGTCCACCAGCCAGTACTGCTCCACGCGGCGCACGCCGCTGTGGGAGACGTTGCTCGGCGCCAGGCTCATCCGCTTGAGCAGCGGCAGCAGGTTGCGAGAGACGCCAGCGTTGCCGCCTGCCGGCGCGGTCAGGATCGCGCGCGGCGCCGCCGTCGGCTCTGCGTCCACGCCGCCGCCGCAGCCGGCGACGAGCGCCAGGCCGAGGGCAGCGAGGAACGAGAACGGGCGGGACATGGCGGAGCTGCGAATCAGTCGCTCTGGGGTTTCGAGAGGCCGCTCGAGACGCCGTCGAGCATCCCTCGGGTGATCGGAGAGAGCGACGCCAGACTGGAGGCGTGCTCGACCCGGAACGGTCGCGGCCGGGGCTGGGTCGCGTCCTCAGGCCGCTCGACGAGCAGCGCGATCGCGACCAGCGCGAACGCGGCCGCCGCACCGAGGGCCAGTCGCAAGCGACGCCGGACCTCCACGCGGAGCGCGGCGGCGGCGGACGCGCGCGCACGATCGCTGCGCAGTCGTTGCTCGACACGCGACGCCAGCTCCGCGGGCGCGGCCAGTCGACGAAGCCCGCCGACGTGCCGGCGCACCCGCGCCTTGGCCGGGTCGGACAGCTCCTCGCTCACCAGCCGCTCGAGAACGCGAGGCGCCGTCGCACGGGTCACCGGCGCGGGCGGCGGCGCGTCGCTCGGAGCGGCGCCGGCGACCGGCTGTTCGAGAGCCTCCGCGAGTTCGTCGGGCGGAGTCAGGCGGGCCAGCCGTTCGAGCGCGCGCACGGCGCGATCGCTGCGCGCGCCGGCTTGGAGCGCTGCGACGACGGCGCTGTCGAGCTCGCGCGGCGCGGCGCAGCGCGGCAACTCGCTGAGCGCGCGGGCGGCGAGCGGCCACGCGCGCATGACGCGCTGGCACGCGGGGCAGGAAGCGAGGTGCTCGCGCAGCTCAACCTCCAGGCCCGCGCTCGCAAGCGCGGCCGGCGCAGCGTCGACCCACGCGCTCCGAAGTCGGTCACAGATCGAGTTCGAGGTCATCGCGGCTCACCCAAGGTAGTAGCGGTCGAGGACCGGCGTGAGTTCGCGGTCGAGCACTTCGTGCGCGCGCGCGAGGCGCGACTTCACCGTGCCGAGCGAGATCTGGAGCACGTCGGCGATCTGCTCGTAGGAGAGGCTCTCGATGTAGCGCAGCACCGTGATGCCGCGCAGCTTCGGCGAGAGGCGCGAGATGGCGCGCTGGATCTCGGCCTCGAGTTCGTGCCGGGAGGCGGCGCGCAGCGGCATCTCCGTGCGTTCGTCGGCCACCGTGTGCCGCACGCGCGCGGACTCGGGGCCGAGCTCGTCGAGCGCCTCCAGGGAAGCCAGTTCGCGCCCGCGGGAGCGGCGCTTGAGATCGATGCTGGCGTTCACCGCCACGCGGTAGACCCAGCTCGAGAACTTGGACTCGAAGCGGAACTCCCGGATCTTGCGGAAGACGATGCCGAACGTCTCCTGCGAGGCGTCCAGGGCGTCAGTCGGGTTGCCGGTGATCCGGTAGCAGACGTTGTAGACGCGGTCCTTGTAGAGCTCGTACAGCTCGCGAAACGGCCCCTCGAGCCCCTCCAGCAGAGACTGCTGGCAAGCCGTGATCAGCTTGTGGTCGGGGTCGGAGTGCATCGGGAGGGCCAGCGTTCGGCGCGCGGCTTCGCAGGGTTGGGACGCCGCCTGTCCATCCCTGGTTCCGTCACGGCGCTGAAAGGCCTCGAAACCGGGGGCGCGCGCTGAGCGCGGGGGAAATTGCTACCGGGGCCTCTTGCCCGGGTGAAGCCGCTCAACCGCCGATCAGCGCGGCAGTGTCGATGGACTTGATCGTCATCCCGATGGTCGCCGCGCAGCCCGGAGTGCAGTGCGCGTCCCACCCCTCGATGCACCCGGCGTCGACGACCTCCGAGGTCACCAACGCTCCGACGACGCCCAGCGTCATCGTGGTTTGAGCGCAAATCCGGCCGGGGAGCTGCGAAGCGCTCGACCCGCCGCCGGTCGCCGAAAGCGGGCGGAAGACCCCGCCCTGAGCGGGATTGGACTGCTGCATCGCCGTCGCAAGCGGGTTCGAGTCGACGATGACGCGCTCGAACAGTTCCCCGTCGACGACGCCGACGGTCATGGAATCGGCCGCCAAGTAGTGGCCCCCGCCAGAGATGGTGGCCCACATCGCGAGGCCGCCGCGCGAGACCACGAAGTCTTCGGGCAGGACCGGGTCGAGAACGACCAGGCGGCCCCCGTTCGACAGCGGGATGATCCGCGGCGATTCGCCGCCGCGAAAAACGCCCAGCGGCACCGTGACCAAGCGCCCGTTGCGCTCGAGGCCAAACTGCAGGTTGCGAGCCCTTTGCTGTCCAGCAGGCAAGTAGATCGTCGTCAGCGCGTGGACCCGGTCGTTGCTCACGTACGCGTCCAGCGACATGCCCGCGCCGGCGCCCGTCGGCACGATCTGCTTGCGGCGCGGATTCGAGCCGCGAGCGATCTCCTCACCGTCACCGAACCCGTCCCCGTCGCTGTCGTACCGGTTGGGGCTGGTGCCGATCACCAGCTCGAGTTCGTCGTGCAGGCCGTCTCCGTCCAAGTCGACGTTCGAGCCCTCCTCCGCGTGCACCACTCCCGCGCCACCGCCGCTCAAAGCCAGCCAACCGCAGGCCCCGACTCCGAGCACCGCCGCCGCCGCCCAACGCCCCAGCCGATCGCTCGTCCTCTCGGACCGCCGACTGCGTTCGCCCGCTTGCACGTTCATGGTCATTCGCTCGCTCAGAGGGACCCACACCCTTGCCGCGATGCGCGGCTCTTAGCTCCGCATACCCTCGCCACTACCCAAGGGTAACGGAAATCCCCACGCTCGCTAGACAACCGGGCCGGCCGCGAAACGCCTCGCGCCGCCTCGCCCCGATCGCCCCAACGGACCGCCCAGCCACCGGGAATCCACCCGGCGCTCGCTATACTCCGCGACCTTTCGCGCCCGTAGCTCAGCTGGATAGAGCGTCTGCCTCCGGAGCAGAAGGTCGTGCGTTCGAATCGCGCCGGGCGTACCAAAAC
>CALKYE010000011.1 GCA_938003765.1 uncultured Planctomycetia bacterium
AGCTCCGAGTCCGTCGTCATGCGGACGAGCACGATCTTGTCCTTGTTCTTCACCGGCGCCTGCACGCTGTCGACGCGCAGCGCGACCTCGACCACGGCGCCGGCGGGGACGCTGAGCACGCACTCGCGCGAACGCATGTCGCCTGCGATGCGACTGCCGTCTTCGAGGACCGCAGTCAGCGTGGGCGCCGTGCAGGAGCAGCCGGCCTGCACCTGCTCGATGCGGATCGTGCGGCCTTCGACGTTCTTCATGCGCAGCACGGCCTCGCGCACTTCGCCGAGCGGGATGTCGCCCAGGTCGATCCAGTTGGGGTGCGCGGCGTGCTGTGGGTCGAGGATCTCGAACGCGCCGCCCCCGAGCGCGATGGCGTGGGCCGACGCCTCGTCGTGGGGGGCTGAACCGTGTTCGTCGTGCGCGTCTTCGCAGGCCGGAGCGACCAGGGCGGCGAGAGCGCAGAGGAGCGCCGCCAGGGAGCGGGAGCGCGCAGTGGGTTGCATCATCTACTTCGTGGGGCGGGCGATCGGACGGGTCGAGCGCGTCAGCGGAGCAAGCGATGTTCCGCACGCGGCATGCTAGCCCGCGTGGCGATTGATCCCTCGCCCACGGCGGCGACAATGGGGGGCATGAACCCTGCCGCCACGCACGCCGCCCACCGCTCGACCGAACGCCGCGACCAGGCTCTGTGGGCCGCGGTGGACGCTGAAGCCGCCCGCCAGGAAGCCCAGCTCGAGCTGATCGCCTCCGAGAACCACACCTCGCAGGAAGTGATCGCCGCGATGGGGACGGTCCTCACCAACAAGTACGCCGAGGGCTACCCCGGGAAGCGCTACTACGGCGGCTGCGAGCACGTCGACGTGGTCGAGGACATTGCGCGGGATCGCGCGAAGCAACTGTTCAAAGCCGCACATGCCAACGTGCAGGCGCACAGCGGCACGCAGGCCAACATCGCCGCGCTTATGGCGCTGGTTCCGCCGCGCGCGCGCGTGCTGGCGATGTCGCTCGACCACGGCGGACACCTCTCGCACGGGCACCCCAAGAACTTCTCCGGCGTGTTCTACGAGTTCCACAGCTACGGCGTGGAGCGCGGCAGCGAGCGGCTCGACATGGACAAGGTGCGCGAGCAGGCGCTGGCGCTGCGCCCGGCGCTGATCATGGCGGGCGCGTCCGCGTACTCGCGCGAGATCGACTTCGCGGCTTTCGGTCAGATCGCGCGCGAGGTCGGCGCGAAGCTGCTGGTGGATCAGGCGCACATCGCGGGCCTCGTCGCCGGCGGCGTGCACCCCAGCCCCGTGCCGCACGCCGACGTCGTGACGATGACGACGCACAAGACGCTGCGCGGACCGCGCGGCGGAATGATCGTGTGCAACGACGAGGGCCACGCCAAGGCGCTCAACTCGGCCGTGTTCCCCGGCGGACAGGGCGGTCCGTTCATGCACGTCATCGCCGCGAAGGCCGTCGCGCTCCGCGAGGCGCTCGATCCCTCGTTCGCGCAGTACGCGCGCGCCGTCGTCGCGAACGCCAAGGTGCTCGCGCACACCCTGGCCGAGCGCGGACTGCGCATCGTCTCCGGCGGCACCGACAACCACCTCATGCTGGTGGATGTGACGCCCATGAAGCTCACCGGAAAGGACGCCGAGAACCTGCTCCACGCGGCCGACCTGACCTGCAACAAGAACCTGATTCCCTACGACCAGAATCCGCCGACGAAGGCCTCTGGAATCCGATTGGGAACGGCGGCGATCACCACGCGCGGCCTGCGCGAGGAACACATGCGCACGCTCGGGGGCTGGATCGCTGACGTGCTCGCGAATCCGACCGACGCGAGCGTCGCGGCGCGCGTGCGCGGCGAAGTCGGGGAGTTGGCGCGAGCCTTCCCGATCTACGTCTGAACGCGGGCGCGGCCGGCGCCGCGCCGTCAGCACTCACTCGCGGCGATTCACGCCGCGGGACGGCCCTTGCTCCAACCGAGCGAGCGCAGCACTCCGAGCACCTCGCTCCAACTGGGGAACTTGCGCTGGTGCTTGCGCTTGTACTCGTCGAGCGCGGTGACGAACTCGAGCACCTCGGCCGACTGGGCTTCGTCGGCGGCGGACTTCTCTTCCTCGTCGTCGACCGGAACGTTCTTCGCGCGAGACTTGCGGGAGACTCTCATGGTGTGCGTCGCTGGGGCGGCGCGGCGCGGCGGGGCGGCTTCCCCAACCGTCGCAGCGCACAGGGGCCCAGCATCGGACGGCGCGCCCGCTGCGCTGGAGCGAAAGCGACTCGAGCGGAGCGCTAGAGCACGCCGCCGCGGCGCAACACCACGTCGACGCGTTCCCGCGTGGGCCGCTCGATCAATCCGGCTTCCGTGACGATGGCGGTGACGAGCCGCGCGGGCGTCACGTCGAACGCGGGGTTGTAGACCCGCACGCCCTCGGGCGCGGTGCGTTTGCCGAAGCCGCAGGTGACTTCTTCGTCGCCGCGCTCCTCGATCGGGATCTGATCGCCGTGGTCGATCTTCGCGTCGAAGGTCGAGAGCGGCGCGCACACGTAGAACGGGATGCCGTGCTCGCGCGCGAGCACCGCCACCGAGTAGGTGCCGATCTTGTTGGCCACGTCGCCGTTGCGAGCGATGCGGTCCGCCCCGACGAAGACCGCGTCGATGCGGCCTTCGAACATCACGCGTCCCGCCATGTTGTCGGTGATGAGCGTGACGTCGATGCCCGCCTCGCGCAGCTCCCACGCCGTCAGTCGCGCGCCCTGCAGGAGCGGCCGGGTCTCGTCGGCGAACACGGCGATGCGCTTGCCCTGATCGACGGCCACGTAGATCGGCGCCAGCGCAGTTCCGTAGTCCGCGGTGGCCAGCGCTCCGGCGTTGCAGTGCGTGAGCACCGTGGCGCCGTCGCGCAGGAGCTGCGCGCCCTCGACGCCGATGCGCCGGCAGATCTCGCGGTCGGCCTCGAAGATCGCCTGCGCCTCGTTGAAGAGCCCGTCGAGGATGCTTGCGCCGCTGGCGTGATCGCGCGTCGCTCGCGCCACCATGCGCTCGAGCGCCCAGAACAGATTCACCGCCGTCGGACGCGCGCTCGCGAGCCGCGCCGCGCTCTCGCGCACGCGACCGAGCAGGTCCTCGCGGTCGCGCTCGTCGCGATGCTGCACGTCGAGCAGCACACCGAACGCCGCCGCGACGCCGATCGCCGGCGCGCCGCGAACGACCAGGCGCTTGATCGCGTCGTGCATCGCGTCGACGCTTGCGATGTCGACGAGCACGCGCTCGAGCGGCAAGCGCGTCTGGTCGATCATTCGAACGTGTCCGGGCCGGCCGCCGACCCAGCGCAAGGTCTCGACGCTCACGCCAACACCTCGGCGCGCGACACGCCCTCCGGCAAGCGCCCCGTGAGCAGCTCACACACCTCGAGGTAGCGGCGTTGCAGGTCGCCGACGACGGACGGCGGCAAGCTCGGCGCGGGCGGATTCTTGTCCCAGGGCTGGGCTTCGAGCCAGTCGCGCAGCCCCTGCTTGTCGAGGCTCGGCGGATTCGATCCCGCGCGCCACTGCGCCGCGGGCCACAGGCGCGACGAGTCCGGAGTGAGCGCTTCGTCGATCAGCAGCATGCGACCGTCGGCGACGCCGAACTCGAACTTCGTGTCGGCCAGGATCACGCCGCGCGCGGCGAGATCGACGCTCGCGCGCGCGAACAGCTCGAAGCACGCGCGCCGCGCAGATTCGAACAGTTCGCGACCGACGCGCTCGGCCGCCTGCTCCGCCGTGAGCGGCAGATCGTGCGCCGAGTCCTTGGTCGTCGGCGTGAGGATCGGCTCGGGCAAGCGCGACGCGAGCTGCAGCCCGTCCGGCAGCGGAACACCGCACACCGAACGACTGCGTTGGTACTCCTTCCATCCCGAGCCAGCCAGGTAGCCGCGCACGACCCACTCGACGGTGGTGGGCTTCGCGCGCTGCACGAGCATGATTCGTCCGCGCAAGCGCTCGCGCCAACTCGCATCGAGCCCCGGCACGTCGTCGACCGAGGTGCTGAGCAGATGGTTCGGCACGAGGTCGCGCGTGCGCGCAAACCAGTGCGCCGCGATCGCCGTGAGGACCGCGCCCTTGAACGGCGCGAGTTCGCCCATCACGACGTCGAAGGCCGAGATGCGGTCGCTGGTGACGAAGAGCAGCCGCTTCGCGTCGACTTCGTAGACGTCGCGAACCTTGCCCGAAGCGAGCAACGGAAGGCCGCAGATCGACGGCTCGCGGCCGCGGTAGGGGGTGGATGCAGGCATGGAGTGGAGGCGCTGGGGGTGGTGCGTGCGAGTATGCGGCGCTGCGCACACAGCTACAATCGCGACCGTGACCGGCGACGATGCGGACAGCGGACGAACGATCGAGCCGCTCAGCGTCGTGCGAGGCGAGTTGTCGGCGCCCGGCTCCAAGTCCCTGGCGCAGCGCGCGATCGTGTTGGCCGCGCTCGCGCAGGGCGTGACGCGCATCGTCAACCTTCCGCGCGGCGAGGACGTGGCGGCCGCGCGCGCGCTGCTCGCGGCAGTGGGAGTCGAGCACCACGCGCCCACGCCGGCCAGTCTGGCGGTGACGGGCCGACCGCCGTCGTGGCGCGGCGGGTGGCGTGCAGAGCGCGTGGAAGTGGGTGAGAGCGGCACGTTGGCGCGGCTCGCGCTGGCGGCGCTGGCGTTGTGCGCCGAGCCCGGCTCGCAGGTGGAGATCGTCGCTCGCGGCACCCTGGAGCGGCGCGCCACAGCTCCACTGGTGGACGCGCTCGAGCGCAGCGGGGTGCGCTTCGAACGGCGCGAGTGGCCGCTGCGCCTGATCCCTATCGGTCCGGCGAGCACACTGGAGCTGCGCGACCCGTTGTCCAGCCAGGAGGCGAGCGCGCTGGCGATCGCACTCGCCAGCTACCCCGACGAGAACGAGCTCGCGATCGTCGGCGAGTTGCCGAGCCGTCCGTACTTCGACATGACGCGCGCGATGCTCGAACGCTTCGGCGCGCGAGCCACGTGCATCGAGAGCGCCGACGCCGAGCACTGGCGCATCCGCGGCCCCTTGCGTGCGCCGGAGCAGCCGTTGGTCGTCGAACCGGATGCCTCGCTGGCGTCCGTGGCCCTGGCGGCCGCGTGCCTGAGCGGCGGCGAGGTGCTCGTGAAGGGCTTGAGCCGCGAGAGCGTCCAGGGCGACGTCGCCATCGTTCAGCGCCTGCGAGATTTCGGCTGCCGCGCGCAATTCGCGCCGCAAGCCATCTCCGCGAGCGGTTTTCCTCAACACGGCGCCGACCTCGACTTGAGCGGGCAGCCCGACCTCGCGCCGGTGCTGGCGGCCATAGCCGCAGGCGCAGCGCTCGTCGCTCCGCACGGCCGCACGAGTTCGACACTGCGCGGCCTGGAGACCCTCGATCGCAAGGAGAGCCGGCGACTCGAAGTGCTCACCGATGCGCTCGCGCGCGCGGGCTGGCGAGTTTCGTGCGACAGCTCGAGCCTGACCGTCGACGCTCCGACCAGCGTGCTCCCGACCAGCGAGCTGCGCCTCGATCCGCGCGGCGATCACCGCATGGCCTTCGCCTTCGCGTTGCTGGGACTGCTGCGCCCCGGCGTGGTCGTCGAGCAGCCGTCGTGCGTCGCCAAGTCCTGGCCAGCCTTCTGGCGCGACATGGATGCGCTCGGCTTGCGCACGCGCGCCGTGTGACGCAAGCGATCGAGCTTCAACAGATCTTCCGCTGAGCTCAGCGCCGCCGCGCCATCTCGCGCTCGAGCGTTTCGATCTCGACCCCGAGTTTGTTGATGCCCTGCTCGTGGCCGATGTTGAGCACGTCGGCGCCTTCGCGCTTGAACTCGAGCACGGCCGTCGTGAGTTGCTCGAGCTCGCGATCCAGTCGCTTGAAGGCTTCCTCCGCCTTCTGCTCCTGCTCGAAGAGCACCGCGAGTTCGCGCGGGATCCCGCGCGCGTTCTTGTACTTGCCGGCGGCTGTGTCGAAGCGCTTGCTAGCCGCTTCGAACTTCCGCAGCGCCGCAGCGTGGCGCTCGGTCAGGTTCGCGTGCTTCGTGTTGGCCTGCTTGAAGCCCTCCTCAACAACGCGCTCTTCGGCAGCCTGACGCTCGCGCAGCTTCCGCGCCTCGCGCTGGAGCTCCTCGAGCTTGCGCTTGGCGATCTCGAGGTAGCGCGCCTTCTCGCGCGGATCGGTCAGCGACTTGTTCCAGTTCAGCTTGGCGTCCGTGAGCAAGCGCTGGACGACGTCTCCGAGCGTCTTGGCGTCCGTCTTCCACTTGCGCATGCCGTTGAGCGCGTTGCGAATCATCCCGGCCAGCGTCACGGTGTCCTGCACGATCGTCGCGATCGACTGCGCGTCGAAGGCCGCAGCCATCTCGGCGACGTCGAGCCCGATCGAGGCGAGCGTGATGGCCTCTTCGCTGTGGCCGGCGGCCGCGCGCGCGGCGCGGTGCGCGATGCCGATCTGTCCGCCGTCGCCGAAGGCGCCGCTCCAATCGAGACGGTCGACGCTGGCGAGGTCCTGCTCGAGCCGCTCGATCGCCGCAGCCGCTTCGTTGATGGTGCGCATGCCGCGCTCGTCGAGGTCGGCGCCCGCCGCGAGCAGCAGCTTCGCGCGCTCGTCGACGAGGCTCTTGGCGCGCGCGTTGTACTTCTCCGTCGCCTCCTTGAGTTGCCGCGCGGCGGCTTGGGACAGAGGGTTCGCGCGCGCTTCGCGCACCAGCTTCTCGAAGCCCGCCTTGACCTCTGCGAAGTGCCGCTTGGTGTCGGTGTCCAGGCGCTGAATGTGCTCGAGGATCTCGTCGGCGCGCTTGGTGAAGGCCGCGTGCTCTTCGCGCAGCCGTTGCAGGTCGCTCGTCACGGCGCCGACGTACGCGGCCTTCGCGCGCAGGCTGTCGCCTGCGGCATTCTTGAGCGTCTCGAGCTTGCGCTGGTGGAGCTTGTCCTTCGCGGTGGCGCCCAGTCGCGAGAGCAATCCGGCGTTGACCTCGGCGCCCCAGCGCTGGCGCGACTGCGCCAGGCCCACGGCGACGCCGAGCAGGCGATCCACTACGCCGATCGACAAGAACGCGAGTGCGGCGGGACTCAACGCGGCGCCGACTCCAGCGGCGCCGAGCACGGCCAGCGTCACGCCCGTCCCCAACCCGACGACGTCGATGGTCTTGATCGTGTACTCGGTGACGGTCTTGGAGTCGGGCACGGCGGGTCTCCTGTGGCGATGGGTGCGGCGGTGCGTCCAACCGATGCGCACTCGAGCTCGGCGAACGGACGTTACGCGTCGTCGCGACGGCGCAAACGTCGTCCGAGCGCGCATTTCCCGCGCGAGCAGGTCGCAGAAACACCACCGGACAGCCACAGGGGCTGTCCGGTGAAGCCTGGCGAGCGAAGGCGCTCGCCGAGGAGCTGGCGTCAGATCACGGCTGCATCACGAACTCGAGACCGTCCGACAGGTTGGTGGTCTTCGGCGCGGCCGGGTCGCGGTACCAGGCCTGGGCCCAGACCGTCTCGCCGCCCACGAAGGGCTGGCCGAGCGAACCGGGGTGCGTGAACAGGTAGTTGTTGAAGTCCTGGGTGAACGCGCCGTCGCACTGACCCGCCGTGCCGCCCGAGTTCTGCGAACCCATGCGCTGCGTCGGGGTCTTGACGCACAGGAAGCTCGTGCCCGTGCCCCACGAGGCCGACGCGGGGCCCGAGACGCCGTAGAAGAACAGGCCCAGCTTCTGACCTTCCAACGCAGCGACGTCGAGCGTGAAGCCCGAGCTGGCCGAGCCGCTCGGCGTGCCCGTGCCCGAGATCGACGGCACGCAGCCGTTGGTCGAGGTGCCGGCGGTGCAGTACACGACCGGGCCCGAAGCGCCGAGGTCGA
>CALKYE010000012.1 GCA_938003765.1 uncultured Planctomycetia bacterium
TCGACGTGCATTCCGGCGCGAGCGGGTTACGATCCGCTCGCTGGTCCGGATGGGGGCGCACTGGTTTCGACCGGTTTGTGTCGGCCTTGGACTGCGTGCCGGGGATCTCGAGTCCACCCCGTTAATCCTCTCGGGAAGGCATCACATGCCAACAATTTTGCTCTCGCTGCCTAATCACTAGGTAGCCGTCCCCCGCGGGCCGCCCGCGACTGCGGAAGGACGCCACCAGCGGGCTGGCAGGCGAGGCTCTCCGTCGCGCTGGACCTGCGAGAACCAATCGACGGTGGTTGCGGCGCAGCTCGTCCGTGAGCGGCGCCGCGATGGCGAAAAGCACGGACTACGCACGTAGATGTTCTCGGCGGACGGACTCCGGGACGCGGGTTCGACTCCCGCCGCCTCCACCATCCCCAGCACCCTGATCCGCGTTCGCGAGGCCGCCAGCGGCGCGCGAAACGCTTCGGATCGCCGCTTGGCGCCATGCGGAGCCAGCGGCGACGCGCGCGGAGCGCGCACTCGTCGACTCGCGACAGCGCTCGAGCGCGTCCGTCGGTCGATAGCGACAGCAAGCTCTCGCTTGCGCCTTGCCGCTCGGCGCATCGGACTTCAATCTACGCGCCCCTCGGCGGCGCCTCACGGCCCGCGAACCACCATGCAGACCCTCAGCCAGGACCTGGACTTGGCGTGCGTGAACACGCTGCGCACGCTGTCGATCGACGCCATCCAGAAGGCCAACTCCGGGCACCCGGGTCTGCCGCTGGGCGCGGCCCCGATGGCGTTCGCGCTGTGGCAGAACCACCTCGCGCACGATCCGCGCGACCCCGCGTGGCCCGACCGCGATCGGTTCGTGTTGAGCGCCGGGCACGGCAGCATGCTGCTCTACTCGCTGCTGCACGTGACGGGCTACCCGCTGTCGCTCGACGACATCAAGTCCTTCCGCCAGTGGCACAGCCGCACTCCGGGTCACCCCGAGACGTTCGCGACTCCCGGCGTCGAAGCGACCACCGGTCCGCTCGGGCAGGGCGCGGCGAACTCGGTCGGCATGGCGCTGGCCGAGCGCATGCTCGCCGGGCGCTTCAACAAGCCCGGGCACAAGCTGGTCGACCACTACACGTACGCGCTGCTCGGCGACGGCTGCATGATGGAAGGCGTGACGGCGGAGGCCGCGTCGCTCGCCGGCCAGCACAAGCTCGGCAAGTTGATCTGGCTGTACGACTCCAACGACGTCTCGCTCGACGGGCCGACGTCGATGTCGTTCTCGGTCGAAGACGTGGCCGCGCGCTTCCGCGCCTACGGCTGGCAAGTGCAGCGCGTCGAGCAGGGCGACACCGACCTCGCCGGGATCTCGCGCGCGATCGCCGCCGCCAAGGCCGAGACCGGAATGCCGTCGCTGATCATCGTGCGCACCACGATCGGGTACGGCAGTCCGTCCAAGCAGGGCACGTGCGAAGCGCACGGCTCTCCGCTCGGCGCTGACGAGCTCGCAGCGACCAAGCGTGCGCTGGGCTGGGACCCGGCGCTGTCGTTCCACGTTCCGCCGCAGGCGCTCGAGCACTTCCGCGCCGGCGTGGCGCGCGCTGCATCGGTGCGAGCGACGTGGGACAAGACCCGCGAGGCGTACGCCAAGGCCTTCCCCGAGCTCGCGCGCGAGTTCGAGCGCCGGATGGCGGGTGAGCTGCCCGAGGATTTCGCCGCGCGCTGCGAGCGCGAACTCCCGCGCTGGGAGAACGGCGCGTTGGCGACTCGCGACGCCGGCGGCAAGGCGCTCAACGCACTGGCCGCGATCGTGCCGGAGCTGTGCGGAGGAGACGCGGACCTCTCGAGCTCGACCAAGACCTCGATCGGCGGCGAAGGCGACCACGGCCTCGAGCATCCGGCTGCGCGCAACGTGCGATTCGGCGTGCGCGAGCACGCGATGGGCGCGATCGGCAACGGCATGCTCTACCACGGCGGAGTGCGGCCGTTCGTGTCGACGTTCTTCGTGTTCGCCGACTACATGCGGCCCGCGGTGCGCCTCGCCGCGCTGTGCAAGCTGCCGCTGGTCTGCGTGTGGACGCACGATTCCGTCGCCGTGGGGGAGGACGGCCCGACGCACCAACCCGTCGAGCACCTCGCCAGCCTGCGCGCGATGCACAACCTGCGCGTCGTGCGTCCGGCCGACGCGAACGAGACCGCGCAGGCCTGGCGGCTCGCGCTCGAGTCGGACTCGGCGCCCGTGGCGCTCGTGCTCTCGCGTCAGAAGCTCGACGTGCTTCCGGGCACCGCGACCAAGGCGCGCGAAGGCGTGGCGCGCGGCGCGTACGTGCTCAGCGAAGCCGAGGGTGGCCAGCCCGAGGTGCTGCTGATCGCCACGGGCTCGGAGGTGGCGCTCGCGCTCGCTGCGCAGAAGCGCCTCTCGGGCGAAGGACGCCGCGCGCGCGTCGTTTCGATGCCGTGCTGGAGTTCGTTTGCGGCGCAAGACGCCAGCTACCGCGACGCGGTGCTCCCGCCGTCGGTGCGAGCGCGCGTGAGCATCGAAGCGGGCGCGAGCTTCGGCTGGGAGCGTTGGATCGGCGACGCCGGCGTAGCGCTGGCGCTCGACGGCTACGGCGCCTCGGCGCCGGGCGAGCGCGTGCTCGCCGAGCTGGGCTTCACCGTCGAGCGCGTCGTGCAAGCGGCGAAGACTTCGCTCGCCAACGCAGGCGGCCGCGGCGCGTGAGTCTCGGCGCGCGGGTGAGCTCGACGCTGGTGCTGAGCCTCGCGCTCGGCGGGTGCCGCTTCGTCGGCGCCACGGACACGAACCTGCGCGAGCTCCACACCGAGGAGGGCATGCACCGCCGCACGGCGCGCGTGACGACGCACTACGGCTACGCCACGCGCGTGGGCGTGATCGGACTGCTGCGCAGCTTCGGCGCGAAGCCGCAGGAAGCGACGCTGGAGAAGGTCGAAGACCCGCTCTCGGTGTGCGTCGAGGCGCTCAACGAGCTGGCCGAGTACGACTCGAGCGAGGCCTGGGTGCGCGCGCTGCAGATCGAGCACTTCAGCCGCGTCGCCGTGTTCGACCCCTGGAAGCTGTCGCGCGAGATCGCGGTCGAGGCGCTGGGCGAACTCGGCGCGAAACTCCCCGCGTGGACTCCGTCGCCTGACCCTGCGGGCGTTCGCGCCGCGGGTGTCGACGAACTCGCTCCGGCGCTGCAGCGGCTGGTTCGCGCTGCGAACCGACTCGCGCGCGGCGCGACGGACTCGCTGGGACTCGGCAACGAAGCGGGCGGCGACGGAGCCTCTCAGTCTGAGGAGACGCTCGAGCAGGCGACCCGCGCATTCGACGAACTGGTGCTCGACCTCGAAGGCGCGCCGCGCGCGCTGCGCGTGTGCGGGCTGCTCGAACGCACGCGCCTCGCTGCGGATCCGCAGTTCGAGCCCGTGCGCGCGCTGCGCGTGAAGCTCGAGCAACGCTGTGTGGCCCTCGCGCTCCGCTCCGCGCTCAACGACACGCCGCCCAGCGCTTACGAGCGCCTCGGAACCGATCCGGGTTGGGGCAAGCCCAACGTGCAGGCGGCCGCAGTGCGCGCGAACGTGCGCGTGTGGGGCGCGGCCAGGTTGGCCGAGCTGCTCGACACCGCGAAGCCGCGTGAGTACGACGCGCTGCGAATGGCGGCGTTGCTCGACGAGGTGGCGCGACTGGGGCTGCCGCCGGCGCCGGCCGAGGCGGACGCGGAGCAAGCCGAGCGCTTGCACACGGCGTGGAAGCGGCGCGTGTGGCTGCTCGCGACCGATCACCCCGACGGGCTCGTGCGCATGGCCGGCATGCGCGCGCTCGCCCGAATCCGCGGCGTCGCGAACGGGCCGCTGCGCGAAGAGGAGTCGTTGGAGTGGGCGCGCGGCGAGGGATTGCTCGAAGCGCCCGTGATCCCTGAGCGTCAACCAGCTCGAGACGCCGCCGAGTCTGGAGAGACTCCGTGAGCGCGGAGCCGGGTCCGCGCCGTCGACTCCTCGTCACGGCGCTCAAGTTCATCGTCGCCATCGCGATCCTCGCGCTGGTGGCGCGCATCGTGCCGTGGCGCGACTCCGTCAGTTGCTCTGTCGACGGCGAAGTGCAGCGCTTCGAAGGCGCGATCGAGGGCGACTGGAAGTCGAACTCGATCCGCTTCCGCTTTCGCGAGCCGCTGCCGGTCGAGTCTGCGCCGGCGCCGTGGCGCAGCGAGGCCGCCGGCCCGACGCTCGACGTGGTTCAGCTCGAGCGCAGCGACACGGTGAGTTGGAATCCGGGGATGCCGACGGCGTTCCTCGGCGTCGATCGCAAGGGACTCGCTCTGGCGCTCGCGCTGGCGGTGAGCGGCATCCTCGCGACCGCTCTGCGCTGGTGGCGCCTGCTGCGCGCGGCGCACTGCCCCACCGACCTGTGGCCCGCAGTGCGACTGACCTTCGTGGGCTTCTTCTTCAACATCGTCGTGCCCGGCTTGACCGGCGGCGATCTGGTGAAGGCGGTGATGGTCGCGCGCTCGCACCCCGAACGCCGCGCCGCCGCTGCGATGAGCGTGCTCGTCGACCGGCTGCTCGGCGTGCTGGTGATGGTCACCATGGGCGCGGTCGCGGTCGTGTGGCTCGGCGATCGCTTCCCGTACCGACGCGAGCCGATCCTCATCGGACTCGTGCTCGGCGTCGGCGCGCTCGCGGCCTACGCCAACCCGGCGCTGCGGCGGCGCATCGGCTTCGAGAAGCTGGTGCAACGCCTGCCGATGTCGCGCACGCTGCTGCAGATCGACGAAGCGCTGACGGTGTGCGCGCGCGAGCCTCGCGAGCTCGCGTGGGCCGTGTGCTTCTCGTCCTTCAATCAACTGTGCGTCATGGCCTCGCTGACCGTGCTCGGCGCGTCGTTCGGCGAGAGCGCGCTGAGCTTCGCGAACTACGTGGTCGTCGGCGCGCTGGGCAACCTCGTGAGCGCCATCCCGATCACGCCCGGCGGCGTCGGCGTGGCTGAGGCCGCGTACGGTCAACTGTTCGAACTGCAGGGTGGCAACTGGACCTTGGGGTTCGCGGTGGCCATCGCCTGGCGCCTGTGTCTGGTCATCGTCGGTCTCGGCGGCGGCTTGTTCCTGCTCTTGCCCGGCGGCAGGCTCTCCGCCGCGGAACGCGCCGCGCTCGAAGGCGCGACGTCGTCGAGCTAGCCCTCTCACCTGGTCCCCGAGAATCTGCCCATCTGATGTCGCTCCTGGTTATTGGAACCCTGGCTTACGACTCGATCGAGACGCCCTATGCCCGCCAGGACAACGTGCTGGGCGGATCGGCGGTGTACTTCTCGGTCGCCGCAGCAAACTTCGGCGGCGTGCGTCTGGTCGGCGTCGTCGGCGGTGACTTCGCCGAGAGCGATCTGCAATTGATGAGCGATCGCGGCGTCGACGTCGCCGGCGTCGAACGCGTGCGCGGCGGCAAGAGCTTCCGCTGGGCGGGCCGCTACGAGGCGGACTGGAACACGCGCACCACGCTCGAGACGCAGCTCAACGTGTTCGAGCACTTCGATCCGAAGGTGCCGGACGCGTTCCGCGACTCGCGCTACGTGTTCCTCGCCAACGCGGAGCCCAAGGTCCAACTGCGCGCGCTCGAGCAGTGCGAGGGCCAGAAGTTCGTCATGGCGGACACGATGAACCTGTGGATAGAGATTCGCCGCGACGAGCTGCTCGAGGTGCTGCGGCGAGTGGACGGGCTGGTGTTGAACGACGAAGAGGCCCGGATGCTCACCGGCGAGCGCAACCTGATCCGCGCCGCGAGCAAGGTGCGCGAGTTCGGCCCGCGCTACGTGATCCTCAAGAAGGGCGAGCACGGCGCGTTCCTCGTCGGCGACGACGTGCGCTACGCGCTGCCCGCGTACCCGGTCGACGAAGTCGTCGATCCGACCGGCGCGGGGGACTGCTTCGCGGGCGGCTTCATGGGGTACCTGGCTGCCGCGGACTGCGTCGAAGGTCCGACCCTGCGCCGCGCGATGCTCTACGGCACGGTGACCGCGTCGTACTGCGTGCAAGGCTTCGGCGTTCAGGCGCTGAGCGCGCGGCGGCGAGCGCACATCGAGTCGCGCTTCAACGAATTGCTGCAGTTCGTGACGCTCTGAGCGCGCGAGCGGGGGCCGGCGCACGCGACGCACTTGTTTTTCGCGAGCGCTTGCGACCTCAGCCTCTGTGCTTCGGTCTGCCACTCGCGCATGCTGGCGTCGCACGCGCCTTGGGATAGCGGGCGGTGCGCGTTCCTCCGGTCCGCAAGGGCTGGGCGGCGCGCATGGTCGAGTTCCCAGGGGCGGCGCTGGGGGGACGCCGTCCGGGCGATACGGTGTGGCCGCGCTCCGGCGCGGACTGCAGCGCAGATCTGTGCTCCGGGCGCTTCCACGACGACACGCGTGGCGTTAGCATGCGCACCCTAACATTGACCTACCACGCCGAAGAGGCCGCTGGGCGCTGAGATCCCCGCGCAAGCGCACCTGCGACGCACCGGCACGCGCACACGCGTCGAGGCCGGCGCCGGCCCCAGTCCTCACCCACGGCAGTCCTCTTCTCCCGCCCATTCACTCTCACCCGATCGCCATGAGCAACAACCCTCAACGACCCGACTCCGCCGGTGACGCCGCGCGCTCCTCGAACTCCGGCCGCACGGAGGCGCGCACTCTCGATCCGCAGAAGAGCAAGGCGCTCGACGCCGCGCTCGCCGACATCGAGAAGAGCTACGGCAAGGGCGCGATCATGCGCCTGGGCGACAAGTCGATGCACAACGAGCTCCGTTGCCTGTCGTCGGGCGCGTTCTCGCTCGACCTGGCGCTGGGTGGGCGCGGTTTCCCGCGCGGACGCATCGTCGAGATCTTCGGCCCCGAGAGCTCGGGCAAGACCACGCTGACCTTGCACGTCATCGCCAACGCGCAGAAGGAAGGCGGCATCTGCGCCTTCGTCGACGCCGAGCACGCGCTCGATCCGGCCTACGCGCGCAAGTTGGGCGTCAAGCTCGAAGACCTGCTGGTCAGTCAGCCTGACACGGGCGAGCAGGCGCTGGAGATCGTCGAGACCCTGGTGCGCTCCAACGCCGTCGACGTCGTGGTGATCGACTCGGTCGCCGCGCTGGTCCCGCGCGCCGAGATCGAAGGCGAGATGGGGGACAGCTTCGTGGGCCTGCAGGCGCGATTGATGAGTCAGGCGCTGCGCAAGCTGACCGCCGCGATCTCGCGCTCCGACGTGCTGGTGGTCTTCATCAACCAGATCCGCGAGAAGATCGGCGTGATGTTCGGCAGCCCGGAGACCACGACCGGCGGCCGCGCGCTGAAGTTCTACTCCTCGGTGCGCGTCGACATCCGCCGCATCGGGCAGATCAAGGAC
Organism: uncultured Planctomycetia bacterium; assembly: GCA_938003765.1. Lineage (GTDB taxonomy): Bacteria > Planctomycetota > UBA1135 > UBA1135 > WYBT01. Next base: position 7,329 of record CALKYE010000012.1, read on the forward strand.
GGCGAGGAAGTCGTGGGCAGCCGCACCAAGGTGACGGTGGTCAAGAACAAGGTCGCGCCGCCCTTCCGCAAGGTCGAGTTCGACATCATGTTCGACCGCGGCATCAGCTACGAAGGTGACCTGCTCGACCTGGGCTTGCTGCACGGCGCAGTCTTGAAGTCGGGCACATGGATGTCGTTCAAGCACCCCAAGGAGGGCGAGATCCGACTGGGGCAGGGCCGCGAGAAGGCGCGCCAACTGCTGATCGACAACCCCAGCCTCGCCAAGGAACTCGAGAACCTGCTGCGCGCGAAGCTGGCGAACAAGGAAGTGGTCCTCGGCGCCGAGCTCCCGCCGGCGATCGTCGGCGACGAAGTGACGCCCGCCGCTCGCGCCAGCGCCAGTGGTGCGGCTTCGAGCAGCAGCGCAGCGTCGAGCAGCGGGGCCGCCGTCGGCGCCGGTGCTGGCGCGGGCAATGGCGCTGCTCCGGCGGCGAAGGCCGCGCCCAGCAAGGGCAAGGCCTGAGCCCCGGCGCAGCAGCCGTCGCTGCTCGTCTTCACTCGTCGCGCACGAGCGTTCAACGCGGGTCGAGGCCGAAGCGGTCCTCGGCCCGCGTTTTCGTGTTCGAGCTCTCGTCCGCTGCGCGCAGAGACGCAGGGCGAGGCTGGACGCCTTTCACTCGTCACACGTCTCCCGACAGGCTCTTCGCGGGGCGAGCCTGCGAAAGGCTCGAGGACTCCGCGTTGGAACGTCGCGTCGGCGCGGATCCACCGGCTCGGCGGCCGTGAAGATCGGGCGCAGTTGCGAGTGCAGCGTGGCTCTCGCTGGACGCTGCCTCTCTCCACTCTCCAAGATCAGGCTTCCGTCGAGGCGTGGATCGGACCGCTACACTGCGCGGCTCGACCTGCCCGTTCGCTCACAGCGCTGAACCCCAGCCGATCGCATCGCTCTCCATGACCTCGAATGCCCCTCGATCCGCGGCGCAGGTGCGCCAGGAGTACATCGACTTCTTCGTCAAGCGCGGCCACCGCTACGTGCCCTCGAGCCCCGTGGCGCCGCTCGACGACGCGACGCTGCTGTTCACCAACGCGGGCATGAACCAGTTCAAGGACTTGTTCCTCGGGATCGGCAAGCGCGACTACACGCGAGCCGTGAACTCGCAGAAGTGCATTCGCGTCTCGGGCAAGCACAACGACCTGGAGGAGGTGGGGCTCGACACGTACCACCACACCTTCTTCGAGATGCTGGGCAACTGGTCGTTCGGCGACTACTTCAAGCAGGACGCGATCCGCTGGTCGTGGGAGCTGCTCACCAAGGCCTGGGGGCTCCCGAAGGATCGGCTGTGGGTCACGGTGTTCGCCGGCGACGAGCGCGACGGACTGCCGGCCGACGAGGAGGCCGCGCGCATCTGGCGCGAGGAGACCGACATCGATCCCAGCCACATCCTGCGCTTCGGTCGCAAGGACAACTTCTGGGAGATGGGCGAGACGGGGCCGTGCGGGCCGTGCACCGAGATCCACATCGACCGCGGCGGCCCCGGCAGCGATCCGCGCGACGGCGCCAATCGCGAGATCGGCGTGAACGCGGGGAACGAGCGCTTCATGGAGCTGTGGAACAACGTGTTCATGCAGTTCAACCGCCGCGACGACGGCTCGCTGGTTGAGCTGCCCGCCAAGCACGTCGACACCGGCATGGGCTTCGAGCGCGTGTTGGCGGTGCTGCAGGGCAAGTCGTCGAACTACGACACCGACCTGTTCCAGCCGCTGTTCCGCCGCATGGAGCAACTCACGGGTCTGCGCTACGGCCAGGAACTCGAGGTCGACATCGCGTTCCGCGTGTGCGCCGACCACGTGCGCGCGCTCTCGACGGCGATCGCGGACGGCGCGCTGCCGTCGAACGAAGGGCGCGGCTACGTGCTGCGTCGTCTCTTGCGCCGCGCCTCGCGCTTCGGACGTCAGCGCATGGGCATGAAGCGTCCGTTCCTGTGCGACGTCGTGCCGACCGTGGTCGAGGTGCTCGGCGACGCCTTCCCGGAGTTGCGCGCGCGCGAGGAGCACATCCGCACTTCGCTGCGCAGCGAGGAGGAAGCCTTCGCGGTGACGCTGGAGCGCGGCCTCGTGCTCTTCGACCAACTCGCCAAGAAGGTCGACGCCGGCGGCGCCAAGCGCTTGCCCGGCGCCGAGGCGTACGACCTGTACGCGACTTACGGGTTCCCGCAGGACCTGGTGGAGCAGATGGCGCGCGAACGCGGCTGGACTCTCGACGCCGAGGGCTGGACGTCGGCGCAGGACAAGCACCGCGCCGCGAGCCGCTCCGAGGGCGCGTTCAAGCAAGTGCTGTCGGCGGAGCAGGTGGCCGGACTGCCCGCCACCCATTCACTGTGTCACGAGTCCGGCGAGGCTGGCGTTCGCGCCAGCGCGCGCGTGCTGCGCGCCTTCAGCGCGGCTGGGCAGAAGGACCGCGTCGTGTTGGATTCCACGCCGTTCTACGCCGAGAGCGGCGGCCAGGTCGGCGATTCCGGAGTGCTGCGCGACGAGTCTGGGCGCGTGCTGTTCGAAGTCGAGCAGACGCTGAAGCTCGGCTCCGTGATCGTGCACGTGGGAACTTCCAAGTCCGCGCTCGTCGAGGGCGCCCCCGTTCAAGCGGAGGTCGATGTCGAGCGCCGCGACGCCACGCGACGCAACCACACGGCGACGCACTTGCTGCACAAGGCGTTGAAGGAAGTGCTCGGAGAGCACGTTGCGCAGCAGGGCAGTTACGTCGGACCCGATCGACTGCGCTTCGACTTCTCGCACGGCAAGGCGCTGACCTCCGACGAGCTCGAGCGCGTCGAGCGGCGTGTCAACGAGCGCGTGATCGACAACGCCGCCGTGCGCACCACGATCGAGGCGTTGGAGTCCGCCAAGGCGCGCGGCGTCGTGGCGATGTTCGGCGAGAAGTACGAAGCGCAAGTGCGCGTGCTCGACGTCGGCGGCTGGTCGCTGGAGTTGTGCGGCGGAACGCACGTGCGCGCCGCGGGCGACATCGGGCCCTTCGTGATCCTCTACGAGCGCGCCGTCGCGGCGGGCGTGCGTCGGATCGAGGCGCTGACCGGCGCCGAAGCGCTCGCGCACATCCAGGCGCAGCGACGCACGTTGAGCGCAGCGGCGCAGGCGCTGAAGAGCTCGCCGGACGACTTGCTGGCGCGCCTCGAGCAGCTCCAAGCTCAGCTCAAGGAAGCGCGCAAGCGTGAGGCCGTGTCGAACAAGGCGGACCTCGCGACACTGTTCGAGTCGCTCAAGTCGCGCCTGTCGGTGCGCGCCGGAGTGTTGAGCGGCGTCGCCGACCTCGGCGAGGTCGACGGCGAGGCCGTGCGAGAACTGGGCGACCGCGTCAAGTCGCTGTCCAAGGACCTCGCGGTCGTGTTGCTCGGTCGAGCCGAAGGGCGCGTGCCGTTCCTCATCGCGTGCGAGGGCGCTGCGCTGACCAAGGGCCTCAAGGCCGGCGAGTTGGCGAAGCTTGCGGCGCGTCACCTGGGAGGCGGGGGCGGCGGCCGACCGAATCTCGCGCAGGGCCAGGGGCTCGACGCCAACGCTGCACCGGCCGCCGTCCAGGCGCTCGAGTCGGCGCTGGAAGCCGCGCTCGCGAGCGCGAGCTGAGTCACGCGCCGAGACGCGGGCGGCAGGTCTGCCCGCGTTGACACTCCGTGGGGGCAGGGCTATCGTTCTCGCCCCCTACAACCGATTCCAGCGGCCCCGCTCCCGCCCCAGCACCTATGGGGGAGCCCTCGGGCAGCCCTTTTCGATTCCCTCGAATCCGCGCCGAACCTCGTCGCGCCGACGCGCCGTTCGACTCTGCGCCCGTCCAAACCTGCGCCATGCCGAATCCCAAACGCCGTCACTCGAACCACCGCACGCGCATCCGCCGTTCTCACGACGCCCTCAAGGCGTTCGCGACGAACTACTGCGCGCGTTGCAGTGCGCCCGTCCGTCCGCACCGCGTGTGCGACAACTGCGGCTACTACGGCTTCGCCAAGGGCGCTGACAAGCGCGGCGCCGAAGTTCTGCAGCGCGAGCAGTTCTGATTCCGTCGGCGCGGGCGCGACACACGGCGGCCGCGCCGCGCGACCGATCGATGTGCGGGCCGAGTGAGGCCCGCTGCGACCTGTACGATCGCCAAGCCGTGGACTCGGGAACGAGCGGCCGTGAGCGCCGCGCTCCGCTCGACCGGCGTTGAATCGATCGCGGCGTTCACGGCCGCCTTTCACGTGTGGCGCCAGTCGGCCCGCGAGTGTCGCGTGTCGGGCGCTGCTTCGATGCGCGCGAATTCGACTGTGTGGATCCGGAAGGCCTGAGGATGCTCGATCAACGCATTGCCTTGGATGTGATGGGCGGCGATCTCGCGCCCGACGCGACGTTGAACGGAGCGCTGGCGCTGTGCTCCGAGTCCGGCGCCCGCGCGCTGGATCCGCGCCGCGTGCTGCTCGTGGGCGACGAAGCGCTCATTCGAGCGAAGCTGACGGCGCTGGGCGCCGAGCATCGCATCGGCCCCGACGGCTTCGCGGTTCAGCACGCCTCCGAAGTGATCGGCATGGCCGAGTCGCCGGCGGCCGCGCTGCGCGCGAAGCCTGACTCCTCGATCGCGGGCTGCGTCGGCGCCGTGAAGCGCGGCGTCGCGGGAGCGGTCGTGAGCATGGGCAACACCGGCGCGGTCGTCGGCGCGTGCACGCTCGGACTCGGAACGCTCGAAGGCGTGCGACGTCCCGCGATCGCGGTGACGCTGAGCCTCACCGGGCGACCCGTGACGTTGCTCGACATGGGCGCGAACGTCGCGGCCAAGCCGCAGGACCTCGTGCAGTTCGCCGCGATGGGGGCCGTGTACGCACGCGATTGCCTCGGCGTCGCGGAGCCGCGCGTGGGGCTGTTGAACATCGGCTCGGAGCCCAGCAAGGGCACGGACTTGCTCAAAGAGGCGCACCCGCTGTTCACGGCGCAGGGCGCGCGCTTGAACTTCGTGGGGAACGTCGAAGGCAACGACATCTTCCATTCCGCGGCCGATGTCGTCGTGACCGATGGCTTCACCGGGAACGTCGTGCTCAAGCTGCTCGAAGGATTCTCGGGCTTCATGCTGCAGCTGGTGCTCCAGGAACTGCGCTCGCACCGCGCGGAGTGGACCCAGGATGCGCTGACCAAAGTGCGGCGTCAGATCGACTACGCGGAGTACGGCGGCGCCCTGCTGCTCGGCGTGAACGGCATCGTCGTCAAGGGGCACGGCCGCTCCGACGCCAACGCCGTTGCGAACGCCATCCACGTCGCGGCGCGCGCGCTCGACGCGCGGGTCAACCAGCACATCGTCGCCGGACTGCGCGCTGAGTGAACACGCCAGCGCTCCGACGCTTCGTCGCGCTCGTTGGCGCGGCGGTTCTCGGGCTGCGCAGCCGCCCCTGAAAGGTCCGCGGAGTCGGGGCGGGCCGCGGTTTTTTGGGCGCGGATCGCCCGCGCTGCACCGGTAGAATCCCGCGCACTCTGTCGCTCGACGGCCGCATGCGCGGCCCTTGCGAGCAAGCCCCTGCACAGGAAGCCACATCGTCCATGGGATCACGCGTTGCGGTCGGAATCGCGGGCACAGGAATCTGTGCTCCCCCGCGAGTGATGACCAACCACGACTTCGAGCAGCTGGTCGACACCTCCGACGAGTGGATCGTTCAGCGCACCGGCATTCGCGAGCGTCGATTCGTCGCGCCGGAGCAAGCCACCAGCGACCTGTGCATCGAGGCCGGACGCCAGGCGCTCGCCTCCGCGGGCATCGCGCCCACGGACCTCGATCTGGTGATCGTCGGCACCCTCACTCCGGACTACCTGCTCCCGGCCTGCGCGACCTTGGTGCAGAGCGCACTGGGCGCGACCAACGCCGGCGCGTTCGACGTCAACGCGGCCTGCACGGGATTCCTGACGGCGCTCCACACGGGTGAGTGCTTCATCGCGGCGGGGCGCGCGCGCAACGTCCTCACGATCGGCGCAGAGAGTCTGTCGCGCTTCCTCGACATGAGCGACCGGACGTCGTGCATCCTGTTCGGCGACGGCGCTGGAGCGGCGGTGCTGCGACCCCACTCAGAATGCGGGCGCGGCGAGATCCTGCGCTCGACGTTGGGCGCTGACGGGTCGGGCTACGACTTGATCCACATGAAGGGCGGCGGCGCTCGCATGCCGCCCACGACCGAGAGCATTGCGCGCGGCGACCACTTCATCCGACTGCGCGGTCGCGAGGTGTTCCGCTTCGCCGTCACCAAGATGAGCGAGCTCATCGCGCAGATGGTCGAGGGCTACGATCCCGCAGACGTCAGCGTCGTCGTGCCGCACCAGGTCAACGCACGCATCATCGAGGCCGCCATCGAGCGTCTGGGTTGGCCGATGGACCGCGTGTTCGTGAACATCGACAAGTACGGCAACACCTCGGCCGCGACCGTGCCGATGGCCTTCCACGAGGCGATCGAGCAAGGGCGTGTTGAGCCGGGAAAACTCGTGGTGTTCGTCGCCTTCGGCGCGGGCCTCACGTGGGGCGGCACCCTCATTCGCTGGTAGCCGCTCGTCGCTCGCCCGTCGTCCGCCTTCCGCGCTGATCGCTACGCAGGCCCAGATCTCGTTCCGTCGTTCCCCATTCGTCCGCGGTGACACCGTTGCAAGAAGCCGTTCTCTTCCCCGGCCAAGGCGCGCAGTTCGAAGGCATGGGCCGCGACTGGTGCGAGGCCTATCCGCTCGCGCGGGAGACCTTCGCGAGCGCCTCGCGCGCGCTGGGTTTCTCGCTGGAGGAGGCGTGCTGGTCCAGCGGCGAAGCCGTCAACCGAACCGACATCGCGCAGCCGGGGATCCTCGTCACTTCGGTCGCCATCCTGCGCGTGCTCGAGCAGCGCGGACTCGATCGCTTCTCCACGCCTTTGACCGCGGGGCTCTCACTCGGCGAGTACACGGCGCTGTGGTGGGCCGGAGCGCTGGAGTTCGAGGACGCCGTGCGTCTAGTGCGACTGCGGGGCGAAGCCATGCAGCGGGCGAGCGAACTGCGCCCCAGCGGAATGACGAGTCTGATGGGAGCGACGCGCGAGCAAGCACAGGCGCTCGCCGCCGTGGGTGCGAAGGTCGGCATTTGCTCGGTCGCGAACCTCAACGCTCCCGGCCAGGTGATCGTGAGCGGCGAGCTGGCGGCCTTGGACGCCGTCGATGCGGCGGCGAAAGAGCACGGCGTGCGGCGCACCAAGCGCCTCGTCGTCGCGGGCGCGTTCCACTCCGAGTGCATGCGTCCCGCAGCGGATGAACTCGCGGCGGCGCTGACTCGCGTCGAGCTCCGCGCTCCGCGCTTCCCGGTGCTCTCGAACGTCGACGCGCAGTCGGTCACCGACCCGGCCGCGATCAAGCAGCGCCTCGCGCAGCAGGTGTGCGCGCCGGTGCTGTGGGAGGAGAGCATGCGTCGTGCGCTGGCGCTGGGCGTCACGAGGTTCCTGGAGCCCGGGCCGGGCCGAGTGCTCGCGGGCCTGCTCGGAAAGATCGACGAGAACGCTGTGGTGCGCGCTGCGGCGGCGCCCGCGGACCTGGACGTGGCCTCCGCGAGCAGCTGAAAGAACGTTGCTCGGGGAGCGCGATGCGACGCGCGGCCACTTGCAAAGCACCGTCCCCCGCGGTCGAATCCCCCGGCAACCCAGCGAATTCCATTGAGCGAGATCGAACAGCATCTGCACGGCAAGGTCGCCGTAGTCACCGGCGCCTCCCGTGGCATCGGTCGGGCGATCGCCCTGCGCCTGGCTGCGCGCGGCGCGGCGGTGGCCTGCGTCGCGACGACGGCCGAACGCGCCGGCGACACCGCTCAGGCCTGCGCGCAGGTCGGCGGCCGCGCCATCGCCTACGGCGTTGACGTGGCGCGCACCGACGCGGTCGCGGAGCTGGTGAACCAAGTGCAGGCCGAACTCGGCGGTCTCGACCTGCTGGTCAACAACGCGGGCATCACGCGCGACCAGCTCCTGCTGCGCATGAGCGAGGCGGACTTCGACGCCGTGGTGAACACGAACCTCAAGGGCTCCTGGAACTTCATTCGCGCGGCCTCGCGGTCGCTGATGAAGTCGCGCGGGAGGATCGTGAACATCGCGTCCGTCGTCGGGCTGACCGGCAACGCGGGCCAAGCCAACTACGCGGCCAGCAAGGCGGGCCTGATCGGGCTCACCCGCTCGGTAGCCAAGGAACTCGCGTCGCGGCAGGTGTGCTGCAACGCCGTGGCGCCGGGCTACATCGACACCGACATGACGGCCGCGATCGATCCCAAGGCGCGCGAGGCGTTGCTCGGAGCCATCCCGCTCGGCCGCACGGGCGTCGCTGACGACGTCGCTCTGGCGGTCGACTTCCTCGCGGGGCCCGGCGGCGCCTACATCACCGGCCAAGTGCTGGTCGTCGACGGCGGGCTCTCGCTGTGAGGCCGCTTCCCGCCGCGCGATCGCTCCTCGTATCCACGGTTCCGGGCGCGCGACGTCCGGCGCCGCTTCCTCCAAGCACCTACTAGACCCCACACGGAGAACACCACGGTGAGCAACGGCTCGATCGAAGAGCGCGTACGGAAGATCGTCTGCAATCAAATGTCGGTGCCCGAGGAGAAGGTCACGCGCGAGACCTCATTCATCAACGACCTCGGCGCAGACTCCCTCGACACCGTCGAGTTGGTGATGGAGTTCGAAGACGAGTTCGAGATCTCCATCCCCGACGAGGACGCCGAGAAGATCCAGACCGTCGGAAACGCGATCGATTACATCCAGTCCAAGAGCTGAGCGCGGCAGTGGCCCCGGTCGCCGTTGGTGCTTGCGCGTTCCACGCGCTGACGCCGCGGCGAGCGGACGTCCACGCCGGGTGGCAGTGATCATCGCGCCGCGTGCGCGCTGAGATCTCCACCGGAGAGGACGCTCGCGCGGGCTTCCAATTCATGGTCGGAGCGGCCCCGCGTGGGCACAGGCGGATCGATATGCGACGGGTAGTCATCACGGGACTGGGCGCGATCAACGCGCTGGGCAACGACGTCGAAACGACGTGGAGTCGGCTGCTGCGCGGCGAAAGCGGCGTGAGCCTGATCACGCGCTTCGACGTGTCCGAGCATCCCGTCAAGTTCGCGGCGCAGGTCGCGCTCGACCCGTTGCAGCACTTTCAGGGACCGGATCTGCGCAAGCTCGACCCGTTCACGATGTGGGCGCTGATCGCCGCGGACGAGGCCTTCAAGGACGCGGGGCTCCAGCCGGCGACGATGGAGGAGCCGCTGCGCGAGCGCATCGGCTGCATCATCGGCACCGGGATCGGCGGCATCACAGGCATCGAGGAACAGCACCTGGGTCTGACGGAGCGAGGACCGCGGCGCGTCAGCCCGCACTTCGTTCCGAAGATCATGGCCAACGCGGTCAGCGGACAGGTCGCGATCCGCCACGGGTTGATGGGCACCTGCTTCACGACCTCCAGCGCGTGCGCGTCGGCCGGTCACGCCATCGGCATGGCTTGGCGCGCGATCCAGTGGGACGACGCGGACATCGTCGTCACGGGCGGCTCGGAGAGCGCCACCACGCCGCTCTCGCTCGCCGGCTTCGCCAACATGAAGGCGCTCTCGACGCGCAACGACGACCCGGCGGCCGCATCGCGTCCGTTCGACAAGGATCGCGACGGGTTCGTGATGGGGGAGGGCTGCGGGATCCTCGTGTTCGAGGAACTCGAGCACGCGCGCCGTCGCGGCGCTCGGATCTACGCCGAAGTGAAGGGCTACGGTTCGACCGACGACGCGCACCACATCACCGCACCGGAGGAATCCGGCCGCGGACCGGCGCGCGCCCTGCGCGAGGCGCTGCGCCACGCCAAGGTCGACGCGTCGGCGATCGACTACATCAACGCCCACGGCACGAGCACGCCCTACAACGACGCGATCGAGACGCGCGCGATCAAGCTCGTCCTCGGCGACCACGCGCGCAAAGTGGCCGTGTCGTCCACCAAGTCGATGGTGGGGCACCTGCTGGGCGCGTCCGCGGCGGTCGAACTCGTGGTGACGGCGCTCAGCGTGCACCGCGGCGTCGCCCACCCGACGCGCAACTACACCACCCCCGACCCCGAGTGCGACCTGGATTACATTCCGGGCGCCGCGCGGGAGCTCCGGATTCGCAACGCACTCTCCAATTCTCTGGGGTTCGGCGGGCACAACGTGTCGATCTGCATCGGTCAGGTCGACTGATGGTTCCGGGATCGTCTCGAGCCCAGCCACCCCACACGACGCCTGACCTCACCTCGGGTCCGGGCCTCACCTCAAACCACCCCACCTCCGCGGAGACGAAGATGCAGAAGAAGTTCCAAGAGATCCTCCACCGCTACAAGGTCGAAGTTTTCCACCGCGAGCACGACAAGTCGAGCGCCGCCGAGTTCACCAAGCACTGCCTGCACGTGACCGAGGACGTGCTGCAGCAGAAGTACCACTTCCACTTCCACAAGCTCCCCGATGCCAACCGCGCCGAGATCATCAACATGATCAACAACTACGTGCGCGAGGCGATCCTGCCGCCGGTGATCGAGAAGCTGGTCGAACGGCAACTGCGGTTGGAGCTGCGGCTCGAAGCCATGCTCAACCTCAACCGCGAGATCCTGGAGGCGCTGTCCGAGGACCGCGCCACCAGCGGCGCCAAGCACTGATCCACGCGCTGGCCGTGGACGCACGGGAAACGCGGCTGCGCGAGCGCGCGGTCAAGGCTGGGCAGGGGCACCTGTTCGCGGACTTCGAGCGACTCGAGCCCCAGCAGCGTCAGCGGATTCTCGAGCAGATCGAGGCCCTGGACTTCGACCAGGTGCGGCGACACGCCGAGTTGCTGCGCGCGTCGGAGTCCCTTGCGCCGTGCGAGCTGGCGCCGGCGCCGATCTTTCCGCTCGAGCGTGATGCGCATCAAGCGCGTCTCGCCGAGCGCGCCGGCGCGCGCGGCGCCGAGTCGCTGGCGCGCGGTGAGGTCGGCTTCCTCGTCGTCGCGGGCGGACAGGCGTCGCGCCTGGGATACGACGGCCCCAAGGGCGCGTTCCCCATCGGGCCGCTGAGCGACGCGACGCTGTTCGAGCTGTTCGCGCGGCGCGTGCGCGCTGCTTCGAAGCGCTTCGGTGTGCGCATGCCGTGGTACGTGATGACCTCGCGCGCCAACGATGCGGCCACGCGCACCTTCTTCGAGTCGAACGAGTGGTTCGGCCTGCCGCCCTCGGACGTCGTGTTCTTCAGCCAGGCCATGGCGCCCGCGCTCGACTTCCAGGGCCGCATCCTCATGGCTGGGCCGGGTGAGCTGTTCCTCGCGCCGAACGGCCACGGCGGAACGCTCTCCGCTCTGGCCGAGTCCGGCGCGCTGGACGACGCGCTGCGCCGCGGCGTGCGTCGACTCTCCTACTTCCAGGTCGACAATCCGCTCGCGGTGATCGCCGACCCGCTGTTCCTGGGACTGCACGAGCTCGAGGGCGCGCGCATGTCGAGCAAGGTCGTGGCCAAGCGCGACGCGAACGAGAAGGTCGGCGTCATCGGGCGCATCGACGGCCGCTTCGGCTGCATCGAGTACTCCGACCTCGCGCCCCAGTTGCGCGAGGCGCGCGACGAGCAGGGGCGGTTGCGCTTCCGCGCGGGCAACATCGCGCTGCACGTCATCGAGTTGGACTTCATCCGCGAGCTGGTCGAAGGCGGACTTCAGCTGCCCTGGCACGTGGCGCGCAAGACGATGAGCGTCTGGGAAGGCGGCCAGCTCGTTCAGCGACAGGGCGCGAAGTTCGAGACCTTCGTGTTCGACGCGCTCGCGCGCTCGCCGCAGAGCGTCGTGCTCGAGGTCGAGCGCGCGCGCGAGTTCAGTCCGGTCAAGAACGCCGAGGGCGAGGACTCGCCGCAGACCACTCGCGCCGACATCAGCCGCCTGCACGCGCGCTGGGTGGCCTCGGCGGGCCTGCCTCCGCCGCCGACCGACGAGCAGGGGCTCCCGCTGGTCGAGATCGACCCGCTGTTCGCTGACGACGAGCACAGCTTCCGCGCGCGCGCCAGCGAGCCGCCGAGCGTGCGCCGTCGGGGACACTGGTATCGATGATGGGCTCGACGGCGCAACGCGCAGACTCCGCTCGGACGCCTTCGCATGGCGCCCCGCGCGAGCTGGTCGTCGCCGTGCTGGGCGGCGGCGAGTCGGGTGAACGCGAAGTCTCGCTCGCGAGCGCGCGTGGAGTCCTGGCTGCGCTGAGCTCCGCTCGCACGTATCCGGGTTGCTCGATCGTCGTGCGCGAGGCTCGCTTCGTTCAGCTCGAGGCGGGCGGTCGCTGGCGTGTCGGAGAGTGCGAGACCGACGCGACCGAAGCGTTGCGCATGCTCGACGACGTCGACGTGTTCTTCCTGTGCCTGCACGGCGGCGCTGGAGAGGACGGCACGTTGCAAGGCTTGTTCGCCGCGGCGCGACGTCGCCACACTGGTTCGGGCGTGCAGGCGTCTGCGCTGTGCATGGACAAGCTCGCGCTGCGGGGGCTCGCGCGTGAGCAGGGCTTGCGAGTCGCTGCGGGCGCGTGCATCGACCTCGCGAGTTGGAAGAGCGATGCGATCGCCTCGCTGGCGCAGTGCGTCGCGCTCTCGAGCTCCGGCTGGGTGGTCAAGCCGCGCTGCGGCGGCTCGTCGGTCGACACGGCGCTGGTCGAGGAGCCGAGCGGACTGCGCGCAGCCATCGAACGCGTGCTGTCGAGCGGAGACGACGCGCTCGTCGAAGAGCGCATCGCGGGGGTCGAGCTGTCGTGCGGTGTGCTCGAGACGCGCGAGCGCGTGGCGCAAGCGCTGCCGCCGATCGAGATCCAACCCGACGCAGGACGCTTCTTCGACTACCAGCAGAAGTACTCCACCGCGGGCGCGCGCGAGATCTGTCCGCCCGTGAACGTGGACGCGAGCGCCATCGAGCGCGTGCAAGCTCTCGCGCAACGCATCCACCGCGCTGCGCGTTGCCGCGGCTACTCGCGCTCCGACTTCATCGTGCCGCGCGCTGCGGAAGGGTTCGGCGAGCCCGTGCTGCTCGAGGTCAACACGCTGCCGGGACTGACCGAGCGCTCACTTCTGCCGCAAGAATCGGCTGTCACCGGGATCGAGTACGGCGAGCTGTGCCTGAGGATCCTCGAAGCCGCGTTGGTGGATCCGGCATGAGCGCGAACGTGATTCCCGTCGCAGTGGTCGGCGCCAAAGGGCGACTGGGCGCGTTCGCCTCGTCGCTCTTCGAAGCTTCGTCGCAGTTCGATCTCGTCGCGCGCTGGGAGCGCACGGACGACTGGCCCGCGCTCCTCGCGGCGAGCGGCGCGCGAGTCGTCTTCGAGGCGACACGCGCCGGGTTGGGGCACGCCCACGCACGTCTCGTTCTCGAGTGCGGCGCAAGACCGCTCGTGGCGACCAGCGGCGTGTCGCCGGAGCAGGTCGCCGAACTCGACGTCCTCTCTCGCGCGCTGGCGCTCGGCGGCCTGGTCGTGCCGAACTTCAGCTTGGGCGCGTGGGTCATGCAGCGCGCGTGCGAGCTCGCCGCGCCGCATTTCGAGCGCGCGGAGATCGTCGAGGCGCACCACACACGCAAGGCGGATGCGCCTTCAGGCACGGCGGCCGACACAGCGCGGCGCATCACTGCGGCTCGCAGCCGCGCGGGTCGAGCGCCCCTCGAAGCAGCTGGCGCCGGACACGCGGCGCGCGGCGAGGTCCGCGATGGAATCGCGCTGCACTCGCTGCGCTTGCCGGGCGTCTACGCGCGGCAGGACGCGCACTTCTCGGGCGAAGGCGAGCTCTTCACCGTGCGCCACGAGATGAGCGGACCCGAAGCCTTCGGCCCCGGGATCTTGCTCGCGGCGCGCTACGTCGATTCGTGCCTCGGCGTGGGGCAGGGGCTCGACCTCGCGCTGCGCGGCGCCGTGTGAGCCGAGCAGAGTCCGACGCTGCGCCGCTGGGCGCTCGAGAGTGGACACGCCCGCGGCGTCTCGGCATCATTCCGCTCCCTCTCCTCGCCGGGGTGGCGGAACTGGCAGACGCGATGGATTCAAAATCCATTTCCCGCAAGGGAGTAAGGGTTCGATTCCCTTCCTCGGCACCCAACGTCGTGTCGGCGACGCCGTGCGAGCGCGGGCTCACGTCCGGAGGCCACGACCCGCTCCGCGTCGAGTGCGCAACGAGCGAGCACGCGAGAGGGCGCCGCGAATGAGCGTGCTCCAACCCGACTTCGCGCAGAGCCCGCTCGCGCGTGAGCTCCTCGCCGCGTTGCTCCACGACGTGGCGAACACGACGCAGCGCCTGGTGGGGGTGCGAGCGCTGCTCGACTTCCAGGACGAAACGCTCATGGCGCCCGCGGGCGCTGACCTCTTGTGGGCCAGCGAGCGCGCCCACGAGCAAGGCTGGCTGATGGGACTGATCGCGCTCGCGCTCGACGTCGATCTGCTGCTCGAGCGGCGCTGGGACGCAGGGCTGGGCGCCGCGCTCACGCTCGTCGGCGCCGCGCTCGCACGCGACGGCTTCCGGTGCAGCGTGCAGCGCGCCGAGATCCCTCGACTTTCCGGCGCGCTGAGCGCGCAAGGCGAGGCGCGCATGTGTCTGGCGCTCGCCGCCATCGCGTTCGCCGCCGGGCAATCCGCCGCGGGCGTCGGCATCGAGATCCTGTTCGAGCGCCGCGGAACGTCGATCGCGATGTGCGCGTCGCACGGCGCCGACGCTGCTCGGGCGGAGCACGCGCGCCTGGGCGCCGAACTGCAGGGTGCTTCGTCCTTCCAACTCGACGGCGACGCGTGGTCGGTGGCGATGCCTTCCTCGTGGTTCTCGCCCTCGAGCGACGGCGGGGCTAGAGACTGACCATGCTGTCCTGGCTCCGGCGCGTGATCGGTCCCGAGAGTTCGACGCCCTACGGCGCGGAAGATCGCGTCGCGCTGGTTCAGGAGGTGCTCGCGCAGCTCGAGCCGCTGCTCGCGCTGGATGGCGGGCGGATCGAGCTCGTCGGCGTGGGCGAGGACGGAGTCGTCGAAGTGAGGCTCAAGGGCGCGTGCGAGAGCTGCTCCGCGAGCGCGACGACGCTGCACGGCGCGCTCGAGCCGGCGCTGGCCGCGCGAGCCGATTGGTTTCGTTCGGTGCGCGCGAGCTGAGCGCCGCCGGTTTCTCCGCCCGGCGCGCTTACAATCGCCGGCGAAATGAACTTCGAGCCGATCGACGTGGACCGTGCGCTGGATGAGTTGCAGCGCAGCTTGCTCGCCCAACCTCAAGTGGCGCGGGAATTCAGCGCGAGCCGCGCAGAGTTTGCGCGCTTGTCCGGCCCGGGAGCGGATGAGCAGCAGGCGCGCCTCGCCGCGCGCCGCCACAGCGAGTGGTTCGTGCTCGAGCGGCCGAGCACCGCGCTGGGCGGCGCACCGATCGAGTGGGCGCTCCACCACCGATCGGAACTGGGGGAGACCGCGCTCGGCGAAGATGAACTCAAAGCCTTGCTCAGCTCGCGCTGCGGCGTGTTCGAGGTCAGCTCGGTCACGCCGGGGCGCGGTGGCTGGGTGCGCGATCTGGGCGCGGGCGGCGAGTACCCGTTGCACGAGCCCGAGGCTTCGCGCGAGTTCCAGCCGGGTGACCTCCTGGTCGGGCGATTGTTCGCGGTGGGGGACTCGCTCTACTCCGTGTCGCCCGCGGCGGGGATGTTCCGCAACGCGCGACTGCGCGAAGCTCTCACGCGCGACATCGAGCGGCTGCGCCAAGGTCGCCGCGGCGTGCTGCGCCTTTCGCAGCTCGAGCTCGAGCGCATGTTCTACAGCGATGGCGGCAGCCGCGAAGACGTCGACGCCGTCGCGCGCGCGCGCACGTTCCTGCTCGGCTCGGGCGTGAGCGCGGAGGCGACCGAGCGCTACCTCGACGAGTTGCGCCAGGCTTCGTTCGAGCCCGATCGCTGGGCGCACGGCGTGCGCGACGCGCTCGCGAGCGTGATGGAGCGGCTGGCGTTCGACCACGACGTCGATCTCGAGCAGGCGCGGCGCCTGCTGCTCGAAGCGTGGCCGCGTCTGGCGTTCGGTCCTGCTCGGCGCAGCGGACGTGTCGACCCGCGCAACGCCGGTAGCGCCGGCAGCGGCGCGCGCGGCGACGTGCGTGCTGCGATCGAGGCGTTCGATCGCGGACGCGACGCGGGACGCGACCTCGAGCAGCTCTTCCGCGATCTCGAGCGCGATCTGGAACTCGAGCCGGAGGAGATCGACCCCGACGGCATCGACGGCGCTCCCGCGCCCGATTTCCCGGGCGTCGTCGGCGCGATGGTCCAGGAATTCCAGTGGGAGACCGAGTGCGAGCACGGCGCCGATGCGCTGCGCGAGCTGGCGCCGCTGGCGAAGTTCGTGCAGTTCGGCGCGAACGTCGGCGTGTTCGAGAACCTCGGCGCGCACGACCTGCTGTTGTTCGGCGCGCTGTGGTTGCCTGAGCGCGGCGAGCTCGAGAGCGGAGCGCACGCGGTTGAAGTGCTGCGCGCGCTCGAGCGCTTCTGCGAGTGGTCGCAGCGCACACAGGACGTGGCGCTGCACGACGCGTATCGCGAGCACATCGCTCCGCTCGAACCCTCGCTGGCGCGCCTGGCCGAAGCGAATCGTTTCTGTGATCGCGCCGGCGATGCGCCCGAGCAAGGCGAGCTGTTCGAACTTGCGGAGCGCGAGAACGACGGGTTCGTGTTGCGAGATCGACGCGGGCGCGAGCGACGCGCGCGGCTCGCCGCGGAGTTGATGGAGCGCCTGGAGGTCGGCGACTGGGTGCGTGCGACGCTCGAGCCGGAGTCAGCTGCTCGCACGCATTGCTGCTACCCGTCGCAAGTCGCGCGACTCGCGCCGTGACGCGCGCCGACGCGTAGCGTGATCAGCGCGTGAGCCCGGCCGGGATCTGGATCTCGCACACGAGCTCGTCCCAGTCGTTCACGTCCGCCGGGTTGCGCAGGTAGATCTCGCGGATCGGTCCGTTCTCGATCCAGTTCATGCGACTGAGGTAGGCGTAGATCGCCGGGTAGGCGCGCGGAGCCTCCGGGTAAGGGCCCGCGACGTACGCGTAGGCGACGGTCGTGCTCGGGAGCACGTCGTACGACAGCGGCGGTGTCGGAGCGGTCGGCGCTGAGACCGGCACGCACGCGCGCAGACGCAACTCGCTCGTCGGCACGCGGCCGGGGTCGTCGAAGTACAACGCGAACGGCGGACCGCTGACCTCGAGGGACTGGTCCTTGACCGCGGCGAACAACGACTCGAGCGCGCGACCGACCTGGGTGTAGCTGCCGCGCGTCTCGACGTAGACGTAGGGCTCGTCGAGTCGGTGCTTCCAGTTGACCTCGACCGACTGGTAGGGCGCGCGAGCGACGGCGAGATCGAAGCGCGGCGCCGCGTCGCCGGTGGCGTCTGAGTTGGATGAGGCGAGTTGCGCCGAGCACGCGATGAGCGGCAGGAACGCGAACGGCGCGAGCAGCTTGACGGTCAGTGTCATGGCGGTCTGGTCGACCGGTCCGGGACGCTCCTTGAGTGGCGCTGGCGAGCGCGTCGCGCGAGGGCGGCATCCCGGGACCCGGGGCTGTTCCTCCACCTGTTCTAACTTCTGATAATGTATGTTATGTTGCACAGGCAGCGGCCCCGGCGCACCCGGGCGGCCTCCGGCCGGCCCTGGCTCATCGGGTCGGTGCGTCGCCGACCCCAGAGCTACTGGCGCTTCGACGCTGCCGAACCGGGACCGCCGGGAAAGCGCGCGACGCGAACGGGCGGCGGCGGCGGCGACCAGTCCAGGTCCAAGCCGATGAACGCACACCGCAGCGTCGGGTCCGCTCGAGTCGGCCAGTCGACGACGACGTTGCGGGCGTGCTCGAGACCGGCCGAGCGAACGAGCCCGAGCGCATGCGACATGACCTCGGCCAAGACCTCGCGCGGCGCGCGGAGCTGCACTTGGAGTCCGCCGTGCATCGGCGCCAACGCATCGAGCAACCCCACGAACGACGAAGCTCGCACCGAGGCGCCTTCCGGACTGCGCGCGCTCCACTTGGCGTCGGCGCTCGTTGGCGCGGCGCGTCCGTCGACCGAAGGATCGGCTTCGCTCGTCGACTCGACCCGGTAGCTTGCGGATGAACCCGACGGCGTCGCTGGCGCCTCGTCGAGTTCGTTCGGCACGATCCAAAAGCGCGTCAGGTCCGCCACAGGTCGCGGATGCTAGCCGGACAAGCTCGGCTTGAGGCGGCTCGATTTCGGACGCAAGACGATTGCTCGCGACAATGCGCTCCGATACGGTCCAAGGTCTGACTCCCAGCCGCCGAAGTCGGTTGCAACGTGACCCGCGCCGGGAGGCAATGGACGCCATGACGAAATCGCGGAGCCTCACTCGATGATGAGCCGCTTGCAGAGCTTCTTGCGCTCCTCGATCGGCAAGAAGCTGCTGATGGCCCTCACGGGCCTGTCCTTGATCGGGTTCCTGATCGCGCACCTCGCCGGCAACCTGACGCTCTTCGCCGACTCGGACGGAAGCGCGATGGCGGCCTACGCCCAGAAGCTGGCCGACCTCGGACCGCTCCTGTGGATCGCCGAAGCGGGCTTGCTCGTCCTGTTCGTGGTTCACATCGGACTGGGCATGCGCGCAGCGATGGACAACCGCGAGGCGCGGCCGAGTCGCTACAAGGACGCCGCGCCCAAGGGCGGTCGCAGCGCCGCCTCCGTCACGATGATCGCTACCGGAGTGATCATCGGACTGTTCGTCGTCGTTCACGTCATCGACTTCCGACTCGCCGCCGGGTTGATGGCGCATCCCGACCCCGCGACGCTCGCCAAGGCGGTTGTCGAGCGACTGTCGTCCCCCGCCGGGGCCGCGATCTACTTCGTGGGGATGGTCGCGCTCGGCGTGCACCTGTGGCACGCGTTCCAGAGCGCGTTGCAGACCTTGGGTCTGCGTCACCCCACCTACGACGCGCTGATCCAGCGCGTCGGTGCGGGAATCGCGGTCGTCGTGGCCGGGTTGTTCGCCGCTTTCCCGGTGCTGTGCCTGATCTACAAGGGCGACTGGCCCTGGAGCTGATCTCGAGCGAGTTCCACACCGATGCAATCCACGACCCCTCAACTCACGGATCTGTACGCGCGCGCGAGCGCCGCACGTCTGGATTCCAAGTGTCCCAGCGGTCCGATGGCGGAGCGCTGGGACAAGCACCGCTTCGAGCTCAAGCTCGTCAACCCGGCCAACAAGCGCAAGTTCCACGTGCTCGTCGTCGGCACGGGCCTCGCCGGCGCGTCCGCCGCCGCGTCGCTGGCTGAACTCGGCTACAAGGTCAGCGTCTTCTGCATTCACGACAGCCCTCGGCGCGCGCACTCGATCGCGGCGCAGGGCGGCATCAACGCGGCGAAGAACTACCCCAACGACGGCGACTCGATCCGGCGTCTGTTCTACGACACGGTCAAGGGCGGCGACTTCCGCGCGCGCGAGTCGAACGTCTACCGACTGGCGCAGGTCTCGAACAACATCATCGACCAGTGCGTGGCGCAGGGCGTGCCGTTCGCTCGCGAGTACGGCGGACTGCTCGACAACCGATCGTTCGGCGGCGCGCAGGTCAGCCGGACGTTCTACGCGCGAGGCCAGACTGGACAGCAGCTGCTGCTCGGCGCCTACCAGGCGTTGATGCGTCAGGTGGGCCTGGGTCGTGTCGCGCTGCACGCGCGCCACGAGATGCTCGACCTCGTGCTCGTCGATGGCGTCGCGCGCGGCATCGTCACGCGCGACGTCGTGAGCGGCGAGATCGAGTCGCACGCCGGCGACGCGGTGCTGCTCTGCACGGGCGGCTACGGCAACGTGTTCTTCCTCTCGACCAACGCGAAGAAGTCCAACGTCACTGCCGCGTGGCGTGCGCACAAGCGCGGGGCGCTGTTCGCCAATCCGTGCTTCACGCAGATCCACCCCACCTGCATCCCGGTGAGTGGTTCGCACCAGTCCAAGCTGACGCTGATGAGCGAGAGCTTGCGCAACGACGGGCGCGTGTGGGTGCCCAAGAACAAGGGCGACAAGCGCGCGCCGGACGCGATTCCGGAGCCCGAGCGCGACTACTACCTCGAGCGCCGCTACCCGAGCTTCGGCAACCTGGTGCCGCGCGACATCGCTTCGCGCGCAGCCAAGCAGATGGTCGACGACGGCCGTGGCGTCGGCGGCAACGGGATGAGCGTGTTCCTCGACTTCCGCGACGCGATCCAACGCGACGGCGAGAGCAAGATCCGCGAGCGCTACGGCAACCTGTTCCAGATGTACGAGCGCATCACGGCGGACGACCCGTACCGCGTGCCGATGCGCATCTACCCCGCCGTGCACTACACGATGGGCGGCGTGTGGGTGGACTACAACCTGGAGAGCACCATCCCCGGCCTGTTCGTGCTCGGCGAGGCGAACTTCTCGGACCACGGCGCCAACCGCCTCGGTGCGAGCGCGCTGATGCAGGGATTGGCCGACGGCTACTTCGTGATCCCCTACACGATCGGCGCCCACTTCGCGTCGCGCAAGTTGCCCAAGGTGTCGACCGACCACGAGTCCTTCCGCGAGGCCGAAGGCGCAGTCCGCGGACGCGTCAAGAAGCTGCTCGAGGCCGATGGACGCCGCAGCGTCGATCAGTTCCACCGACAACTGGGACTGATCATGTGGGACCACTGCGGCATGGGCCGCAACGAACAGGGCCTGATGCAAGCGCTCGGGAAGATCCGCGCCCTCCGCTCTGAGTTCCACGAAGACGTGCGCGTGCTCGGCGAGAACGAGAGCGTGAACATGTCGCTCGAGAACGCCGGCCGCGTGGCGGACTTCTTCGAGCTGGCCGAGTTGATGGTGATCGACGCGCTCCATCGCCGCGAGTCCTGCGGCGGTCACTTCCGCGAGGAGTATCAGACCGACGAGGGCGAGGCGCGGCGCGACGACGAGAACTTCTGCTACGTGGCTGCGTGGGAGCACGCGAACGCAGGCGGATCGCCGCGTTGGACGCTGCACAGCGAGCCGCTGGCGTTCGAAGAAGTGAAGCTGACTCAAAGGAGCTACAAGTGAGCGCCGGACACGACGAGAGCGGAGCGGGCGGGCTGGACCTGACGCTGCACATCTGGCGGCAGGAATCGAGCGAGGCGCACGGCCGCTTCGAGACTTACCCGCTGCATGACGTTTCGCCGGACATGTCGTTCCTCGAGATGCTCGACGTGCTGAACGAGCAACTCGTGGGCGAAGGGCGCGAGCCGGTGGCGTTCGACCACGATTGCCGCGAGGGCATTTGCGGCAGTTGCGGCGTGATGATCAATGGCCAGGCGCACGGCCCGGACCGTGAAACCGCGACGTGCCAGCTGCACATGCGGCGCTTCAAGAGCGGAGACACGATCTTCATCGAGCCGTTCCGCGCGCGCGCGTTCCCGGTCTTGAAGGACCTGGTCGTCGACCGCAGCGCCTTCGATCGCATCATCGCGACGGGCGGGTTCATCTCGGTCAACACCGGCGCGCCGCAGGACGCGAATGCGGTCGCGGTGCCGAAGGAGAACGCCGACCTCGCCATGGACGCGGCCGCGTGCATCGGTTGCGGCGCCTGCGTTGCGGCGTGCCCCAACGCTGCTGCGATGCTGTTCGTCGGCGCGAAGATCTCGCACCTGGGGCTTCTGCCCCAAGGCAAGCCCGAGCGTTCCCGGCGCGTCCTCGCCATGGTCGAGCAGATGGACAAGGAAGGCTTCGGCAACTGCGGCAACATCTACGAGTGCGAAGCCGCGTGCCCGAAGGCGATCTCGGTCGAGAACATCGCGCGCATGAACCGCGAGTACCTGCGCGCGTCGCTGGTCGCTCGTCCTGCGACGCAGCGCATGGGCGACTAGATCGCCTCGGTTGAACGGGAGCGCGTTGGCTGAGTTCTGCAGCGCGCCCCCGACTCCCCCACTCTCGCCGACGTCCTGCCCGGGTCACGGTTGCCGTTCGCGGCGCCACGAGATCGAAACGCGACCCGCGGGTGCCTGCGCCGAGAGTGGCCTTCAGGCGCTTCTGAAGGCGATCTGAGCGGCGGCACGGCGCTTGCCTTATCCTTTGCAGGTCCTAACCTCAGGGCCTGACTGGTGTTGGCTTGCTCGTCTGTCCTGGCAGTGCCCCCACGCCTCACGGACGCGTTCGCTCGACGCCAATCCCGTCCGCGCTCCTGGTCGATCGCCGCGCCGCTCCCCCTTCGGTCCGGCGGAACGTCTGGGCCGCTCACAGTCCGAATTCTCACGGTGGTCTCGCGCTCTGGCGGGGCCATCTGATCCAGCAACAACAGGCCAGTGGCATGTCGCCCAGCGCCTGAGAATTGAGAGCCACCCAACATGAAGAAGCTTCTCTTCGCAGCAGCGCTGATCGCCGGCGGCGCCGTCCTGCTCCAAGACCTTTCCTCGGGCCACGGCGGCACGTACCGCGGCCCCGGTGACACGGTTCCTGCCGGCGGCGGCGGTGGTGGCGGCGGCGGTCCTTCGTCGCCTGGTTCCGGCGGTCCGAGCGCCCCTGGTGGCGGCGGCCCCTCGTCTCCTGGCCCGGCGTCGCCGGGCGCTCCGGGCGGCGGTCCCGGCGGTTCGGGCGGTGGTCCGCAGAGCCCCGGCGGCGGCGGCGACGCTGGCCCCGACCTCACCATCTGGGACTACTGGTGGGGCTTCAACCGCGAGCCGTACATCAACCTGAAGTCGCACATCCACTCGGGTGCGGTCGTCACCGGCTCGGACGACTTCTTCCTCGGTCGCGGTGAGAAGCAGCAAGCGCGCGACTCGCTGCGTCCCTCCGAAGCGACGATCCGCAGCACGGTTGTGCCCGAGTTGCAGAACGCGCTTCGCACCGAGCGCTCCAATCACATCGTGACCGGCGCCATGATCGCGCTGGCCAAGATCGGCGATCCCAAGGGCGAAGACGGCAAGCCCGAGGACGGCTTCTCGCAGGACATCAAGAAGTTCCTCGCCGACGGCAACCAGGAGATTGCCGAGACCGCGGGCTTGGCTCTGGGCATTCTCGCCAGCGAAACGCCGGCCAACCTCGAGATCCTGACCGCGCTGGTCAACAACAAGAGCGATGTGCTGCGCTCTCAGCATGAGGTGCAGCTCACCGGCAGCATCTCCGACCGCTCGCGCGCCTTCGCGGCGTACGGCTTGGGCCTGATCGGCTACAAGGCCAAGGACGAGAACCGCAAGCAGATCGTCGACACGCTGACCAAGCTGTTCGAGGGCGAAGCCTCGAAGATGGCGACGCGTGACTTGGCGGTGGCCTGCTTGACGGCCATCGGCATCACGCCGCTGCCGATCGACGAGGCCGCCATGGCGAGCCCGGTCGACACCAAGAAGGGCTTCCCGCGTCCGACCGAGATCAAGAACCGCTTCGACCAGGTCATGTGGGTCATGTCCCAGTTCGACAACGAACAGGGCATCGACTTCCTGGTCCGCGCGCACGCGCCGATCACTGCGGCGCGTCTGCTCGCTGACCTCCCGGCTGGTCCGGGCGCGGACAACCTGCGCGGTCTCGTGGCGAAGCGTCTGCTGCAGGACATCACCAAGCTCAGCAAGGCCAAGCAAGAGATCCAGCAGAGCTGCGTGATCGCCCTCGGTCAGATCGGCGACTGCGACGATCAGGATCTCGACAAGGAGATCCGCGCCGGGCTCATGTCGGCGCGCGAGGAACTGGCCGCCAACTTGATGGCGAAGAACTTCGCCGCGATCGCGCTGGCGCAAGTCGCTTCGCGACCCGGCTCGGGCGCCAATCCGATGGCGGGTTTGGATCCGAAGTCCAAGGAGAACGTCCGCAAGTTCTTCCAGGAGACGTTCTCGAAGGCGAAGAGCGTCTATCGTCCTTGGGTCGCGCTGGCGGTCGGCGTGCTCGAGCGCGGTGTGCAAGACAACAAGTACACCTCGAGCACCGAGATGGCCTCGATGATCCGCGAGGCGCTGCGCGAAGCCAAGCAGCCCTCGGAAGTCGGCGCCTTCGCGATCTCGCTGGGCATCATGAAGGACTCCGGCGGCAAGGAAGTCTTGCGCGACAAGCTCAACAACATCAGCGATGACACCGCCAAGGGTTTCACCGCCGTCGCACTGGGCCTGATCGACGACCGCGAGTCGATCGAACTGATCCAGGGCATCATCAAGAAGTCGAAGTACCGTCCCGACCTGCTCAAGTCCGCTGCGATCGGCCTGGGCATCCTGGGCGACAAGACCGTCGTCCCCGAACTGGTGACGATGCTCGACTCGGCCACGGGCATGGCGTCGCAAGCAGCCATCTCCTCGGCGCTGGGCTTCATCGGTGACTCGCGCTCGATCGACCCGCTGATCGCGATGCTCAAGGACAAGCAGAAGACCGACAACGCCCGCGGCTTCGCGGCCGTCGCGCTCGGCATCGTGGCTGACAAGGAAGAGCTGCCCTGGAACACCAAGATCTCGGTGAACATCAACTATCGAGCGAACACCTCGACGCTGACTTCGCCGGACTCGGGCACGGGCATCCTCGACATCCTGTGAGTCGCTGCCGGGGCTCGGCGCCAAGCCGCTGAGCCCCCGAGCAACGTCGGATTCAATCGCCCGTCGCACTGCGAAGTGCGGCGGGCGATTTCCTTTGTTGCGAGGCGCACTTGCTCCGGGGCGTCGCACTTGCGCGCACGCCCACTCCGCGGAACCTGGAATCAGCTCACCACGTGGCGACGGCGCTGGCCGAGCGCCAGCGCCACGAGCAGCGCGACACAGATCGCGAAGCCTGCGCGGGTCACGTTGCGCGCCCGTATGCTCGCGCTCTCGGCATCTGCCTCTGTCGCTCGAAGTGCGGCGGTCGCCTTGGCGAGCGGGGCGAGCTTGCCCTCCCACTCAGCGCGCGCGGCCGAATCGAGCGGCTGCGCCTGGAGCGCCGCGCGCCAGCGCTCGAGGAGTTGCTCGGATGCGTTCACCAACCCGAGCGTCACTGCGCACAGCGCCGCGTTGTGCAGCAACTCGAGGTTCTGCGGCGACGAATTCAAACCCTCGCGGGCCGCGGCCAGCGCGTCAGGCAAGTTGCCAGCGGCGTACAGCACGTGGAAGCGCCACTGCGAGCGCAGCAGCTCCGACTCGATGTGCGCAGTCTCCTCGAAGGCCTCGCGCCAGCGTCCGCGTCCGAACAGCGACGCGACTTCGTCGGCCGCCGGGTCCTGCGCGAAGAGCGCCGAGCTCAGGAGCAAACAAGCCGCCAGCCGCTCAGTTCTGCGCAGCCAGGCGTTCACGCGCCTCCTCCAGGGAGAGCTGCTGGAACAACTCGAGCGCGCTCTTGTCGTCGGTGAGCACGTCCTCCTCGCGCGCGGCCTCGAACCGTCGCCAGCACGGCTGCGGCGAGAGCGCTGCCAGAAGTGCGTCCGCCACCGGGCCGTCGAACCAGAACTCCGCGTCAAGCGGCGTCGGGACGCGGGCGCCTGCGCGGGCGAAGAGCACGATGTTGCGCGACCGCGGGACTCGGAATCCGACGCAGTCGCCGTCGCATGCGGCCGCAAGAGTGCGGGCCAGCGCCTCGACCACGGGGTCGTCGAAGCCGAATCCTCCGACGTTGACTGCGATCCAGCCTTCATGGGAGAGCTGCGCACGAAGCTCGCGGAACGCTTCGATCGTCGCGAGGTGCGCCGGGATCTCCACCTGATGCTGGTACGCGTCGAGCACGATCAGATCGAACGGTCCGTCCAGCGCGCGAAGCCCGGCGCGGCCGTCCACGCCCGCCAGCACCGCGCCGCCGCGCTCTTCGAGTGCGAACCAGCGCCGGCCCAGCTCGATCACGCGCTCGTCGATCTCGAGTCCGCTCAACTCCAGACTCACACCTGGAGGACTGGCCCCTTCGAGCACGCGAAACGCGGTGCCGGCGCCGAGGCCGATCACCGCGACGCGCCAGCGCTCGCTCGCGCGCGCCCACCACGCCGGGAGAGCGAACAGGTCGTAGTAGTAGCCCGTCCCCAGCAACCCGACGCGGTCGACCCACACGGATTGAAACGAGTCCAAGCCCTCGTTGACCTGCAACAGGCGCTGCGTCTCGCCCCAGCGGCGGTCCTCCACCACTCGGATCGATTGGTAGGGACTCTCGACCTGTGCGAGGACCTCGACCCCGGCGGGCGCGGCCGAACGCTCCACACGTGACTTCGCCAGGCCGCTCGCGACGATGAGAGCGAGAGCTGCGACAGCGAAGTTCGAGCGCGCTCGACCGCCAGCGACCGCGATCAGCATCGCGGCCAGCAACAGTCCGGCGGCGGCGACGAGGAACGTCCACGACAGCCCCAGCCTCGGCACGAGCACATGCGTCGCGCCGAACGTTCCCGCCAAGCTCCCGAGCGTGGACACGCACAACACCGCTCCACCGGCGGCGCCGGCGCTGTCCTTCGAGCGTCGCTGCAGGCATTCCGCGCACAGCGGCGAGACGGCGCCGAGCAGCGCCGCCGCGGGCAGGAACAGGAGCATCGTCGCGGCGAGGCTGCCCTGCAGCATCAACTCGGATGCGCGGTCGAGCGGGATCTCCCGCGGGGCGAGCCACTCGCACACCGGGCGCGCGAGAGCTGGCAGCCACGCGCTCCAGCCCGCTGCGAGCGCCAGGAGCAGCGCGAGGTCACGCGAAGGGCGCGGGCGCGACGCAAGGCGCGAGCCGGCCAGGTAGCCCAGCGAGAGCGCCAGCAGGATCACGCCGATGACGTTGGTCCACACGCCAGCGCTCGCGCCGAACCACGGCGCCAGCAAACGCACGGCCGCCAGTTCGACGACCATCGTCGCCGCGCCCGCGAGCGCAGCGACGAGCAGCACCACGGCGCGGGCGAGCTTGGTGTCCACGGTCGCGCGCGGCCCGTGCGCCGATCAACGCGGGAAGTCGAGCGCGACCTGAGCGGTGTAGAGACGACCCGGATCGCTGGTGCCGCGCGAGATCAGGCTCAGCATGTCATCCACGCTGCGCGCGACGCGCTGCTGTTGCTCGCGGCCGTTCAACACGAACGTGATCGGCTTGGAGAGATCCACGATCGCGTCGTTCAAGAACACAGTCATCGACAGCACTTCCGCGCTGTCGATCTTGATCGTGTTGCTGCCGCGGTCGGCCACGGCCGTGATCGAGCCCTGCACGCCCTCGGTCGGCGGAATGCGCAGCCAGTACGCGTTGTAGGTCTTCAGCGGTCCGGGCTGCAGCACGACCTTCGCCGGATTGGCGACGCGCCGCGTCTGCTCGGCCCACGACCACAGATCCGCCGCGGTCGCGTCCGCCTTGATCGTGCAGTTGTTGTAGCCGAGCTGCTTGTTCTGCTCCTCGAACGTGCTGCTGTTCGCGCCGCCCTGCAGGAACGACGGCAGGTTGCAGAAGTTCCCCGCGGGGACGGCGCCGATGTCGCCCGCCAGCGCGGCCACACCCGCGAAGAGTTGCGGGTAGCGCGCGCCCAGCTCGATCGCGGGCGCCGCGCCTTGCTCGCGGCCGACAACGAACACCCGGTCGCAGTCGACGCTGAGGGTGCGGACGATGTCGCTGTACACCGCCATCAACGAGAACAAGCCGCCCGCCCCGTTCTCGTCCTTGACGACGCTCCAACGCTCGTGCTCCGCAGGCATGTTCACCGCCGCGAGCACTGCGCCATCGCGCAGCGCGGGCTCGAGCATCTGCTCCTGGAGGAAGGTCATGCCCGAGACCGGCTTGCCGTCGCGCATGCCCGGCACGCACAGCAGCACGGGCAGCGGAGCGCTGCCGGGCTTGTACGCCGCCGGGAGCGAGAGCGTGTACTCGATCGACTCGCCGCCGAACTCGACCGTCACGGCCGCGGCCTTGCCGCCACGGGTGTTCTTGAGGTCGTTGGAGTACGCCAGGGCGCGACCGAGGTCGAAGCACGACGCCAGCGCCGCCTGGATCGACTCCTCCTCGCCCTTCGCGCCCTTCTTCTTCCCGAACTTCGCGAGGTCGCCGAGGATCTCCTGTCGGGCCTTCTCGCGGTCCTTCTCGCTGGTCTTCTCGGCGAAGTACTTGTTCAGCGCCTTGCCCATCTTCTTGTGGTCGGCGTCGCCCCAATCCAGGGTCTGCCAGGCTGCGGAGGCGACCGCCGCTACGGCGACCGCGACGAGAGAGGCACGCGCTGCGCGCCCGAGACCACGGGGCAGTTGGAGGTTGAGCATGTCGTTCGTCGGGGTTGTTGGTTCGCGCGCGCGTCCGACTCTTGGTCGGGAGCGGCGCCGGACTGAAAGCAAGCTTGCGTTCTAGCGGGCGAAGGGTCCAGCGCGAGCCCGCGCGGCCCCTAGGCGGATCAAGCGGCGGATCAAACGACGGGTCAACGGGCGAAGCGCACGACTCCGCTGCCCGCGACGATCTCGCCCAACTTCCAGCTCGCCTCACCGGCCTGCGCGAGATGCGCGGAGACCTCGGCGACGAGCCGCGGCTCGACGATCAGCGCCATCCCGACGCCCATGTTGAGCACTTGATACGACTCCTCGCGCTCGACGCCGCCAGCCTTGCACAGGTAGCGGAACAGGGCCGGCGGGGTCCACGAATCGCGGTCGATCAGCGCATCACAGCCCCCCAGCACGCGCGGGAGGTTGTCCACGAGTCCGCCGCCGGTGATGTGGGCCATGGCGCGAATAGCGCCGCGCTCCAGCAGCGGCCACAGCACGCGCAGGTAAGAGCGGTGCTCCGCCAGAAGCGCTTCCCCCACGCTGCGGCCTTCGAGTTCCGCGGGGCGCGAGTCCACGTCGAGCCCCAGCACGTCGAACAGGATCTTGCGCGCGAGCGAGTAGCCGTTGGTGTGCAGACCCGCGGAGGGCAGTCCGAGCAGCACGTCGCCGGGTTGCACGCGCGAACCGTCGAGCAGCTTGTCGGGCTCGACCACGCCGACGATGAAGCCGGCCAGGTCGAAGTCGCCGGGGGCGTACAGGCCGGGCATCTCGGCCGTTTCGCCGCCCAGCAGCGCGCAGTCGTTCTCGCGGCAACCGTCGGCGCAGCCGCGGATCAGCTCGGCGACCACGTCGGGCGCCATCGTCCCCACCGCCACGTAGTCGAGGAAGAACAGCGGGCGCGCGCCCTGGACGAGGATGTCGTTCACGCAGTGGTTGACGAGGTCGCGTCCCACGGTGTGGTGCACGCGCGCGCGCTTGGCGACCTCGAGCTTGGTGCCGACGCCGTCGGCGCTCGCCACCAGCAGCCCGCGGCCGACCCCGGCGCGCGCCAGGTCGAACAGCCCGCCGAACGCGCCGACGTCGCCCACGACTCCGGGCGTGAACGTGGCGCGGATCGCGGGCGTGGCGCGCTCGACGGCCGAGTACTTCTTGTCGATGTCGACGCCTGCGTCGCGGTACGAGACGGAGGGCGCGGCGGAGGGCGCTTGGCGGGTGGTTTCACTCATGGCGGCGATGCGTTGAAGAGCGCGAAGGTAGCGCGTGTCGTGCTCGAGCGGCGCGAGGATCCGCTCGCGATTCTCGAAGGCCAGGGGCTCGGGCAGCGCGCTCAGCTCGAACCACGCGGCTTCGAGCGCATCGTCGCCCGCGCGCGGCTCGCCCTCGAGCACCGCGCACAGGTAAATCGCGAGATTCAGCGGCCGACGGTCGGCGTGCTCGACGCGCAGGAGGTCGTAAAGCTCCAGCGCCTGCGCCTCGACGCCGCATTCCTCGCGCAGCTCGCGCTCCGCGGTCTGCGCAGCGCTCTCCCAGGCCTCCTGGAAGCCCGCGGGAAGCGCCCACTGGCCGCGGCCGGGATCGATGGCGCGGCGCACGAGGAGCACGCGACCGCGCGGATCGAGCGCGATGGCGGCCGAGGCCGCCGCGGGGTTGTCGTACCACACGAAGCGGCACTGCGGGCAGCGAGAGCGCTCACGTCCCTCGACCAGCGCGCGCTCCAGTCGTGTCCCGCACTGGGGGCAGTGACGCGCGGTCTTCACAGGGGTCGATTCGTCGCTTTCTCGCGCCCCGCGGGCGCGCCCGATGCCACTCGCGCGGCCGGGGTCTTGGACGACCCGTCGCGACCCCTAGACTCTAGCGGGGCCCGCGGCGGGAGCAACGTCTCGCGCGCGCCCCGTTGCGTCTGTCCATGCGTTCACTCCTCGTCCTCGGCAGCACCGGCTCCATCGGGGTCCAGACGCTCGACGTCGTTCGCGCTGCCGCTGGCCGCTTTCGCGTCTGCGGGCTGGCCGCGCGCTCGTCGTGGCGCGAGCTGGCGGCGCAGGCGCGCGAGTTCGCGCCGCGTCTGGTTGCGCTCGAATCCGAGGAGCACGCGCAGGAGCTGCGCGCGGCGCTCCCCAGCTCGTGCGAGCTGCTGAGCGGGCCCGACGCGCTCGAGCGCCTGTGCGAGCGCGCGGAGTTCGACCTCGCCGTGCACGGAGTCGTCGGCGCGCGCGGCGTGCGCGCCTCACAGGCCGTGCTGGCGCGCGGCAAGGTGCTCGCGCTCGCCAACAAGGAGTCGCTCGTCGTCGCCGGCGAGCCCCTGATGGAGCTGGCGCGCTCCCGCGGAGGCGCGATCCTTCCGGTGGACAGCGAGCTGTGCGCAATCCACCAGTGCCTCGCGAGCGGTTCTCTCAGCGCGGTGCGGCGCGTGGTGCTGACGGCCAGCGGCGGGCCGTTCCGCGACAGCGCGCCCGAAGATCTCGAAAACGTCACACCGGCCATGGCGCTCAAGCACCCGACCTGGTCGATGGGCCCGCGCATCACGGTCGGCTCGGCGACGCTGATGAACAAGGCGCTCGAGGTGCTCGAGGCGCATCACCTCTTCGGCCTGGGCGCGGATCGCATCGAGGTCGCGATCCACCGCCAGTCGATCGTGCACTCGCTGGTCGAGTTCGTCGACGGCTCGGTGCTGGCGCAGATGGGGCCTCCCGACATGCGCGGGCCCCTGCACTACTGCCTGAATTACCCCGAGCGCGCGCCGAGCGAGCTCCGCGGCTTCGATCTGACGCTCTTCCGTCAGTTGAGCTTCGAAGCGGTCGATCCCCGGCGCTTCCCCGCGCTCGAGCTGGGCTTCGAGAGCCTGCGTCAGGGCGGCGACAGCGGGGCCGTGCTCAACGCGGCCGACGAGGTGACCGTCGCCGCGTTCCTCGAGGGGCGCATCGCCTTCCCGCAGATCACGAGCATCAATCGAGAGGTCCTCGCGCAGCGACCGGGTCGCACGGGCTCCATTGAACGGCTGTTGGAAGCCGACCAAAGTGCACGGGAGCTCGCGCGTACGGCCATCTCACTCGCGCCGCGCGCCAGCGCTCCCACCCCTCGCTGAAGCTCCGCTGACCTGCCACCGCCGCCGCGCCGACCCAAACCGCCCGCATGGACTTCGACTCGACCTCGCGCACCTTGCTCATGGTGCTGGGCATCGGCCTGGTGATCTTCGTCCACGAGCTGGGGCACTTCCTCGCCGCCCGGCTGTGCCGCGTGCGCGTCGAGACCTTCAGCCTGGGCTTCGGACCGCGCCTGTTCGGTTGGCGCCGCGGCGAGACCGTGTACCAGCTCGCGCTGCTCCCGATCGGCGGGTTCTGTCGGATGGCCGGCGAGGATCCCGCGTCCGCCGACAGCGCGCCTGCGCCGTACGAACTCCGCGCCAAGAGCGTGGGCCAGCGCTTCTTCATCTACTCCGGCGGCGTGTTGATGAACGTGCTGTTCGCGCTCGTCGCGATGCCGCTGGTGATGTTCCTCGGCGTGCCGTTCAGCGAGCCCGTCGTCGGCGACGTCGTGCGCGGCGGCCCGGCGTGGCATGCGCGCATCGAGCCCGGCGCGCGCATCCTCGCGATCAACGGCGCCCCCATCGCCGCCTTCGATTTCATCGAGCACGAAGTCGCGCTCGGCTCGCCCTCCTCGACGGAGATCGTCGTGCTCGACCCCGGCGCGAGCGCGCCTCGCACGGTGCGCGTCGAGCCGCGCTACCACGAGGAGATGGGCATCAACACGATCGGCGTGCGCTCGGGCGCAGACCGCGAAGGCGCCGTGGCCGTGGCGCCGGACTCGGCGGCGTCGCGCGCGGGCCTGAGCGACGAAGACCGGATCGTCGGCGTGCACTGCGAGTTGCCTGAACTTCCGCTCGAAGACCAGCTGGCGCTCGTCACGGCGAGCGGCGGCGCGCTGACGCTCGACGTCGAGCGCGAAGGCCAACCGGTCCGCACGCTCACGATCGAGCCGATCGTGCGCGAGCGCGAGGACCGGCGCATGCTCGGGATCGGGCCGTGCGCTGACGAGGTGGCCGACCTGCGCGCGAACCCGGTGCTCGATCAACTCGGCCTGCGCGTCGGCGACCGCATCGCGAGCGTGAATGGCGCGCCGCTGCACCGCGCGCTCGACTTCGAGCGCGCTCTGTGCCGCAGCGAGCAAGGCTTGTCCATCGCGGTCGAGCGCGGCTCGCAGCGTCTGGAACTCAGCGGGCCCGCGCTCTCGCGCGAGCAAGCGCTCGGCCTGGCGCGCGACGTAGCCCTGCGCATCCCGAGCCAGTCGGTTGCGATCTATCTGCTGCCCCACGCGAGCGTGCGCGGCGTGCTCGCCGACGGCGACCGCGTCGTGGCGGCGAACGGCGTCGAGCTGAGCGGCTGGGAGAGCTTCCTGCCGCTCGTCAAAGCGGCGGCGGAGGAGGATCGCAGTCTGCTCCTGAAGGTCGCGCGACGCGGCGCGGACGGCGAGTACGAGCTGAGCGAACGCACCGTCTCGGCGGGACCTGCGGTCGACACGCTGTACGGCTTCGCGCAGCGCGAGGCGTTGTACACCTATCAAGCGAATGGCGCGCTGGAAGCGCTGCGCGTCGGACTCCAGGCGAACTGGAAGTTCGCGCGCGACACGTGGTCGATGGTGCAGCGCATGCTGCTCGGCCAGGTGTCGAGCAAGAACATGGGCGGCATCATCTCGATCGGAGTCGTGTCGTACTCCTGGTCGGAGCACGGCGTGCTGAAGCTGCTGTTCTTCCTGTGCATGCTCAGCATCAACCTCGCCTTCATCAACGTGCTGCCGATCCCCCTGCTCGACGGCGGACACCTGTTCTTCCTGATCGTCGAGAAGCTCAAGGGCAGCCCCGTCTCCGAGCGCGTGTTCGGCTACAGCCAGGTCGTGGGTCTGGTGCTGATCCTGACGCTGTTGGTCTACGTGACCTACAACGACATCATGCGCTGGAGCCGTTTGCTGAGCGATTCGTGAAAGCGCTCGCCTGGGGGCGCGTGCTGCGCTTGTCGCTGGCGCCTTCGGCCTTGGCCGACGTCGCCGCTGGAGCGCTGATCGGGGGCCGGGGCGAGTTCCCGCCGCTGCGCGAACTCTGGCCGCTGCTCGTGGCGAGCGCGTGCGTCTACCACGGCGGCATGGCGCTCAACGACTGGTCGGATCGCGAACACGACGGGCGCACGCGACCGGAGCGCCCCATCCCCTCGCGCGAACTGTCAGCGCCACTCGTCGTCGCGTGCGGCGCCTTCCTGCTCGCGAGCGGCGTCGCGTGCGCGGCGTTGGTCTCGTTCGACGCAGCTCTGTGGTTCCTCGGCATCGCAGCGCTCGTGCTCGCTTACGACCTGGGTCCGCGCGGTGCGTGGAGCGGCCCGCTCCTGCTCGGTGCGTGCCGCGCCGCGAATCTCGGCGCCGGGCTGCTCTTCGCATCGAGGTTCTCGGCCGATGCGAGCGCGACACCACTGCCCGCGCTGGCCGCGCCGGCGCTGCTCTACGGCGCCTACGTGATGTGCGCTTCGCGTGTGGCGAGGATGGAGGACGCCGCGCACGGCTCCAACGGCGCTCCGGGCGCGCGCGCAGCCGCCGCCGCCGTTTGTGCGCTGCTCATCGCGACGGCGTTCGTCGATGCGCGCTCGCCGAAGGCGCTCGGCTTCGATCTGCTCGCGCTCGCGGTCGCCGTCGGCGGCGCGTGGGGACTGGCCCGCACGGTCTGGAGCGTGCGGGTCTGGGACGCGGCTCAGTGCGGTCGCTTCACCGGCATGGCGCTGCGCCGGCTGTTGATGTTCACGGCCGCATGCGTGCTCGCCCACCGCGGAGCCTTGATCGACGGCGTGCTGGTCGCCGCCGTGATTCTCGCCGGCTTCCCGCTCGCCACTGCGCTGCGGCGCGTGTTCCCTCCGACCTGAGGCGCGCCGCGCACGCGCCCGTTCACGCTTGTCCGTCTTGCGCGCGCGCGCTCAACCACTCGAGCGCCTGCTCGCGCGTCTTCAGCACGCCGTCGAGCTGGAGCTCTTCCGATCGTGCGAGCAACGCGCCCCAGCGCGGTCCGCGCGCGACACCGGCCGCGGCGAGGTCCGCGCTCGCGAGCAGCGGCTGCGGGCGGAGTTCCTCGTCCGACAGCCCTTCGGTCCAACGCTCGAGCTCCTGGCGCGCACGCGACGGAGGCTGGGCGCGCGCGAGCAGCAGCGCCTTCGCCAACGGCCAGCAACGCTCGCGCGCCAGCCGGATCGCCGCGCTCCGCGAGAGCGCCGGCCTTCCCGGCGTGTCGAGCAACTCGCGTTGGAGCCGCCAAAGCGCGCGCACGTCGTCGAACAGCGCTCGTGAGGGGCGCAGCGCGGACAGCAACCGTTCAGCGAGTTGCTGGCGCTGGTCGAGGCCCTCCAGCGAACCCGCGAGCGGGTCGAACAGCACCGCGAAGCCCGTCGCGGCGCCGACCGGGATCGCGAGGCGCGTGAGCACGCTCCAGCCCGGCGGTGAGCCGGCGCGCAGCTCGTCGATCCCCGGGCACAGCACCGACAGCACGCCGCTGCGCTCGAGGATTTCCAGCGCTCGCGCGGGCGCGGGGCGCTCGAAGATCAGCGTGAGCTCGCTCAGTCGGCGTTCGGCGCTGACGCCGCGCAGGGCGTCGAGGCGCTCGCGCGCGGCGGCGAAGGTGTTCGGCTCCGGCGTCAGCGCGTGGGCCGCCGCCAGACGCGCCATGCGCACCAGCCGCAGACCGTCCTCCGCGAAGCGCTCGCGCGGATCACCGATCGCGCGGAGCACGCCGGCGCTCAAGTCACTCCAGCCTCCGCACGGGTCCGCCAGCTCGTCCGTCAGCGGATCGAGGTACAGCGCGTTGCAGGTGAAGTCGCGCCGCGCGGCGTCCTCCTCGAGCCGCTTCGAGAAGCGCACCTCGCTCGGGCGGCGCCCGTCGTAGTGGCCGTGCTCGGCGCGGAACGTCGTGACTTGCGACTCGACCTCCCCCACGAGCACGACGATCGTGCCGAAGGCCTTGCCGACCGCCAGCGTGCGCTCGAACAGCGCTTCGATCTCGTGCGGCAACGCGTCGGTGGCGAGGTCGATGTCCTTGGGCGTCTTGCCCAGCGCCATGTCGCGCACTGCGCCTCCTACGAGCCATGCCTGCGCTCCGTGTTCGCGAAGGCGCCGTGCGACGTGCAGCGTGGCGTCGCGCAGTCGTTCGTCTAGCGCGTTGATCGAGGGCGTCGTGAGCACGCTTGAAGCGTAGCAGCGCGACTCGCACAATCGCTCCAGCGATGAAGAGCCAGCGAGCGCCGAAGTTTCCGCGTGCGGTGCGCGGCGCCTTGCACTGGGCCGACGCGGCGGTGTTGCTCGCGGTCGGGTTCGTGGTGCTGCTCGTGTCGCTTCCGCGCCTGCGCGAGTTCGCCGTGCGCGAGAACGAGTCCGATGCGCGAGCGCTGATCACGCGCCTGGGCGAGTTGGCTGCGCAGGGCCCGCCGCCGCGCACGTTGGCCGAGACGCTCGAGCGCGCGCCGGTGCTGTCGCAACGTCTGGAAGACGTGACCTGGATCGAGCAAGGAACGCTGCTGCGGCGTCACGGCTACCTGTTCGAGCTGGTGTCCGACGGCGCGGGCGCGCGCATCAGCGCCTGGCCGTGGGAGCACCGCCGCACGGGCTGCAGCGCGTTCCGCTGGAGCCCGGCCGGTGTCGAGATGCACCCCAACCTCGACGGTGGCTGGAGCGGGCCCGGGCGACGTCCGAGCGACGCTTCCGGCGCGGATTCGAGCGCCTCCTGGCGCGCGCTCGAACCCTGAGGAAGAGCGCGAGAGCGACGCCACGGGCGGCGCGCGGCGCAGACTCCGCCGGCGACGCCTCAGCGCGGGCCGGGGAAGCAGCGCCACATCAGGCACTGCATGGCGCGCCGAACCTGCGCGTCCTCGATGCGCAGCGTCGCGCGCTTGAGCAGGCCGACCGAGTCCTCGACCGACGCGAGCAGCGTCAGCCGATCCGCCACGAACAGCAGCTCGAGCGCCGAGAGGTCTCCGCCCTCGGCGAGGCGCAGCATCTCGTCGTGCGCAAACTTCGTGGCGCGCAGGCTGATCGCCTCGAGCAGGTCCAGGCGCAGCGCGGGATCCGTGCAGTCCTTCAACTCCGCCGCGGCGAGGCGCTGGCCGCATTCGCCCAGGTTGCCGACCAGGCGCAGGAGCCAGCGGCGCGCCGGCAGTCCCTTCAACTCGCCGGTCTCGCGCGAGGCCTGGTCGCGCAGCAGGCGGGCGGATTCGTCGAGCGGGATGCGCGCAATGCTCTCGAGCACCGTGACGCGCTCGGCGAGCGGCGCGCCTTCGAGCTTCGCGCGGCGCGAGAGCAGCTCCAGCGCTCGTTCGCTGACGTTGCGATCCACGAACGCGGGCTCGAGCGCGCTCATCGCGACGCCCAGGTTCTCCGGAGCGCCGTCGACGAGCATCTGCAGCGTTCGATCGATGGCGAGGTCATCGCCCTGTCGGATCAAGATGCCCAGACAGGTGCTGGCGATCTGCATGTCCGGCGACAGCGCGCCCGCGCGGAGCACCTCGCGCGCCGCAGGTGAGCTGGGATTCAACGCGGCGATCGCGCGCATGCGCACTTCGCCATTGGGGTCGTTCAGCGCCGTGTCGGCGAGTTCGTCCGGGCGCCCCGCCGCGACGAAGGCTGAGATCGCGAGTTCGCGCCGCCAGGTTTCCGGCGCGCGCAGTTGCTCGCGCAGGAACTGCAGCGCGTCGGGATCGCCCGCGCGCGCCGCCGGAGCGCTCAAGTGCGCGTGGAAGCGCTCGGGGACCTTCTCGCGCAGCTCGCGGGCGCGCCACGCGACGACGGCGTCGTGCGAGTTGGCGATCGCCTGGCACATCAGATCCCAGTGCGAGCTCGCGAAACCGTTCTCGATCCAGTCGAGGTAGAGCAGGCTCACGCGCACCGGATCGATCTCGTGCATCGCGAGCGCGACCTTCATCTTGTTCTCGAGTCCGGCGCGCTCGAACACGCCGAGCACGGCGTCGAGGTCTTCTGGCTCGCCGTGCTTGCCCAGCGCTTGGACGGCCTGGACGGCGACGCCTTCGAAGCTGCCGTTCAAGAGCCGCAGCAGGACGGCCCGCGCGGCCGGCGAGTCCGAACGCTGGCAGACGTCGACGGCGTTGCGCAGCGGCGCGAAGCCGTCGCCATCCTGGAGGAAGCGATCGACCACGCGGCTCACCAGCGCGATGCCGTCGGCGCCGCGCGCCGCCAATTCGTCGCGACCGCGGCGCAGCGCGTCACGGTCGCCGCGCAGCAGCATCTCGACCAGGATCGGGCCGACGTCCGCGGTGTCGACGTCGTAGTGATCCCACTTGGCGCAAGGCGCGAGAAGGTGCGCGAGGCGCGGGTCGGCGCGCAGCGCGGCGTCGACTTCGGAGGTCGTCGAGTCCCCGGCCGCACGCTGCGTTTGACCCTGGCTTGCATCGGCGCCGACGTTGGAACTCGCGGCGCTGGAGTCGACGGGCGTCTCTTGCTTCGTGGCGCTTTCGCCGTCGGAGCAGGCCGAGACCAGCAGCAGCGCCGCCCATGCGAGCTGACGGCCCGCTGCGGCCCGTTCGGTTTCAGCGCGTCGTTTCACCCAGGACACCTTCGGCGAAGGAGAGCGCGGTGAGAGCCTTCACCAGGTTGGAGCGCGCCAGCGTGTGCGAGTACAGCGACTCGGCGAGCTGCTGCTGGAACTCGAGCACCTGGAAGTTGGTCGACAGTCCCTCGCGGTAGCGCGCCTGCTCCGCCGCCAGTTGGCGTCGGGCCAGTTCGCGGCTCGCGGCCGCTGCTCGCACGGCCTGGAGCTGGTAGCGCACGTTGCGCTCGGCGACGCGCACCTCCTCGACGATCTGCGACTCGAGGCGGTCGTAGGTCAAGCGCGCGGAACGCACCGCCGCGCGCGCGGAGAGCTCGGCGTTGTGCGCTGCGCGATTGCCGATGGGCGTGCTGAACGCGAGCGACACCGTGGTCGCCGGGAGCTCCCAGCCGAAGACCGAGTCGATCGAGTCCCCCTCGTTGGCCGACTGAGCGGCGCTGCGCGCGGAGAGCGAGAAGTCGAGCGCGGGCCGGCGTTCGCTGGCGGCGCGGATCACGCCCTGTTCCGCCGCTTCGATCTCGAGCACCTGCTGGCGCAACTCGGAACGGCGCGCGAGCGCGACGGCGACCGAAGCCGACCAATCGCCGCTGGGCTCGGGCTCGTCTTCGGGCAGCATGCTCGTGAGGCGCAGCTCGCGCTCCCACGAGTCGCGCGACTTGCCGGGGAACATCAGTCCCTTGAGGCGGTCCTCGGCGTTCTGCACGGCGACCTGGCGCTGGAGCTGCTGCTCGATGCGCTGCGCGACGTTCGTGTCGGCCTGCAGCACTTCGACCTCGGTGCCGACGCCGGCCGCGAGGCGGCGGCGGTTCTGATCGAGCTGCTCGCGGCCCAGCGCCAGGGTCTCGCTGGCCACGCGCAGTTGCTCCTGCGCGGCGACGAGCTCCCAGTACGCGTCGCTGACCTGGCGGTGCAGCGTTTGGCGCGACTGGCGCAAGCGCTCGACGGCGCGCCGGTAGCGCAGCTCGTTCTCGCGCTGCTGGCTGGTGGCGTAGCTCTCGCCGCGGCCGCGCAGCAAGGGCTGGTTGAACGCCAGAGCGAGCGCCGAATTGACCGGCAGCGGCGCGTTGAAGCCGTCCGTGCGCGAGTAGTCGATCGATGCGCTCAGGGTGCCGCCGGTGGTCAGCGGGTAGTCGATGCCGCTCGACAGAGACTTGTTCTCGATGTCGAAGCTGATCGTCTGGAAGCCGTTGCCGGCGAACACGAACTGCTGGACTTCGGAGTTGGTGTACGAGGCCGAGGCGCGGAACACCGGGTCGAAGCGACCCCAGCTCCCGGCGAACGTGAACGACGCGACTTCGGCCGCCACCTCCTCGATCTTCAGGCCCAGATCGTTGCCGAGCGCGGCTTCGATGGCCGCCTCGAGCGAGAGTTCGAGCGGGGCGTCCGACTGCGAACGCGCCGTCCCGCTGAGGAGCGCGGCGGCGAGGACGATCGAGGGCACGAGGGCGCCGTGGAACGGGGCCGAGAAGGGCGCGCTGACTCGCAACATAGGCGCAAGAGAGTAGCGGGCGCCCGGGATCGGGGCCACGAAGCCCGCCAGCGCGTCCGCAAAGGTTGTTGGGGCCGCTCGCGCGACCTGCGGGGACGAAACGCGTCGCGACCGCGGCCGCGAACGACGGCGCCACGAAAGACGCCGACGGCGTTCGTTACCTGCGATCGCCTCGCGCGAGCCACTCTCGCACGAGCGCCGCCTCACCTTGCGAGCGCGCCGCCTGGGAGCGCGGCTGCTCTGCGCTGCGGCGCAGCGCCTCGAACCAGCTCGAATCGAACAGCGCGCCGCTGATCGCCTCGGCGTCGTCGTACTGCGCCAAACCCAGGCGCGCGGCCCGCGCGAGCGCCCACTGCGCCAACTCGCTGCGGCCTGCGCGGATGAGCGGCGCCCACTCCTCGCACAGCTCGCGCGCCGCCCGCGCGTCCGCGCCGCGCGCGACGCGGTCGAGCTCGATCTCCAGCTCCAGTGCGAGCAGGTCCAGGCGCTCGACGTCGAGGTTCGAGCTGCTCCAGCGCGCGCGCTCGGTCGCCCAAGCTGCGGGCGCGCTCACGCCGTGCGTCGCCTGTCGCGAGCGCACCCACAGGCGCTGCGCGAGGCCGTCGCCGGCCCGAACTCCGTCGTCCTTCGCCGCGGGCCAATCGAACGCGCGCAACAACGCGGCCTGGCGCTCGCGCTCGGCCGCCCAGCGCGCCTTCGCGGCGTGCTCGTCGGCGCTCAGCTCGACCAGTCGCGGTTCGGACTCCTCGCCGATCTCCAGGGGCGCCGGCGGCTCGACCACGGGCTCGGCGAAGGCCGATTCGCGCGGCAGCGGCTCGAGCGCGCTGAAGAAGTGCGGCGCCGCCTGCTCCGAGCGGAGCACGATCCAGGCCAGGACCGGCAGGGCGGCCGCGTTGATGAAGAGCAGCGCCGCCGCCAAGCGCAGCAAGGGAGACGCGCGCAGGCGTTCACGCACGAAGTTCGTGACCAGCGTCAGATCGCCGCGCCAGTCGAAGTTCTCGCGCACCGTCGCCGCGAGGATGCGCTCGACGAGAGCGGACTCAGCGTTCCGGCGCTCGGCCGCGACGCTGCGCAGCCTCCCGATGCCGGCGCTGACGGCGTCGAGCCGCGCGCGGCACTCGGCGCAGTCCGAATCCACGGGCGTCGGGCTCAAGCCCGCCGCGAGCTCGAACAGCTCGTCCTCGCTCCAGTGGCGGTGCGGGGCCGGGTGGCCCGCGCGGGAGTGCTCATGAACCATCGCGTCCTCCTTCGAGGATCTCGCGCAGCTTGCGCAGCGAGTTGAACACGCGGGACTTCACCGTGCCGACCGGGATCGACAGCAGCTCGGAGATCTCGGAGTAGGGCCGCTCGCGCAGCACGGCCAGATCGAACACCGCGGCGTGAGCGGGCGGCAGTTGCGCGAGCGCGGCGCGCAGGCGCTGGCGGTCCTCGGCGAGCGCAGCGATCGCGAGGACGTCGCTGGCCGGCGCCGGAAGCTGCTCCCCGAGCGGCGCGCGCTCCCCTTCGCCCGGCTCGTCGAGCGACGCGCCCCCGGGCCGCGCCGCGCGGCGCCGCCGGCGGTCGATCCAGGCGTTCCGGGCCACGCGCAGGGCGTACGACGAGAACGCCGCGCGGGGCTCGTATTGGGAGGCGCTCTTGTACAGCTTCACGAACACTTCCTGGGAGAGGTCCTCGGCCTCGGTGCGCTCGGCCCCCAGGTGCGCGAAGAACGCGAGCAAGGTGGGCAGTTCGCTGCGGACGAAGGCTTCGAAGGGCGCCGGATCGCCGCGTTGGAGCGCAACCAGGGGGTCTCGCTCGGCATCCCAGACGCCTTTCAAGGCGAACGCTCCAACGCGCGCCGCGGGCGGCGGTTCACGGCGAGCTCCCGCTCGTCGGCCAGCTTTCGGCGGCGAGGGCCCCCAGGCGGTCCTCGGGGCCGGTCCAGCGCACCTCGATGCGCCTGCGCTCCTCGCCGGCGTGCTCCAGCCGCACTTCGAAGCGCTCCGGCGGAAGCCAGTCGGCCACGCGCTCGGCCCATTCGATGGCGCACACGCCGTCGGAGCGCAGCCAGGCGGCGCCGCCGTCGCGCAGGAAGGCCTCGCCGCGGGCGCTCATCCAGGCGTCGAGGTGGTGCAGGGGCAGAGTCCCCTCGTAGGCGTGGAGCAGCGCGAAGGTCGGGCTCGAGACCTGCGCCGAGAGCCCCATCCCGCGCGCCAGCCCGCGCACGAAGCAGGTCTTGCCGGCGCCGAGCTCGCCGTGCAACGCGATCACGTCGCCTGCGCGGAGCGTGCGCGCGAACCGCGCGGCGAAGTCCTCGGTGCCCTCCGGGCCGTCGGTCTCGACCCGCAGCACGTTGCGCGCGTCAGGCGCGGGCGCCATGCAGCCATCCTCCGCGTCCATCGAAGCGCACGCTCGCTCCGCCCTTCTCGTCGCGTGGCACGAACACGCCTTCGCCTCGCTTCACGCGGCCGATCACGGCGAAGCCTGGGCAATGGCGCGGCGCCTCGCGCAGAGCCCGTTCGACCGCGTCCTTCGGCAGCGTCGCGATGAGCTCGTGGTCTTCGCCGTCGCCGAGCGCGTGCTCGAGCGCCGTGCGACCGCTCGAGCGCGCCAGGCGGCGTGCGTCGCGGTGAATCGGCGCGCGCTCGACTTCGAACGCCACTCCAGAGGCGCGCGCCATGCGCGAGAGGTCGAGCGCGAGTCCGTCGCTCACGTCCATCATCGCGGTCGCGCCCAGTCGCGCGAGCCACGCGCCCTCGCCGAAGCGCGGCTCGATGCGCAGGTGACGGCCGAGAACGCTGCCGCCGAACGGTCCCGTGGCGACGAGCACCTGTCCGGCGCGTGCGCCCGCGCGCGAGACGGGCTTCACTCCGTGCGCCAACTCCCCCACCGCGGTGACGCTCATCGAGAGCGGCCCCGGCGCGCAGGCGAGGTCGCCGCCGATCAGTTCGGCGCCCAGACGCCGGGCTTCGCTCTGCACCGCGCGGATCAGCGCTCGCAGGCGGCTCTCGTCCGTGCTGATCGGAGCGCGCAGCGTCAGCAGCACGGCGCGCGGTCGTGCGGCGCTCGCGGCGAGATCGCTGAGCGCGCGCGCGCAGGCCTTGCGGCCGACGCTC
Source organism: uncultured Planctomycetia bacterium (assembly GCA_938003765.1). Lineage (GTDB taxonomy): Bacteria > Planctomycetota > UBA1135 > UBA1135 > WYBT01. The sequence continues at coordinate 49,548 of CALKYE010000012.1, forward strand.
ACCGGCGGCGCGTCCGGGAGGAAGTGCACGCCTTCGATCGCCTGGTCCGCACACAGCACCGCGCGCTCGAGCGCGCCGGCGAGCACGGCGGCGTCGTTGCCGAAGTCGGTCGCCAGTCCGCGCGGTCGCAGCACGCGGCCCAACCAACGGTGCAGGGAATCCTCGTTCCAGACCACGCGCGGATCCTACGCCCCGGGCGCGCTGCGCCAGGCCTGCAGGTACTTCGCGGCGGCCGCGAGCGGGTCGGCGCTGCCGAAGACTCCGGACCACACCGCGACTCCCGCGGCTCCGCAGGCCCTGGCCTGCGCGACGTGCTCGGGAGCGAGGCCGCCCAGAGCCCACACCGGCGCCGGCGAGCGCTCGACGGCCGCGGACAAGCCGCTCCAGCCGACGGGCTCGCGCGCGTGCGGCTTGGACGTGCGCTGCACCGGGCCGTGGACGATCCAGTCCGCGCCGGCCCAGCGCTCCGTCGCATCCTCGGCGTGCGTCGAGAGTCCGATGGAGCAACGCGCATCGAGCCACGGCCGCACGAGCGCGGGAGTCAGCGATGCGCCGCTGAGCTGGACCGCGTCGGCGTCGCTCTCGGATGCGAGGTGCGCGCGATCGTGGACGCACAGCCAACCGCCCGCGTCGCGCGGCCAGACGTTTCGCACGGCGCGTGCGAGGTCGAGATAGCTGCGGTCGCCGAGGCGGAACTCGCGCAGCACCACTCCGCGCCAGCCGGCGGCGAACAGCGATTCGAGGCTTGCTAGCCAGGTGCGCGCCGTGCGTTCGTCGAGCTCGCCGGGCGTGAGCGCGACGAGCGGAGGCGGCCTCACGACGCGGCGCCCTCGAGTTCGACGAGGTAGCCGAACTCGCGCAGCAGACTCGCCAGACGGCGCGGCGCGTAGCGCGACTTGAGCTGCAGGTTGTGCTCGTCGAGCGCCTCGCGCACGAAACCCTTCACGCCCGCGTCCTGTTGGAAGCGTCGCAAGGTCTCGCTGTCCTCGCCGTGCAGCACCAGCCGGGCGTCGAGGATCAACAGCCCCGCGCGGTTGGCCCAGTCGCGCAGCGAGTACAGCACGTTCTGCGGCGTGGGCGTGCGCGACTGCTTGCGCAGCGTGGCGAGGATGCGCGAGAGGTGCATGCCCTCCGACAGCGCGCGCTGCACGGAGCGTTCGTGGATGCGGAAGTGCAGCGTCTCGCCCTGCTTCTCGCGCACGCAGAAGCGATCGAGTTCGTGCACCAGCTCGGCGTCGTCGCCGGTCGGGAACAGCACGACTTCGAAGTCGGGCGTGACGATCAGGCTGCCGAGCATCGGCGGCGAGTGCGGCGAGCCGTCGGCCAGGCCCAGCAGCTTGGCGCCCACGCGCGTGAGGCGCAGCGCGACCGGTCGACCCGATTTGTCGTAGCCCAGATCGACGAGTCCGAGCAGGTACAGGCGCTGGCGCACCCAACGCGAGATGTTCCACGCCAGGCGCTGCGGATCCTCGAGGGGCGCATAGCTCGAGGCGCCGCCGCGCGCGCTCACGGCCTGCTCGATGCCGAGCTGGTCCAGGCTCGCGAGGTAGGTGTTGCGCGCCAGGAACGGCAGGTACATCAGGTCGTACCACTCCAGCGGTTCGACGCGCTTGAGCAAGCGCATGAAAATGCGACGCAGGTGAGAGTGGTGGCGCCAGTCGCCCGCCACGTCGCGCTCGTCGCACACGTACTCGACGAGCAACTCGAGCTTCTGTTCGAGCGTGCGCTGCTCCCAAGCGCGTCCCTCGCTCGTCATGGCGAAGGTGCGCTCGCCGGTGGACTCGATCAGTCCGAAGCTGCGCGTGAACTCGAAGATGAAGTCGAGCACCGCCGCGCGGGTCAGCTCCCGGCCGGGGTTGGGGATCAGCTCCTCCTGGATGCGCTTCTCCGTGGTCTTGAAGATCTCGCCGCGCACGGTGAAGCGCACGTTGTGCTCGAGCAGGTAGCCCATGAAGCGCGAGATGTTCGAGACCAGGTCGACGCCCAGCGAGTGTTCCTCGTGCGGCCGATCGGGGTCGCCGGGCACCGCCACGCGGCGCAACCAGGCCAGCGCGACCTCGTTGAACACCAGCAACGTCTCGTCGCCGTGGTGCAGGCCGTAGCGCGTCAGCTCGAGGCGTTCGACGGTGCCGACCAGCGACTCCTCGAGCACCTGCTTCCAGCGCGCGCCGTTCCAGTTGGGCTGCTCGACCTCCATGCGCTCGAACAGCGCGCGCGGCAACAGTCCGCCGAACTGCAGCACGCACTTCTCGATCAGCGGACGGACGTCGGCCGGCAGGCGCTCGATGCGCGCCACGGCCGCCGTCTCGTTGGAGTACATCTTGTACATCTCACGCAGTCGCGTCGGCGACATGCGCCGCGCGCGCGAGGGATCGTCGTACTGGCGGTCGAGGAAACCGCGCAGCGTGAGCAGATCGAACACGCCGCGCCGCTTGGCGCGTTGTTGGCGCAGCAGCGCGTCGCCGAGTTCGACCGGCAAGGCCAGCGGCGCTCCCGCGGAGCTGCGCGCCTTCCGCTCGGGCGCCTGCGCGAGGAACGCGTGCCGCACGAGCAGCTCCAGCGCCGAGTCGATCTCGAAGCTCGACAGTCCGTGCAGGCCCTTGTCGTCGTGGAGCTCCGCGGCGCTGCGCGTGTAGTTGGGAGCGTCGAGGAACGGCGTGATCACGCGCGACGCGCGGCGGCCGAGCACGGTCAAGCGCGCCTCGACGCACTCGCCGTCGCTCATCCAGCCCGCGATCATGCGGCGCAGCTCGCTGGGGTTCGACGGCGGCGGAGGCGCGTCCTGCGGCGCCCAGAACTGGTGGAGCTCGGTCAACTCCGCGGCGCTCGCGAGTTCGAGCCGCGCAGCGACGCGCGCGCGCTGCTGCTGGTGAACGCGCTCGGCTTCCGGCGAAGCCGCGGCCTGCGCTCCGTTCTGCGCCGCGACGTCCTTGGGGGCTTCCTGGCTCACGTCGCAGTCTCGCTGGAGGGCGCGTGACCGAGCTGCGCAGCCTCGATGATCTCGTAGCTGTAGCCCTGCTCGGTCAGGAACAACTGACGCTTCTCGGAGAACTCCTGGTCGCGCGATCCGAGCGTCACGACCGAGTAGAACGCCGCTGCGGAACCGTCGCTCTTGGGGCGCAGGATGCGGCCGAGGCGTTGGGCCTCCTCCTGTCGCGAGCCGAACGTGCCGGAGATCTGGATCGCGACGTTGGCCTCGGGCAGGTCCACCGCGAAGTTGCCGACCTTGGAGACGATCAGGACGCTGATCTCGCCGGACTTGAAGGCCGCGTACAGACGCTCGCGCTCGCTCGAGGGCGTCTTGCCCATGATCAGCGGCGCGCGCAGTCGCTCGGACAGCGCGTTCAACTGATCGATGTACTGCCCGATGATCAGGATGCGCCCGCCGGCGTGCTTGGCGATCAGGCTCTCCACCACCGCGGTCTTGGCGGGGTTCTCCGAGGCCACGCGGAACTTGTTGCGAGCGCTCGCCGCGACGTAGGCGGGCTTGAGCGCCGGATCGAGCGGCACGCGCACTTCGGTGCAACTCGCGGTCGCGATGAAGCCCTGTCCCTCGAGCACCTTCCAGGGCACGTCGTAGCGCTTGGGGCCGATCAGGCAGAAGACCTCGTCTTCCTTGCCGTCTTCGCGCACCAGCGTGGCCGTGAGTCCGAGTCGACGTCGCGCCTGCAGGTCCGCCGTCGCGCGGAACACCGGCGCGGGCAAGAGGTGCACCTCGTCGTACACGACCAGGCCCCAGTTCTCCTTGCCGAACAGGTCGAAGTGCTCGAACACGTCGCTCTTCGAGCGCCGCCAGGTGAGCATCTGGTACGTGGTGATGGTCACCGGCGCCACGGCCTTGTGATCGCCCGTGTACTCCGCGACCTGCTCGGGATCGAGGCCGGTCTTGTCGAGGATCTCTTCGCGCCACTGGCGCACCGCGACCGTGTTCGTGGTGAGGATCAGCGTCTTGGAGCCGACCAGGCTCATCACGTACAGGCCGACGACGGTCTTGCCGGCGCCGCAGGGCAGCACGATCACGCCGTTGCCGCCCGCGGCCGAGCCGCGCGCGTGGAACGTGTCGCCCGCGGCGCGCTGGTACGGGCGCAGCGCGAACGAGCGGCCTGACTTGGTCTTGGGGCGGAGCGCGATCGCGAGCGAGTCGCCCTCGACGTAGCCGCCGCGGTCCTCGACCGGGTAGCCGATCTTGATCAGCGTCTGCTTGATCGAGCCGCGCGCAAGCGGATCGACCCACACGCGGTCCTGCTCGTCGCGCGAGCACAGCTTGCGCACCGACTCGTGACCCAGGGCCTCCTTCAGCGCCTCGCTCGAGTGCGACACGAGCTCGAAGCGCGCAGCTCCGTCCGCGCCTTCGCGGCGCTCGATGCGCAAGAGCCCGTAACGCGCGATCCACTCGCGGATGTCGGCCACGACGCGCGGCGGCACCGGCACGCACGAGAACTCGTCGAGCGTCTGCGCGATCTGGTCGGCGCTCAGCCCCAGAGCCGCTGCGTTCCAGATCGAGACCGGCGTGATGCGGTACGTGTGGAGGTAGTCGGGGCTCTTCTCCAGCTCCGCGAAGGCGCACAACGCGTCGCGCGCTGCGGCGAAGCGCGGGTGCTCCTCGGTGAGCGGCTGGCCCGAGGCGTCGCGCGCGGGCCGACCCTTGGCGTCGACCACGGCGCGGACGGTGTGCAGCATCAGCGAGCGGTCGCTCTGCACGATCAGGGGATTGTCGGGGCGGATCACGAGCGCAGCTCCTGGGGCTGAGCGCGGGGCGCGCGCCGGCGCGTCCCTGCAGAAGGCAGCGAGCGCGTGCGCTCGCGAGCAAAGAGGAACGGACCGGTCACCGACGCGGGATGCGTCGCGAGTTCGCGGGGCGAACCGGACGCGATCAACTCGCCTCCGTTCTCGCCGCCGCCGGGTCCGAGTTCGAACAGTTCGTCACAGATGGTGAGCAGCTCGACGTGATGCTCGATCAGCACCACGGCGTGGCCCTCGCGCGCCAGTCGATCGAGCACGCCGGCGAGCTTGCTCACGTCGCTGGCGTGCAGTCCGGTGCTCGGCTCGTCGAGCACGATCACGCTGGGCGCGCGCGTCGCGTCGTCGAACAGCTCGCTGGCCAGCTTCACGCGCTGCGCTTCGCCGCCGGACAGCGTGGTCGAGCTCTGACCGAGCGACATGTAGCCGAGGCCCACGTCGCGCAGGGTCTGGAGGATCGACAGCGCCCGCGGATGCGCGGCGAGGAACTCGAGCGCTTCGTCGACCGACAACGCGAGCACGTCGGCGACGCTCTTCCCGCGGTAGCGGACCTCGAGCACCGCCGGCGCGTAGCGCTGACCCTGGCATTCCTCGCACTCCATCCACAGGTCCGCGAGGAACTGCATCTCGACGAGCTGCGCGCCCTTGCCTTCGCAGGCCGGGCAGCGGCCCTTCACCGAGTTGAAGGAGAAGTGGCTCGGCCCCAGTCCGCGCATGCGCGCGTCCGGCGTGCGTGAGAACAGCTCGCGGATCGGTTCGAGCAGTCCCGTGTAGGTCGCGGGCGTGCTGGCCGGCGAGCGCCCGATGGGACTGGCGTCGATGAGCACCACGCGCGGCGTCCAATCCTGCGGCGTCTCGAGCGACTTCCAACGCTGCGCCGGCGCCTCGCCGCTCAACGCGGGCACGAGCGTGTCGAGGATCAACGTGCTCTTGCCGGCGCCCGAGGGGCCGCACAAGCCCGTGATCGCGCCGAAGCGCGCCTGGAAGTCCACCGCGCGCAGGTTGTTGCCGCGCGCGCCGCGCAGCCGCACGAACGAGCCCTCGGGCAGACGCTGTTCCGACGGCGTGGTCGGGGCGTCGGTGCTGCGCGCGAGCTCGAACTCGCCGCGCAACGCAGCGCCCGTGGTCGAGTTCGGGTCGGCTTCGATCTGTTCGGGCGAGCCCGCGGCCACCACCTGACCGCCGAGGCGTCCGGCGCCGGGGCCCATGTCGATCAAGAAGTCCGCGCGGCGCATCACGCTCTCGTCGTGTTCGACCACGAGCACGCTGTTGCCGCGCTCGACCAGCTCGCGCAAGGCGTCGGTGAGCCGATCGACGTCGGCGGGGTGCAAGCCGACCGTCGGTTCGTCGAGCACGTAGCACACGCCGACGAGCTGCGATCCGAGGTTCGCCGAGAGCCGCACGCGCCGTGCTTCGCCGCCCGACAGCGTGTGGGTCGCGCGATCGAGCGTCAGATAGCCCAGGCCGACCTTGTGCAGCAGAGCGAGGCGCGAGCGCAGCTCCTCCACCACCGGTCCGACGGCGTCGCGAGCCGCGCGCGGCAACTCGAGCTTCTCGAGCCACGTCAGCGCGTTCGACACGGACCACGCGAGGAACTCGGGGAGCCGCGTCTTGCCGACGGTCGCGGCGCGCGCGTCCGGACCCAGCCGCTCGCCTTCGCAACCGGGGCAACGCACGGTCGTCATCACCGTCTCGAGCAGCGCGGCCCACTCGGGGTCGTCGGTCTTGCGCCGCCACGCGTCGACGTGACCGCACAGACCCGGCCAGTCGGCCGTGAAGCGCTCTTCGATCTCGGCGTTCGTGCTCTCGCGGGCGATCGTGACCGAGTACAGCGGCTTCGCGCCCACGCCGTGAAGCAGGAGCGCCTGCTGCGCGGCGGTCAGCTTCGCGAAGGGCTTGCGAACATCGACGCGGTGCTGGCGCGCGACTTCGAAGAACAGGTGCTCGTAGTAGCCCTTGCCCTTGACCAGATAGCGCGCGAACTTCGTGTGCAGCGCGCCGTCGGCGAGCGGCAGGTTCGGATCGACGACGAGCTTGGCCGGATCGCAGCGACTGGTCTGCCCCAGGCCGCCGCAGTCCGGACACGCGCCGGCGTGCGTGTTGAACGAGAACAGCCGCGGGTCGAGCTTGTGCGCGAGGCGATGGCCGCACTCGGCGCACGCACCGGCGGTGGAGAACTCCGCGCGCGCGGCGGTCTCGTCGGACTGCGCGGCGACGACCACGCTCACGCGCCCGCTGGCGTGCTCGGCGGCTTGCTCGGCGGCCTCCGCGATGCGCGCGCGCGCCGCGGCGTTGAAGCTGAAACGGTCGAGCACGAGGTCGACGCGCGATTCGGCCGTCAGCGCAGGCCGCGTCGGCGCGTCGAGGCGCGCTTCGACGCCGTCGATCAGCACGCGCACGAAGCCCGCAGCCTTCCAGGCCGCCAGGTGCTTGTCGAACAGCTCCGCGCTGTCGCCGGACTGCGCGCCGCCCGGGCCGAGCATGGGCGCGACGATCCAGCCCTTGCGTCCGGAGTACGACTTGATGACCGCGCGCGCGATGCGCGCCGGATCGCTCGCCACCAGTGCGACGCGGTGCTTGGGACAGCGCGCCGTTCCCGCGCGGGCCCACAGCACGCGCAGGTGGTCGTGGATCTCGGTCGTGGTGGCGACGGTCGAGCGCGGATGACCGCGCGAGGTCCCCGCTTCCACCGCCACCGAGGGGCCCAGTCCGGAAATGCGCTCCACCGGCGGCTTGTCGCGATTGCCGAGGAACTGGCGCGCGTACGTCGAGAGCGACTCCACGAAGCGCCGCCGTCCCTCGGTGTAGATCGTGTCGAGCGCGAGCGAGCTCTTGCCGCTGCCGCTGGGGCCCGTGACCACGACCAGCGAGTCGCGCGGGATGTCGATCGAGACGTGCTTGAGGTTGTGCGTGTTCGCGTCGACGACGGAGATCACGTCGGAAGGCTGCGCCGGCGCCGAGTCCTTCGCCGCCTTCGCGTTGCGCGCGAACTCGCCGCGCAGCGCCGCGCCCGTCGCGGAGCGCGCCGACTTGGCGATCTGCTCCGGCGTGCCTTGCGCGACGAGCTCGCCCCCGCTGGCGCCGCCGCCAGGCCCCAGGTCGATCACGTGGTCCGCCGCGCGGATCACGTCGAGGTTGTGCTCGATCAGGATCACGCTGTGGCCAGTGTCGACCAGCGACTGCAGCGCGCCGACCAGCTTGGCCACGTCCTGCGGATGGAGGCCCGTCGTCGGCTCGTCGAGCAGGTAGAGCGTGTGCGAGCGCGCGCGCTTCTGCAGCTCGGTGACGAGCTTGATGCGCTGCGCCTCGCCGCCCGAAATCGTTGTCGAGGGCTGTCCCAGCGTCAGGTACGACAGCCCCACCTGCTGCATCACTTCGAGCGGCCGGGCGATCTTGGGGTGGTCCTTGAAGAGCTCGAGCGCCTCCTCGACGGTCATCGCGAGCACGTCGGCGATCGACTTGTCCTTGAAGCGCACGTCGAGCGTCTGCGCCTGGAAGCGCTCCCCGCTGCACTCGTCGCACTGCACCGTGACGGGCGCGAGGAACTGCAGCTCGACCAGCTTCGCGCCGGCGCCTCCGCACGCTTCGCAGCGTCCGCCAGCGACGTTGAACGAGAAGCGCGACTTGGTGTAGCCGCGCAGGCGCGCCTCCGGGAGGCTCGCGAACAGATCGCGGATCGGATCGAACACGCCCGTGTACGTCGCCGGGTTGCTGCGCGGCGTGCGGCCGATCGGCGTCGCGTCGATCCACACCAGATCGCCGACGTGCGCGAGCCCTTCGACCTTGTCGTGCTCGCCGGGAGCTTCGCCCTCGCGCTCGAGGTGCTCGCGCAGCACCGGCGTGAGGATGCGCTCGATCAGCGTGGACTTGCCCGAGCCGCTCACGCCGCACACGACGGTCAGCGTCCCGAGCGGGAACGACACGTCGAAGCCCTTGAGGTTGAACGCTCGTGCGCCGCGGATCACCAGCGACTTGCCGTTGCCCGTGCGGCGCGTCGGCGGCGCGGGGATGCGCAGTTCGCCGCGCAGGAAGCGGCCCGTGGGCGTGTCGGCGCGCGCGACCTCCTTGGGAGTTCCGCTCGCGACGATCTGTCCGCCTTCGCGGCCCGCGCCCGGGCCGACGTCGATGATGTGGTCGGCGGCGCGCAGCGTCGCTTCGATGTGCTCGACGACCACCACGGTGTTGCCGCCGTCGCGCAGGCCCTGCAGCGCGCCGAGCAACTGCGCGTGGTCGCGCGCGTGCAGGCCGATCGACGGCTCGTCGAGCACGTACAGCACGCCCTGCAGCGCGCTGCCGAGCTGCGCCGCGAGTCGGATGCGCTGCGCTTCGCCGCCCGAGAGCGTGTCGGCGCCGCGCGCCAGCGTGAGGTAGTCGAGTCCGACCTGCCGCAGGAAGGCCGTGCGGCGCAGGATTTCTCCGAGCAGGTCGCGCGCGATCCGCGCCTCGCGCGTGCTGAGGGTCAGCGCGCGCATCCGCGCTTCGAACTGCTCGATCGAGAGGTTGAGCAGCTCGCGCAGCGAGACGCCCGCCAGCTTCACCGCGAGCGCAGCCGGCTTGAGGCGCGTGCCCGCGCAGTCCTCGCACGGCGCGATCGCGAAGAACTTGAGCGCCGTGCTGCGCCCCTTTCCGCCAGCCTGCTGCAGCGCGGGGATCACGCCCTTGAAGCGGCGCTTCCACTCGACCGAGCCCTGGTACTTCGCTCCGTTCCACTCGAAGCGATCGTCGAAGCGCTCCTCGCCCGAGCCGTAGAGCACGACCTTCTGCGCGCGGCGCGGCAGCTCGCGCCAGGGCGTGTCGAGGTCGAAGTCGAAGGCCTCGGCGACGCGCTCGAGGAAGCTGAACTGGACGTACGGGTAGAGCAGCGCGCCGCCTTGCTTGCGCGTGACGGCGAGCGCGCCGTCGCGGATCGAGAGCGACGGATCGCGAACCAGGCGGGACTCGCTCGGCTTGCGCTGGAGGCCCAGGCCTTCGCAGCCCGGACACGCGCCGTGCGGCGAGTTGAACGAGAACAGGCGCGGTTCGAGCGGCGGGGTGTCCGCACCGCAGCCGGGACAGTTGCGACTGGTCGACCAACCGCGCTCGAGCGCCGCGTCGCCGCCGTCGGCGCGCACGACGATCACGTCGCCGCCCGAGAGCTCGAGCGCGCTCTCGACGGCTTCGCGCAGGCGACCGGGCTCGGCCTTGACCAGCTTGAGCCGGTCGACGACGGCCTCGATCGTGTGTCGCACGTAGCGCGCGAGGGCCGGCGCCTCCTCGATGCGGACCACTTTCCCGTCGACGCGCGCGCGCACGAGTCCGCGGCGCTTGAGGCCGTCGAGCACGTCGCGGTGCTCGCCCTTGCGGTCGCGCACGAGCGGCGCGAGCACGCTCACCGACTGGCCGTCGAACTCCTCCAGCGCCGCCTGCACGATCGCCTCGGGCGTCATCGAGCGCAGCGGCACGTCGCACTGCGGGCAGTGCGGAACACCGGCGCGCGCGAACAGGACGCGCAGGTGGTCGAAGACCTCGGTCAGGGTGCCCACCGTCGAGCGCGGGCTCGAACTTGCCGCCGCCTGGTCGACCGCGATGGCCGGCGCGAGGCCTTCGATGGCGTCGACGTCGGGCTTCTCCATCCGCCCCAGGAACTGGCGCGCGTACGCCGAGAGCGTCTCCAGGAAGCGGCGCTGCCCCTCGCGGAAGAGCGTGTCGAAGGCCAGAGAGCTCTTTCCCGACCCGGACACCCCCGTGATCGCCACCAGGCGGTGGCGCGGGATGTCGACGTCGACGTTCGCGAGGTTGTGGGCTCGCGCGCCGCGAACGCGGATGGCGCTCGTGGTCATGGATCGGTTGAGGAGACTCGGCTCTGGTGCGTTGTGCGAGAGTCCGCTCGAAACGGAGCGATCGAGCATGGTAACAGTCGGCTCCGCGCCTCGATAGGCGCTCGCGCGGCGTGTCTCGCTCGCG
>CALKYE010000013.1 GCA_938003765.1 uncultured Planctomycetia bacterium
CTTCAGGGCGCTGCCGATCCGTGACGAGTTCAATCGAGCGCTTCCCGCTCCGGCCGCGTTCGGTGCGATGGCTTCGACGCCGCCGTTTCGCCTCGTGTCCAACAAGGTCGCCTGGCCGGTGAGCTCGCCGTTGGAGCTCGAAGTCACGCTGCGCGCCGATCGCGATCCGCGCAGCGCGCCTACGCTCGCGAATTCGCTGCGCGTCGTGCTGCGTAACCGTGGGGACGAGTCGATCGAGATCTCGAGCGCCCAGCGGCCGGCCAAGTTCGCGGTGTCGGCCGACGGCCTGATGCGCGAGGACGGACCCGCGTTCGCGCGCTGCGAACTCGTTCTTCCGCCGCTCTCGATCGCTCCGCACACCGAGCTCTCACTCCTCGACGATCCATCGATCGGCGCGTGTGCGCCGGAGCGAGCGCGCCCGAGCTCTACGGACGCTCGCGGGACGTTGCGCGCCGAGGCGCTCCTTCACCGTCCGGGCTGGATCCACGCCTTTCGCGCGACTTGGCCGTTCCGAGGCAACTGAGCTTCGCGGCGCGCCGCGCGCCGAGTTCGAAGCCGAGGGGAGCTGGGGCGCAGCGTTCGGCGATCGCGCGGGACGTCGCGGAGCGCTCGGCGTTACGCACTTCGCCCCGTGCTTCCGTGCGTGGGCAGCCGCCTGTGCGAGGGGGGCGTCGCGCTACAATTCCTGTCCTTTTCTCGCCCCGCACAAATCGATCGACAGGATTCCCACCGCCATGCGCGACAACATCGTCTTCAGTGACCAAGCCAAGGAACTGGCGGCCAAGGCGCGAGAGATCGCCGAGAAGTACGTGCGGCCCTCGTGCGCCAAGTACGACCAGCTCCAGGAGTACAACTGGGACGCTGCGCGCGCGGTGGCGGAGGCGGGGCTGTTCAAGACCTTCGTGCCCAAGGAGTACGGCGGCCACGGCGCGGGCGTGCTCGCCCTGGCGATGGTCACCGAGGAGCTGGCCAAGGCCGACTCGGGCTTCGGCGTGGCCTTCGCGGTCAACGCGCTCGGCTCGTTCCCGATCATCCTCGGCGGCACCGAGGAGCAGAAGCAGAAGTGGCTGCCGCAGATCGCGCGCGGCGAGAAGTTCGTCGCCTTCTGCCTGAGCGAGAAGTTCGCCGGCTCCGACGCGGGCGGGCTGTCCGTGACGGCGGTCGAGGACGGCGACCACTACGTCATCTGCGGCGAGAAGAAGTGGACCACCAACGGCGGCGTCGCCGACATCTACTCGGTGTTCTGCGTCACCGACCCGACCTCGAAGTCGCGCCGCATCAGCGCGCTGGTCGTCGAGAAGGGCACGCCCGGCTTCTCGGTCAAGAAGATCGAGAACAAGATGGGCATCCGCACCGTGCCGGTGGTCGAGACGCACTTCGACAACGTGCGGGTTCCGAAGTCGAACCTGATCGGCGGCCGGCCGGGCATGGGCTTCAAGCACGCGATGATGACGCTCGACTGCGCGCGTCCCGGCGTTGCGGCCCAGGCCGTCGGCGCCGCGCAGGGCGCGCTCGACCTGGCGCTGGTCTACGCCAACCGCCGCCGTCAGTTCGACGCGCCGATCTCGAGCTTCCAGATGGTCCAGAAGATGCTCGCCGACATGGCCATGAAGACCGAGGCGGCGCGCTGGCTCGTGTACTCCGCGGCCGCGCAGATCGACGCCGGCCGCACCGACGGTGTGACCAAGTACGCGGCCATGGCGAAGTGTTTCGCGACCGACACCGCGATGGAGGTCGCGACCGACGCGGTGCAGATCTTCGGCGGCTACGGGTTCATGGAGGACTACCCGATCGCGAAGTGCTTCCGCGACGCGAAGATCCTTCAGATCTACGAGGGCACCAACCAGATCCAGCGCCTCGTGATCGCGCGCAACCTGATCAAGGAAGCGAACGACCTGGCGCACCTCGAGGCCTACGTGCCGCAGGAGTCGCAGCAGAGCTACTCCGACGCACCCGCGAAGACCGGCGCGCCCGCGCGCGCCTGACGCGCTCGCCTCAACGGTTCCCGCGCAGCGACGCGCCTTCGCCGCGCATGCGCCAACCGACATCGCCACTTGCGGCCCGCCCTCCCCCAAGGGAGCGCGGGCCGCTGCCGTTATGGCGGTCTCTGCCACGTTGTCCGGCCCGGCAGCCCGTCGCGCGCGGCCCTGCGCCGCCCCGGAGGCCCATGTACGTGCCCCTGACACTCGTAAGCCGTTGTCACAAGCCGCCTTGCGCTGGTGGCGTCGATCCGGGCCCAGACGCGTTGCCGTCGGATCGGAATCTGCCGTACGCGTGAGCATCCAACGGGGCTCGGGCGGCGAATTCCTCCCATGACGGAGCCTTCGGCGCGATGACGGCGGATGGAGACGCCCTTGTCGCGCCGGCGGCTCCGGAGTGGCGCGGATCGACGCCGGTCTCTCGAAGGTGTGCGGATTGTCACGAATCCGCGCCGCCCTTGTCGGGCTAGTGCCCAAGGCGGCGCGAGGCTCGCGCAGCACCCCCTGGCAGGAAAGGTGAAAGCAATGGTCAAGCTCCTCACTCACGCTCAACTGGACGAACGCCTCGACCGTCTCGCGACGGAGCCGGAGCGCTTCACCCAGGCGTGTCTCGAGCTGGCGGCGGAACTCGATCGCGACAACATCGCGCTCGAGATCTCCGATCCGCTCTCTTGGCGTCGGCCCGCTCAACCCGCCGGCCAGCCCGCGCGCGTCACGCTCGCGCAGCAGTTCCGCGCCGAGGTCGACTCGATCGTCATCATGGACCGCGAGCCCGAGGCGCGGCTCGCGCGGCGCATCGAGTTCGCGCGCATCCGCTTCGAGAAGGTGCTCGCCGACACCGGCGTGTCGCCCGACCTCGTGCCGAAGTCCGTCGGCCACGTGAGCTTCGGCGTGCAGGGCGTGAGCAGCACCGGGTGCAAGCTGCCGCCTCGCGTCTGCCGTCGCTGGTTCGAACTGCACGCGCTGCGCACTGAACTGGTCGAGCGCAACCTCTACCTCGTGTTGATCAACGTCGAGCGCTACTCGCACACCTCTGCGAGTCAGGCCGACCTGATCCAGGAAGGCTCGGCGGCGCTGTTCCGCGCTGTCGACGGCTTCGATTGGCGGCGCGGCCTGCTGTTCCGCACCTACGCGGTGCACTGGCTCAACCAGGCCTTCCGCAGCTACCTCTACAACTTCTCGAACACCGTGCGCGTGCCCGTGTACCTCCAGAAGGCGCTCAAGCACGTCAACGACGCCAAGGCGAAGCTCGGCGACGCCAACGCGGCGCCGGAGGCCATCGCGGAGATCGCGAACCTCAGCGAGAACCTGGTCGAGTCGGCGCTGCAGTCGGTGCGCAGCTCGCGCTCGCTCGACGCGGCGTTCGACGACGACGACGGCGGTCGCCTGAAGGATCTGCTCCGGACCGTCGACGAGGGCCCGTACTCCACGGACCTCGAGGACGTGAAGCTCGACCAGAGCATCCGCGATGCGCTGGCCCAGCTCTCCGACCGCGAGCGCTTCGTGATCGAGCGGCGCTTCGGCATCCGCACCGGTCGCGAGCAAACCCTCGCGGAAGTCGCTGCGGAGCTCGGCGTCAGCCTCGAGCGCGTGCGCCAGATCCAAGTGCGCGCGCTGGGCAAGCTGCGCACCCCTGGCCTGCGCAAGGCGATCGATCCGTTCCTGAACTGAGCGAGCGTCGATCGGTGAAATCACGCGAGGCCGGCCCCGAAGGGTCGGCCTCGCTGCGTTTCACCCCTCTCCAGGGCCCTCAGCGCAGCCGCGCGACGGCCTCCGTAATCGCCTCCGGTGAGATGTGGATGTTCAGCGACCTCTTCGCACCTTCGATCCCGAGCACGACTCTGGCGGCCGCCCCGCGGGTCACCGCGCGAGCTAGCGCTCGACCGTCACGCTGACGGTGAACGCGCCCCGCAGTTCGCCGGGTTGGAAACCAGTGGCCTGGTCTTCCGGGTAGCGGCGGGCGAGTTCGGCGCGCAGGTCGGGTGCGAGCTCCGCGCCGTGGCAGGTCGCGCACAGCGGCTGCATCACGATCCCGCGCATCCAACGCACTCGCCAGCCGTTGTCGAGCGTCTCGACGGAGTGCGACTCGAGGCTGTCCGTCGTCGAGCCCGTCGCGAGCTGCTGCGCGAACCCTTCGAGCACTCCACGCTCCCAGTCGTCGGGCGCGTTCGCTGGATTGCGCACGCGCGGCGCCGTGCGGCCGATCTCGAGCCGTTGCTCGTCGCCGATCGCGCTCGCGATCTGCGGCGCGCGCAACTGGCACACCTCGATCGCCTTCACCGGTCCTCCGGCGCCGAGCGCCTCGCCCAGCGCGCCCATGAGTTGCGGCGCCAGCTCGCTCGCGGCCCCGCGGGCTCGACTCAGCGCGGCCTCGAGTTCCTTGGCCGGCAGCGCGCGCGGCTCGCCCGCATCGCTGCAGGCGCTGAGCAGGACGCATCCAAACGACGCCAAGGCTGCGGCGCAGCGGAATCTCGTGAGCATGGCGGCACTGTAGAGCACGGCTCCGCGCGGGTTGACAACGCGATGACAACTCGCGCGGGCAGCGGCCTAGCATGCCTCTCGCATGCGCGCGGGCCGACGAGTGCAAGGACAGCCCTGGGAGCTCGCCGTGGCGCTGCTCGGCGTGCTCTCGGCCGCGCTGCTCGTCGCCGTGGCGCTCGCGCCTGCGAACGATCCGCAGCTCGCCGGTCGGGCGAGCTTCGCGAAGCTGGCCGCGGAGGTCGAGGACGCCGTCGTCGCCGAGTGGGCACGGCTGAGCGCGGACCCCGCGGGCTTCGCGCTCGCCGACGCGACGCGCTGGAGCGAGGCGGACCTCGACGCACTGACGCGCTGGCCGAAGGACCGCGTCGACGGCGCCTCATCCAACGCCGCGAAGCCTGAGTCGAACGTGTTCGAACTGCTGCTCGGCGAGAGTTTGCGGCTGGAGGCACGGGGCGAACTCGGCGAGGCGCGCGCAGCCGCGCTCGATGCGTTGGCGCAGTCGAGTCACCCGACGGGCCGCGGTCGCGCCGCGCTGGTCGCCATCCGCTGCGCGCGCGCGTTGGGCGACGGCGATGGAGCACGCGCAGCATGGAATACGGTGGAACGCGAGCTGTCCGGCGCAGAGCTCGATGTCGGCGTGCCGCTGCTCGCGGGCTGTGCGATCGCGGCGGCGCCGATCCTCGCTCCCGACGAAGCAGCGGCGCTGCAACAGCGCCTGGTGAACGCGCTCGCGAGCGGATCGCTCGCGCTCGGCGACGAGGCCCTGCGCGACGCGTGGCTCGAGCGCATCGCGGCGCTCGCCTCCGACGCCGAAACGCAGGCGCGCATGCGCGAGCACGAGCGGCTGCGACAACTCGCCCGGCTCGCGCGCGCGAGGCCGGCGGGTCGATTGCCGGATCGGCCGCAGGACGGCGCGTGGCGTTTCGAGCCGCACGCAGCTCGCAGCGCGTTGCTCGCGTGGCGCGCGGACGGAGTCGACGGCGTCGCGGCGGGCTTCGTGACGCGCACGCAGTTGCTCGGAGCGTTTCGCGAGCGACTCGAGCAGCTCCAACTCGTCCCGACCGGGTTCGCACTCGACTTCGGACTCGTGGGAAGCGCGCTTCCCGGCGAACGCGTGCGCGAGCGGCGCGAGCTCGACACCGCGGGCATCGGCTTCGAGTTGCTTCACGCTGATCCCGCGGCAGCCGCCGCGCGCGCCGGCCAGCGCGTGGCCATGCTCCGCGGAGCGCTGTTCCTGGCGGCCGCGCTCTCGGCGGGCGCAAGCTTGGCGACCTTCCGCGCGCTGCGGCGCAGCCGGAAGCTGGCGGAGCTCAAGAGTTCGTTCGTCGCGAGCGTGAGCCACGAGCTGCGCACGCCCGTCGCCTCGATCTTGATGCTGGCTGAGAACCTCGAAGCGGGTCACGTGAGCGAACCCGCGGCTCGCGCACGCTACGCGAGCTTGATCCGACGCGAGGCCGAGCGATTGCGGCGGCTGGTGTCCGACGTGCTCGACTTCTCGCGCCTCGAACGCGGTCGCCGACTCGAGCTGGCGCGCGAGAGCCGCCCGCTCGAGCCGTTGCTGAACGAACTCGGCGACGGTGCGCGCGAGTGGGCGCACAAGCACGGCGCGGAGCTCGAACTCGACTTCGCTGGCGCGCAAGGCGCGGCGGCGAACGTGAGCGTGGATGCCGATGCGCTCCGGCGCGCGGTGGAGAACCTCCTGGACAACGCGCGCAAGCACTCGGGCTCGGGCCAGATCGTGTTGCGCGCGCGCGCGGAGCGCGAGTCGGTGCGCATCGAGGTTCGCGACCGCGGCCGCGGCATCCCGCCCGAGCAACGCGCCAAGGTGTTCGAGCCGTTCGAGCGTCTGGAGAGCGTGAACGGCGCCGGCGGAGCGGGGCTAGGTTTGGCGATCGTGCGCGAGATCGCGCGCGGGCACGGCGGCGAGGCGCGCGCGCTGGCGCCCGAGGACGGCGTCGGCGCGCGCCTGGAACTGGAGCTTCCCCTGGAACAACCTTCGGAGAGCGGCGCGTGAAGCGAGCGCGGGTGCTGGTGGTCGAGGACGAAGAGGCGCTCCGCATCGCGCTGGTCGACGCGCTCCGCGCCGAGGGCTACGACGTGCTCGAAGCCGCCGACGGCGAGAGCGGCCTGCAGCTCGCGCTGCGCGAGGCGCCCGAGCTCGTGCTGCTCGACTTGATGCTGCCCGGCCGCGATGGGTTCAGCGTGCTGCGCGCGATCCGCGAGGACCGTCTGCAGTCGGCGGTGATCGTGCTCTCGGCGCGCGGCGAGGAGTGGGACCGCATCCAGGGCTTCGAGTTCGGCGCCGACGATTACGTGGTGAAGCCCTTCTCGACGCGCGAGCTCTTCGGCCGCATGCGCGCCGTGCTGCAGCGACTCGAAGGTCGCGCGCCGGGCCTGCCGGCGGAAGCCGGAAAGGTCTCCATCGGCGATGCGCAGGTCGACTTCGCGGCGTACACGGTCGAACGCAACGGCGCGCGCGCGGGCTTGTCGCGCAAGGAGCTCGAGCTCCTGCGTTACCTGCTCGAGCACGAAGGGCAGGTGCTCGACCGCATGCGCATCCAGGACGCGGTGTGGGGGCGCGGCAACGAGTCGACGCCGCGCACGGTCGACATGCACGTGCTCAAGCTGCGGCGCAAGCTCGAGCGCGAGCCCGAGCGGCCGCGCCACATCCTCACGGTGCACGGCGTGGGCTATCGCTTCAGCCGCGGCGGCGAGGGGCCGGGCGCGAGCGACCCCGAGTTGACACGGCGTTGACCGCGCGCGAATCGCGAGTTGGCGACTGCGCGCGACGTGCGGCGTCGAATGGCCGATGTCACTGGCGGAACCAACGACGACTCGGCCCCTCGAAGAGCAGGAACGAACCATGAACGGCAATCTGAGTGCGACGGTGATCGTGCGGGCGCTGCAGCTCGCGTTGCTCGCCCTGGTGTGGAGCGCGTTCACGCGCGCGGACGCGCAGGCCCAGGCGCCGGCCAAGCAGCAGACGCAGTACGTATGGACCGGAGTGCGCGACGGCGTGCAGCGCGTGAAGCCGGACGAACTGCCGGGCTACGCCGCGCAGCTCGAGCGCGACCTGGCGAAGCTGCTCGTCGCGCGCGAAGTCGACGGGCCCGCGGTCGACGTGCTCGGCGGTCTGCGAGAGCTGTGGGTGCGCGCGGCGCTCCGCACGGACTATCAGCGGCGCTGGGAAGTGCTCGCGAAGATCGCAGCGGCCCGCGCGAGCGAGTTCGAGCGGCGCGGCGAGCTGGCGCAGGCGCGCGGCGCCGTCGACGAGTTGCTGCTGAGCGCGGCCGTGCGCAGCGAGCTCGCGGCGCAGACGCCGAACGTCGAGCTGGAGGCGGCGTCGGATGAGCTGGTCCGCGCCGCGGCCGCTGCTGCGTCGACGCCGGAGCTCGTCGCGCTGCGAACACGGCTCGACGCAGGCGCCCGCTCGTCGGGAAGCGGCGCGCGGAGTTCGGCGCAGGTCGTGCGCTCGATCGAGGACGCGGTCGATCGCGCGCTGGTGGACCAGCAACCCGCACTGATTGTCGAGCTCGGCGCGCGCGCGGCGCCCGCGCTCGAGGCGCTCGTCCGAGCGGAGCTCGACGCGCTGCCTTCGAGAGCCGAACTCGATCCGCTCGTGCTCCTGTTCCGGGTCGACGACGCGCGCGGCGCGGCCTTCGCGCTCGAGAACTGGAACCGCGGTCGGCTGCTGTGGCGCAAGCGCGTGCTGCGCGCGATGCAGTCCGCCGACGTGCTCTCGAGCGCCAGCGCATGGGTGCTCGACCTGCCGGCGAGCGCCATGTTCACGCGAACTCCGCCCACGCTGATCGACACCACCTGGCGCGAGCTGCTCGCGCGCGCCGTGAAGGACGACGAGGTCGGAGTCGACAGCTTCGAACTGGTCGCGAAGCTGGCCGAATTCGACGCGCTCGACGCTCCGCTCCAGGCGGGCTTGATCGCCCAGCTCCAACGCGGCGGCCCGATGGCGCTGCGCGCGGCGCGCCGACTGTTCGAGGTCGGTCGGGGGCGGGAGAGCCTGCGGCCGGTGCTCGAGCGCTTGTTGAGCCATCGCGAGCCCGAGCTGCAAACGGCGGCGGCTGCGGAGCTGGCCCACTTCCCGCGCAGCGCGGCTCTGCTGCGCAAGTACGCAAGCGCCGAGCGCGGTGTACGGCTGGCCGTTGCGAACTCGCTCTCGGGGAAGTGCCCGCGCGTGATGTACCGTCGTCTTGCCGATGTGGGGGTAGCTCCCGGTTGGATCACGGAAGGAGCCGACGCGGCGCGACCGCCGCTCGAGGCCGGTGATAGCGACGCGCTCGATGCGCTGCTCGGCGACGAGGACGAGTCCGTGCGGCGACTGGCGATGCGGGCGCTGCGCGAATCTCCGCAGGTCACGGTCGATGCAGCGCGCCTGTTGGCGCTGGCGCGCGACGCGAGCGTGGAGCTGCGCAAAGACCTCGCGACTTGGGGTCGGCCGGAGCCGCTTCCTGCAGCGGTGCTCGAAGCGTTGGCTGCGGACTCGGAAACCGAGGTGCTGCGCCAGGTGAGCCGACGATTCAAGGAGCTCACCGAACGGGCGCCGGATGGGCGCTTCCTGAGCGAGGCAGAGCGACGAACCGATCTCGTGAACTGGCGATGGAGCGAGGAGTACTTGCCTTCACTCGTCGCCTGGCTCTCCAATGCGCGCGCTCTGGCTGTCTCGCTGGCTGGGGATGTCCCCGCTGCCGCGTGTCGCCGGCCCGAGGGTGTGCGCGCCTTGGTTCGATTGGCGCTGGAGCGCGGCCCCGGGGTGTGCGCGATCGTGGCTCACGCGCTGGCCAGCGACTCGGCGCGGACCGCGTGGAGTGCTCTCTCGCACGACGAAGCCGTCGGCCTTCTGCGTGCGTGCTGGTCCGAAGAGTCCAAGCATGCGGTGACTCCGCTCCTCGAGGCGCTGCCGGAGGAGCATCGGAACGCATTGCGGGTCGTGTTGCTCGACGTTGCGGCACCTGCCGGGTTGCGGTGCCTGTGCGCCTCGGCTTCGGCGCCCACGGCGGATGCCGAGTGGCGGGCGGCGTTGCTCGACGTGTTCACTGGGCCTGACGGGTCCGACGCGCTCAAGCACTTCAATGCTCGCGTCGCGCTGCCCGACGACGAACGCGACGCGCTGCTGCGCCAGGTGCTCACCGTGACGACGGTCGATGACAAAGATGCCGCACAGTTCTTTGCGCGGCTGTCCGAGAAGCACGACATGTCGGAGCCGCTGGCTGTCGCCGTGCTGGAGCGCGTCGCATCCACCGACGGCCAGTACTGGTATGGCGCGGGCCGGATGGCGCTAGCGCGCCTCGTGCCCAGCGAAGAGCGGCCGTTCACGGAGCTGTTCGAGCGCGTCTACCCGCACAATCTGAGTTCCGACGTCCTCTCGCGGATCGCCCGCGCCCATCTCGAGGCTCATCTGCCGTTCCTCGAGCGCGTACTGCTCGGCGATCCGCCGGGCGGCGGTCCCGACACCGCGGTCAATCGCGTCGCGGCGGCCAATGCGCTGGCTTCGTTCCTCGATGAACGCGCAGCGGAGCTCCTGCTCAAGGGGCTCGGCGCGACGACGAGCAAGGAAGTGCGCGACGCCTGCTTCGCCGCGCTCGAGTCGATCCGGCGCTACGAGGACGAACGCGAGCGCTGGGCGACGCGCAAGACTTCGCGTGCGGCGCGCGAGACAGCGATCGCCGAGCTCGTGCCGATGCTCGCGGACAAGGACGCGACCATCCGCGCGCAGGCGGCGCGTTCACTCGGAGCGCTCGAAGCCGTCGAGCACTTGCCTGCGCTCGTACGTTTGCTCAAGGACTCGAACGGCGACGTGCGCAAGGCCGCGCAGTCGGCGATCGACGCTCTCACAGCGCCCAAGCCGGTCGCGCCGGCGCCCGCCGAGCCCAAGCGCGACTGACCTCGCACGAACAACACTCGCGCGATTCCAGCTCCGCGGCGCTGCTGCAACTCAGCGCGCCGCGAGTTTCTCGCTCGCGATCTGCTTGGCGGCGCGCAGGTCCGACTTGCCGGTCCCGAGCACGGGCAGCGCATCGACCTTCACGAACGAGTCGGCGCGCGGCAGGAACAGGTTGGGCAGGCCCGAGTTGGAGAGCTTGGACACGAGCGACGGCACAGCGTCGAGCGCCATCGTCGTCAGCACGGCGAGGCGCTCGCCCTTCTTCTCGTCGGGCAGCGCGGTGACGAGGAACGTCGGCACGGACACGCCCGCGGCCTTGTGGAGCTCTTCCTCGACGCGCCCGTGCGGCACCATCTCGCCGCCGATCTTCGAGAAGCGCGACAGCCGGTCGGTGATCTTGAGGAAGCTGTCGTCGTCGAGCAGCGCGATGTCGCCGGTGACGTACCAGCCGTCGCGCAGCGCCTTCTCAGTGAGGTCCGGCCGCCCCAGGTAGCCCTTCATCACGTTCGGACCGCGCACGAGCAACATGCCCGGCGTGTTCGGCGGCAGGTCTTCGAACGTGTCGGGATCGACGACGCGGCACACGACGCCGGGTAGCGGCTGGCCGACGAATCCGCGGCGCCAGCCCGGTTGGTAGAAACCCGCCGCGCGGAAGTCGAGCTGGCTCGCCGCGATCACGGGCGCGCACTCGGTCGCGCCGTAGCCCTCGAGCGGGCGGATGCCGAACTGGTCCTCGAAGGCGTTGGCGAGTTGCTCGCTCAGCTTCTCGGCCCCCGCGAGCACGAGCCGCAAGGAACCGAACTGCGCCGGCGCGATGCGCCGCAGGTAGATCGAGAGCAACGTCGGCGTCGCCAGCAGGAACGAGATCTGGTGGCGCTCGACGAGTTCGCCGATCGCCGGCGCGTCGATTGGGCTGGGGTGGAACACTGCGCCCAGGCCGCTGGTCGCCGGGAACCAGATCGTCGCCGTGAATCCGAACGAGTGGAAGAAGGGCAGGATGCCCAGCACCTTCTCGCGCGGGCCGACGTGGAAGATCTGATCGAGCGCGGCGCAGTTCGAGGCGATGTTGGCGTGGCTGAGCATCACGCCCTTGGGTTCGCCGGTCGAGCCGCTGGAGAAGATCACGGTCACGACGTCGTCGGCGCTCGGCGCGCGTTCGGCGCCGCAGTAGCGCTCGATCCAGCGCGCGGGCGCGAACAACGCGAGCGCGAGCGCGGTGAGTCGATCGCCCGTGCTCACCTGCGCGGCGACTTCGTCGAGCCAGATCGGTTCGAGGCCCTCGGGCAGCGCGAGCTTGGCCTTCTCGAGGAACACGCGGCTGGTGACGACGGTGCGCAGGCCCGCCTGCTTCGCGGCCGAGCTCATCCCCGCTGCGCCCGCGGTGTAGTTGAGGTTGACGGTGGTCCGACCGGCGAACGCCGCGGCGAGATTGGCCAGCGCGCCGCCGACCGAGGGCGGGAGCAGCAGGCCGACGTGCTGTTGGCCGCGCCAACGCTCGTTCAGCTTGCGCGCGAGCGCGATCGAGCCCGCCAGCGCCTGCACGCGCGAGACGCGCGGCTTGTTCGCGTCGGCGAACAGCATGCGCAGCGGCGCCGAGCGCACGCGGCGAACGAAGGTGCGATGCAGAGCGCGAGTGCGTTCGAACCGCTCGCACCAGGCGCGTTGGCCGAGCGCTTGCACCGCGCGGCGCACCTGGTGGAGCGGCGTCCCCGGCGTGAGCGGCTCACCGAACGAGACGCTCACGGGGTAGGGGACTTTGCTCGGCAGCTTCCAACCGAAGCGGCCGCCCTGGAAGCTGAAGATCGAGCCCCACACGCCTTCGAGGTACACGGGCACGATCGGAGCGCTGCGGCCCTTGACGATGCGCTCGAGGCCGCGGCGGAACGGCAGCAGCATGCCGGTGCGCGTGATCTGGCCCTCCGCGAAGATGCACACGATGTGGCCGGCGTCGAGGTGCTCGCCCGCGGCGCGCAGCGCGCGCAGGATCACGCGCGGACCGCCGGTGGAGGAGATCGGGATCGCGTCGAGCCAGCGCAGCACGCGGCCGATCAGCGGCTTGTCGAAGAACGGCGCGTCGACCAGGAAGCGGATCGGGCGGTCGGTGCTGCCGAGCAGGAAGAGACCGTCGGCGAACGACACGTGGTTGGGCACGAGCAGCGCGCCGCCCTGTGCGGGGAGGTGCTCGAGGCCGCGCACGCGCAGGCGGTAGACGCTGTTCGAGATGGCGACGATCGCGAGGCGCACGAGGGCTTGCGGAGCGAGCCAGGTCGCCCACGCAGCGCCGAGCGCGATCACGAGCGCGCTGAGTTGGAAGATGCGCGCCGTCGAGAGGCCGCGCTGCGCCAGCCAGCCGCAGCCCAGCGCGCCGGCGAGCGAGCCCGCGAACACGAAGAAGTTCGAGGTGGCGATCACGGCCCCGCGGCGAGCTTCGGGCGCTCGCCACTGGATCAACGCGTTGAGCGGGACGATCAGCAGGCCCCCGGAGACGCCGATCGCGGCCATCCAAGCGAGCGCGCCGACGAAGCCCGGCCGATCGACGGCGAACGCGGCGACGAGCAGCGCCATGGAACTCGCGCCGAGCGGCAGGAGTCCGATCTCGACCTTGGAGCGCGAGATGCGCGCCGCGAGCAGGCAGCCGAGCCCGATGCCGATCGACATCACGGCCAGCGGCGCGCCCACTCGACTCTCGGCGAGCGCGAGGTCGAGCTTCGCGTACGCCAGCACGTTCTGACCGAGCACGCTCGCGACGCTCCAGAGCAGCGTCGAGCCCGCGACGGCGAGCAACAGCACGCGGTCGGCGCGGATGGCGCTCACGGCCCCGCTCAGCGCCTCGCTCCAGCGCGTGCGCTCGCCGCTCGCGCCGAAGTCCGGGATGCCGTGCGCGACCAGCGCTCCGACGACGGACAGCGCAGCGAGCGCGGCCGGCGCGATCCAGGTGCTCTCGCCGACGACTTCGATCAGCGCGCCGCCTCCCGCGATGCCCGCGACGATCGCCACCAGCGTCGTGAGCTCGATCCAGGCGTTGGCCTGCGACAGGCGCGCGTGGTCGACGAGCTGCGGGACGATCCCGTACTTCGCGGGGGAGAACAGCGCCGCGGTGGCGCCCAGTGCGCCGACGGTCCACAGGAGCTCGTGGCCTCCACTCGGAGCGCGTGCGAGCAGTGCGCTCGCGGTGAGCAGCACGCCGGCCTCGACCCAACGCGTGGCGACGATCACCGTGCGCTTGCTGAAGCGATCGACGACCGCGATGGCCGGCAGCGCGCCGAGCGCGAGCGGCGCTCCGAACACGACCGTGAGCAGCGTGAGCACGGCCTGCATTCGCGCGGGCGCCTCGGCGCCGCTGATCTCGCGTTGCAGCAGCAGCGTGACGGCCAACTTCCAGGCGTAGTCGACGAAGCTGGCGATCGACTGCGCGACGAGCAGGCGGCGGAGCGGATTGCGGTGTCGAAGGTTCACGGCGGAAGTATCGAATTGCCCGTCGGGGTGGGCGATGTGCTCTTGCTTATCGACGTGATCGACCGCGGGCTTCCGTCCGGCCCGCTTTCGCGGTCCGTAGTGCTCCGGGGCTGCTCGGATAGACTCGGGTCAGGGCGGTTTCTGGATCTGGCGGCGGCCAACGGCTGCTTTTGGGGCGCGAGTTGGAGCAACACTCACTGACAGCGGGCCGCGGGCCCGACGATCCGCCGACGACGTCGGGCGCGGGCCAGACCCACGCCTCGCCCGCGCGTCCGCTCGGACCGGCTGAGCTGCGCACGGCGACGTGCGATCTCCTCGGGCGGCCGCCGCTGCGCGCCGAGCGCGAGGCGTGGCTCGGCAAGGCGCGCCACGAGCTGCTCGAGCAGTGGGTCGGCGGCCTGGAGTTCTGGGAGAACTGGCTCGAGGAGCAGCTCTACTTCTTCTTCTTGATCGACAACTTCCGGCCCGAGAGCGAGGGCGTGCTCGCGCTGCCGGCCGAACTCGCAGCGGGCAAGCTCGACGTCCGCGAAGCCACGCAGCGCATCGCTCTGTCGGCGAGCTTCGACCAGCGCAATCCCGGCGCGGACACGTTCGTCACGGTCGTGATGGAGCAGCTCGCCGGAATGACGGTGCAGAAGAACGTGCGCGAACTCGAGATCGGCAAGGCGATCTACGACGGCGCGAGCGGCGTGTTCCTCGGGCGCACCGGTAAGCGCCAGGCCGACATCATCGACATCGCCATTCGGCATCGCGCGTTCGCCCAGACCTTCGTCGTGCGCGAGTACGCGCGCTTCTTCGGCGTCGAGCCGCCGCGCAAGGAGCTCGCTGCGTGGACCAACCAACTCCATTCGGCGCCCGCGGAGTACGCCGCGCTGGTGCGCGACTGGCTGCTCTCGCCCGAGTGGGAAGCGCGCGTGCGCGCGAGGCTGCCGATGAGCAACCGCCTGTTCGCGCGCGCGCTGTACGTCGACTTGCTCGACCGACTCCCCGACGCTGACGAGGCGCGGCGCATGCGCTCGGCGCTCGACGGCATGAGCGACTCGGGTCCGCTGCGTTCCGTTCTGGCGCGCATCCTGATCGACTCCGGCGCGGTGAAGCTGCCCGACAAGCGCGCGATCACCGACCCGCGCCGCTGGATCTGGGAGCAGTTCCGCGTCCTGCTAGGTCGCGAGGCGAGCGAGGACGAACTCAACGCCTTCGTCGAAGCCTTCGCGGCGCCCGAGTGCCGGCCGGCCACCGTGCTGTACGCGCTCGTCACCCACCCGCAGTACCAGAGCTATTGAGAGCCCGACTCCAACCCCGCGCGAGGCCACCATGCTCACACCCATGATCGATCGGCGCACGTTCCTCGCCGGGGCGGCCGCCACCACGCTGCTCGCTCCGCAGCTCTCGGCGTCAGCGCAGGGCCGCAAGACGCAGCGCGTCGTGCTGGTCGCGTTCGCTGGCGGCGTGCGCACGCGCGAGACCTTCGGTTCGCCCGGCAACGTGCCCAACCTGCTCGGCCTCGCGAAGGAGGGCGTGCTCTACAAGCGCGTCAAGTCCTCGAACCTGGGGCACTACGGCGCGTCGCTGTCGCTGTTCACCGGCGTCGCGGAGCCGCGCGGCATCCGCGAGAACGGCCGCGGCGAGGAGCCGACGGTGTTCGAGTACGTGCGCAAGAGCCTGGGGCTTCCCGCGAGCGACGTGTGGATCGCGACCTCCGGCGGCGCGCAGCAGACCAACTACAGCTACAGCGTGAACTCGGACTACGGCGCGCGCTTCGGAGCGAACACCGTGGACGGCGACGGGCTGTTCAACGCGGAGTTCAAGTCGATCGTGAACTCGCTCGGGCGTCCGAAGGCTCTCGACGAGCGCGAAGCGGCGCTGCTCGCGCGCATGAAGGCTGCTGTGGGCGGGCCCGACGCGCGCAAGGCGCTCAACAGCCCCGAGTCGGCGGCTCAAGTCGAGCGCTTCATCCTCGAGGAGCTGACCGGCGGCACGGCCGACCTGCGCGGGCCGAACGCCGCCGACGCGAAGGCCATCCGCGTGGCGCGCAACCTGCTCGTGCTGTTCAAGCCTCGACTGGTGGCGATCGTGCTCCAGAACGCCGACATCGCGCACACCTCGTTCAACGGCTACGTCGACGTCGTGCGTCAGAACGACGCGGCGCTGGGCGACCTGATGCGCGCCATTCGCGCCGACGCGACGCTGCGCGACTCGACCGCCGTGATCGTGTGCCCCGAGTTCGGGCGCGACCGCGACCTCAACTCGCGCCGAGGCTTGGACCACGGCGACGGCTCGGAGGACCTCGAGTACGTCACCGCCGTCGCGTGGGGGCCGGACTTCGCGCGCGACCGCGTGATCGAGGAGGACGTGCAGGCGGTCGACCTGTGTCCGACGGTGTGCGATCTGCTCGGCGCCGGCGCGCCGCGCGTGAAGGCCAGTCGCCTCCCGCGGCTCTTCGCCTGATTCCATGCGACTCGACGCGACTTCGAGGAGCGCCGTGTCGCCGCTGCGAGTGCGAGCTGCGCTCGCGAGCGGACTCGCGTTGATCGCGGCGGCGCTGGCGGCAGCACTCTCGGCCCCCGAGCCTGCGCGCGCAGCAGGCGCCCCGCAGTCCGAGCGTCAGGGCAACGGCTGCATCTCGTGCCACACCGGCATCGAGGACATGCACCCTGCCGCGGAGTTGAGCTGCGTCGACTGCCACGGCGGGAACGCGGGCACGACGAACAAGCTCGAAGCGCACGTGAAGCCTCCGCCGGGTCACGACAAGGACGAGCGCGTCGCGCCGCAGGAGGAGGACCTCGCCTGGCGTCGCTTCCGCAATCCGATGGACCTGCGCGCGGCGCGCCTGGTGTGCGGCGGATGCCACGAGAGCGAAGTGCGCAACGTCCACACGAGCCTGCACGCCACGACGGCCGGCCACCTGTCGGACGGTTACTACGAGATGGGGCTCGCGCCGAAGAAGGGCTCGACCTTCTCGGTGTTCAGCGTCCCGTCGCATCTGGCGGAGGCGGGCGACGTCTCCTCGCTGACGCAGGTCCCTCCGTTCCGCGAGAGCGGCGAGCGCACGGCCATCGGCTCGCACTACGGCGACCTGGCGCGCAAGGAGTGCATGCAGTGCCACCTGTGGTCGGAGGGGCGCGCCGTGCGAGGTCGCGTCGGCTTCGATGGCGACTATCGCGGCGAGGGCTGCGCTGCGTGCCACGTTCCGTACGCGCGCGACGGGCTTTCGAACAGCGCCGACAAGAGCGCGCGCCGCACCGAGCCCGGGCATCCGCGCGCGCACGTGATGACGCGCGCGCCGACCACCGATACGTGCACGAGCTGTCACTACGGCGACGCGACGATCGGGCTCAACTTCCGCGGACTCTCGCAGCTCCCGCCCGGCGCTCCCGGCGGGCCAGAGATCCCCGGAACGACGGACGCGCTGCTCAACCGGCAGTTCTACCTCGACGATCCGGCGCTGTGTCCGCCCGACGTGCACCACGAGAAGGGGATGCACTGCATCGACTGCCACACGCAGAACGACGTGATGGGGGACGGGAAGCTGTACGGCGCGATGGAGAACGCGGTGGAGATCGCGTGCGTCGACTGCCACGGCACGTTCGAGCGCCCCGCGACGTTGCGGACCGCGCGCGGAACGCCGTTGGCTCACCTCAAGCGCGTGGGCGACAAGGTCGTGCTCACGAGCAAGGTCGATGGGCGCGAGCATCCGGTGAAGCAGGTCGCGCACGTGCTCGACCCCAAGCGGCCCGAGTACAACGCCGAAGCCGCGAAGGCGATGAACAAGTCGCACGGAGCGCTCGAGTGCTACCTGTGCCACTCGAACTGGAACCCCAACTTCCTGGGCTTCCACTTCGATCGCAACGAGTCGCTCACACAGCTCGATCTGCTCTCGGGATCGAAGACCAAGGGCCGCGTCACGACGCAGGAGAAGGTCTTCGCGACGTGGAAGAGCTTCTACGCGGGGCTCAACGAGGCCGGACGCTTCGCTCCGTACCTGACCGGCTTCTCGACCATGGGCAGCGCGCGCGACGCGGACGGCGCCGTGCTCGTCGACCAGGGGCTGCCCGTGACGGCGGCGGGCCTGTCGGGCATGACGATGATCCACCACCAGATGCACACGGTGCGCGCCAGCGCGCGTTCGTGCATCGAGTGCCATCGTTCTTCCGCGACCTGGGGCCTGGGCTCGAACAACTTCCGCCTCACGCGCCAGCGCGCCTTCGTCGCCGACCGACGCGGCGTGGAGACCTTCGCCCTCGACCGCGCGAACCTCGCCGCTTCGACGCCGATCTCGAAGCTCGTGTTGCCCGACGTGGTGGCGTTGGAGCTCGACTGCGACCCGCTGCAGGGCCGCGCGCGCACCGTGTTCGCGGCCGAGGGGCGGCGCGGGATCCACGTGCTCGATGCGAGCGACGACACGGAGCTGCGGCGCGTTCAGTTCGTCGCCACGATCCAACCCAAGGCGCTGAAACTCGCGGGCCGGCATCTGTTCGTCGCCGACGGCGTGGGCGGGCTGCGCATCTTCGAGGTGGGCGACGACCGCAAGCTGGTGCAGCGCTCCGTGCTGCCGACGTTCGACGCGCGCGACGTCTTCCTTCAATGGCCGTATGCGTACGTCGCCGACGGCCCGGGCGGGGCGCTGATCGTCGACGTGCGCAATCCGCAGCGTCCGTTCGTCGCGGGCGGAGTGCGCGTGAACGCGGGCGAAGATCAGCAGGACGAGGTCGGCTACGTCGCGGCGATGTTCCAGTACTCGCGCCCGCGCGTGGTCGAAGGCGTTCTGCAGGAGCGTCGCACGGGCGCGCGCATGCTGCTCGCGGCGCTCGACGAACGCGAAGGCCTGCACCTGTTCGACGTGACGGAGCCCTCGGCGCCGCTGCGCCTGTTCCCGGCCGTCGACGGAAGCTCGCGCGCACGGCGCGCCCAGCTGAGTTGGCGCGGACTGCGCCTGGCGAGCCACGTCGACCTCGCGGAAGCGCAGGGCGGCGCGAGCACGCGCGAGGCGGACTACGTGTACGCGCTGGGCGAGTTCATCGGGAACAACGGCAATCCGATCTCGAACATGCTGCTGTACGACGTGAGCGAGCCGCGGCGGACTCGTCAGGTCGGGAGCGTCGAGAGCGGCAGCTCGACCGAGATGCTCGCGCTGGGCTCGTTCTTCAACACGCCGTTCCTTCAGACCGTCGGACTTGTCCCGGGCGCGCGTGGGGTGACGCTCGTCGACGCGACGGTGAGCGCGGCGCCCAAGCAAGCCGGCGCGCTGCCCGCCGTGCGCAGCGCCTACGTCGTCGCGCTCGAGCAGTTCCCGCTCGACAAGATGCTCGACGAGGCCGACCGTCCGCTGAAGGACGTGAGCCATGTCGGCTCGCGCTGGCTGCGCCTGTCCGAGATCGAGCGCCTGCTTCTCGTGCCGGCCGATCTGCTCGGCATCCTCGGGCCACAGCGACCGCGCGTCGATCCGCCGGGACAGACCGCGCGACTGCACTTCGCGAAGCTCGATCTCGATGGATCGGGGATCCTCGACGGCGAGGAAGTGAGCCCGGCGATCGCGAGTTCGGATGCGGACGGAGACGGACGCATCCTGCTGGCGGAACTCGCCGGCCTGGCGGGCCTGGTCGCGCCTCCCGCGAGCGAGGCGAGCGCCGCAACGCCGAGCCCGATCCTCGCCACGCGTGTCGATCGCGAAGGCGATCTCTCGCGGCTGCTCGACGGACTCGATCCGGTGGCGTTCGACGCCAATCGCGACCGCAAGCTCGATCGCGCGGAGTGCTCGCGCGCGGTCCTCGCCGCGCTCGACCTCGACGGCGACGGCGCGCTCGACGTCGACGAGCTCTCTCGCCACCCGGGCGAGCTGCGTCAGTTGCGCTACAAGGGCCCGTGGGCCAAGGCGCGCATGGCGCAGCTCGACGTCAACCGCAACGGATCGATCCAGCAGCGCGAGTTCACCGTCGAAGCGCGCGATTTCGAGGCGCTGGACGTCAATCGCGACGGCTCGGTGCAGCTCGAGCCGCCGGTGAACCGCTACCTCGAACGGCGCGGCGTGCTCGGGCCCGCGAGCGAGTGGCCCACGCGACGCGTGCTGTACTCGCCGCTGCCGCCCACGGTCAGCGCGGACGAACTTCTCGCCCGCTTCGACGACAACCGCGACGGCAAGCTGACGCAGCGCGAGCTGAAGAAGCGTCCAGACCTGTTCACGGATCTGGACGCGAATGGAGACGGAGCGGTGATGGGCGCCGAGCTCAGCCAGCGCGTGGCGCTCGTGCTCGCCAATGGCATCGACGCTGTTCCCGACCGCTTCTTGGAGCGCTGGGACCTCGACGGCGACGGCAAGGTCTCACCGAGCGAGCTCCCGCCGGCCGCGCGCGTGCTCCTGGGACGCTGAGCGCTCGCTCAGCGCAGGATGCAGAACTCCAGCGCGTTCGAGAGGTTGGTGTTCGAGGGCGCCGCGCCCGGGTCGCGGGACCAGTGCTGCGTGTGGACGACCGCGCCCAGCACCAAGCCCGGATCGACGCCGAGCGCCGTGACCGCGTTGAAGTCGTAGGTCACCATCCCGCTGCAGTCGTCGACGCCC
Source organism: uncultured Planctomycetia bacterium (assembly GCA_938003765.1). GTDB lineage: Bacteria > Planctomycetota > UBA1135 > UBA1135 > WYBT01. Next base: position 20,372 of record CALKYE010000013.1, read on the forward strand.
GTCGATCCGCCCGAGTTCAACACGGCGATGCGTCGCAGCGGCGGTTGCACGCACAACGTTCCGCCGTTGAAGGGCGCGCTCGCCGGACCGCTGAGCCCGTAGAACGGGACGCCGTTCTTCTGGTTGCGCAGGTTCACGACGCTCAGCAGGAAGCCGGTCGGCTGGCTCGCGCTCGGCCACCCGGCGACCGAGTACGACGCGCTGCAGCCCAGCGTGTTCGGCTGCGCGACGCAGTAGCTCGTGCTCGGCGCCTGCTGCTTGGCGTCGAAGCACCAGCCGCGAAGCTGTCCGAGGACCGCGCCCTGCGCCGTGAACTCGTCGTAGATCACGCTGACTTCTCCGACGGGGTCGATCGAGCCGTCGCCGTCCGCATCCCGCATGGCGAGGATGCGCTCGTTGTTCTGCGATTCCCCGGCGTACAGCACGCCGTCGGCGCCCACGTGGAGCTCCCAGATGAGGCTCGGGCTGGTCGAGATCCAGAACTTCTTGGCCTCGGTCGCCGCGTCGACCACGCCGTCGTTGTTGTCGTCGCGCGCGCGCCAGATCAACTCGTTGCCGGTGTCGGCTAGGTACCAGTAGCCGTCGGAGTCTTGGCTCAAGCTCCAGAAGAACGCTTGCGCGGCTTGGGGCGGAGGAATGAAGAACGCCGTGAGCTCGGCGGGGGTGTCGATCGTCCCGTTGCCGTTCAGGTCGTCGAGCCGATAGATGCCCTTGGCGTAGACGCCCGTCGTGCCGACTTCGAGGTAGTAGACCTTGCCATCCAGTCCGACGCGGACGTCCTGCGGGATCGAGTCGTTCGACGCGCCGCCGAGGCTGAGGTCGGAGCTCACGAAGTACTCGATCGCCTCGCCCGGCTCCTGCGCCGTGCCGTTGCCGTTGAGGTCTTCGAGTCGAAGGATCGTGTCCTTGCCGCTCGAGCCGGACTGCGCGTTCGCGACCCACAGCACGGAGCCCTGCCAGTGGAGGCTCTGCATGCTGGGAACGGCCAAGCCCGATCCGTTGCCGACGTCGAAGTAGACCGTCGCTTCGCCGGCGCCGTGCGCATCGCCGTTTCCGTCGAGGTCCTCCAGGCGCAGGATGAAGTCGAAGCTGGTGTCGCTGACCCACAGCGTTCCATCGCGGAGCGACTCGATGCTGACGTTGTTGCTGAGCGAGATCGGGCCCTGCAGGTCGTCGTAGAACACCTCGACCTCGCCGACGCTGTCGTAGTCCCCGTCGAAGTCGAGATCCCGCACGCGCGCGATGCGGTCGTTGCTCGAGTCGGTGACCCACATCTCCGGGCGCGGAACGAACGGGGTCTGGGCCTGGAGCTCAGCGGCGCCGAGCGAGATCAGGGCGAGGGCGGCGATGGGGTGCTTCATTTGTTCTCCTAGGGCGGCGTTCAGGGTGCATTCTGGCCGCGGAAGTCGTGATCCTACTGAGATCCAGTCTCAACAACAAGGCGCCTCCGGCGCGCGGTCGCGCGCGGGTCAGCGCGGCTTCTCGATGATCTGGCAGGCGCGCGCCCGCAGGCGCAGCGCGGGCGGCTGCATGCCGTCGACGACGGCCGCGCCACCGACGGTGAGGACGCCCTCGACCGCGATCTTGGCGTAGCGCACGTACTCCGCGCTCGCGCCCTCCTCCATCTCGACGTGGATCCACTCGTCGGCCCCGGGCATCGCGCCGAAGCAGCACGCGGCGTTGTCGCGCACCAGCATGAAGTCCAGCACGCGCCGCTGCTTGATGCGGCCGGGGATCATCCAGCCTTCGATGCGGGCGTCGACTCCGTCGAAGCGCCGGATGCGCTCGGGGAACACGCTGGCGGGCAACTCGGTCCACTTGCTCGCCTCAACCGCGGCGGAGAGTGCGGCGCGTTCCTCTTCGCTCATTCTGAGCGCTGCGAACCCCTCGCGGGTGAGCTCCTGTGAGAGCGCGGCGCGCGCATCCGTCGGCGGCGGGGTCGCGTTCGCCTCCGGAGTCGGCGCGTCGGATGGCTGGCCGCAGCCTGCGAGCAGACTCGAGAGTGCGCCGATCGCCGCCAGCGTGCCCGTGCGCAACCCTCGACGCGTTCGCTCCACGGGGCCAGCGTAAGGCGCCGCGTCGAACCTGTCACAACAGCGCCGCGGGGGCGGGGCTGAAGTCAGCTCGCCAGCAGCCAGCCCGCGATCAGCGCGCGCAAGCTCCAGGCAGCCGTGCGCACCCAGTTGGTTCGCACCAGGCGCTCGTGGTCGAGGGCGTCGAAGCGCTCGGACAGCTTCAGGTGGAGCGGGGCTTGGAAGAGCGCGGTCGACAACCACACGCACAAGACGAGCGCGAGGCCTCCCAGGGCGAGCGCTGGCCGGGGCTGCTCGTGCGTGAGGCTGCGCAGCGCGAGGAGCACGGCGCTCGCGAGCTCGAGCAACATCGCCGGACCCACGACCAGCGTGATGCGCCGCCGATGCTGTTGCTCGTACTCCAGCCACTCGGACGGGCTCACGAGCCGCATCAACGGGTAGTGGACGAGCTGCACGACCCAGATCACTCCCGCCATCCACCAGGTCGACAGTGCGTGGACGAGCAGCAGCGCCTGGTCGGGAAGCGTGTCGAGCACGTACTGCATGGCGTCGGCGGCGGGACGGAGTCCCGAGGGCTGTCGAGTCGCTTCGCTCGGAATCGCCGCTTGGATTCGTCCTTCCGCCGCTCGCGCACCGTCGCCGCGCGCCGACGGCTCGAAAGCGCTTCCGGCGTCCAACCCGGGTCGCCCGGCGCCCTCGAGCGCGCTCGCCCGTCCGCAACGGAGCTGGCCGTAGCTCATTGGCTCAGCACGGTGGCCGCTGATCGATCTTGGCCGCGCCGTGCGCGCGCACCCGCGCTCGAGCGTCTTCGGCTCCGCGCCGGATCTACGGTAGTCTCGTCGCCGACCCATTGCGGAGCGCGGACGCTCGCGCGTGGGCTCGGTGAACGCCGTGCCGTCGAACAACTCGCGTCTCGCTCAACTGTTCCACGATGCGCAGCTCCTCGAGACCGCCGAGCAGGTGGACGCGTTCCTCGCCGTGTCCTGCGCCGACGATCAGGAGCTGCGTCGTCGCCTCGAAGGGTTGCTCGCGGTGCACCGTGCGGGCGGCGTGCCGTCGCGACGCAGCGGCGTGGAGCACGCGGAGACGCCGGGGGAGATGCTCGGTCACTACGAGCTGATCGAGCCCATCGGCGAAGGCGGCTTCGGAGTCGTCTGGCTCGCGGAACAGCGCGAACCCGTGCGTCGGCGCGTCGCGCTCAAGCTGATCAAGCTCGGCATGGACACGCGGCAGGTCGTGGCGCGCTTCGGGCAGGAGCGCCAGGCGCTCGCGCTGATGGATCACCCGAATATCGCGCGGGTGCTGGACGCCGGAGCGGCGCCGAGCGGGCGGCCCTACTTCGTGATGGAGCTCGTCGAGGGCGTGCCGCTGCTCGAGTACTGCGATCTCAAGCGACTCGACGTACGCGTGCGGCTCGCGCTGTTCGTCGACATCTGCCGCGCGATCCAACACGCGCACCACAAGGGCATCATCCATCGCGACGTGAAGCCGTCGAACGTGCTCGTGCACGTCGTCGACGGTCGGCCGACGCCCAAGGTGATCGACTTCGGCGTCGCGAAGGCGACTACGGTCGAGGCCTCGAGCACCGCGCTTCTCACCGAGCAGCGCCAGATGCTCGGAACGCCCGCGTACATGTCGCCGGAACAGGCCGAGGGCAACGCGGACATCGACACGCGGACCGACGTCTACAGCTTGGGCGTCTTGCTCTACGAGCTGCTCACCGGAACGACGCCGCTCGATCTGCGCGATCTGGTGTCCAAGGGCTACAGCGAGATGCTGCGCTGCATCCGCGAAGTCGAGTCCGAGCCGCCCAGCGCTCGCGTCGCGCAACTCGGCGCCGAAGCCGCAGAGCTCGCCGACAAGCGTGGCGCGCGCGCTGACGAGCTCAGCGCGCAGTTGCGCGGCGAGCTGGACTGGATCGTGCTGCGCTCGATCGAGAAGGACCGCCGGCGGCGCTACGACTCGGCCGAGGAGCTCGCGCGCGACGTCGAGCGCTACCTCGCGGGCGAGGCGGTCAGCGCGGCGCCTCCCAGCCGGATCTATCGCGTGCGCAAGTTCGTGCGCCGCAATCGGGTCGCTGCCGGCGCGGCGATCGCTGTCGCGCTGGCGCTGGCCGCTGGGGCGAGCGGCTTCGCCTGGCAGGCGCACGTCGCGGCGGGTGAGCGAGACGCGGCGCTCGCGGCGCAGCGCGCGGAGGCGATCGAGCGCGCGCGCGCCCGCGCGGCCGCCGAGTCCGAGGCGCAGCAGCGCATCGCCGCCGAGCGCAGCGCGCGAGAAGCGGAGGCGGTCGGCAACTTCCTCACGACGATGTTCGACGCCGCCAACGTGCGCAGCATGGGGCGCACGGCGACCGTCGCCGCCGTGCTCGACGACGCTTCGGAGAAGATCGGCGCGGGCCTGGCGGACACGCCGGAGGTCGAAGCGAAGTTGCGCCGCGTGCTCGGCGCGACGTACGTGTCGCTCGGCATGCCGGACGAGGGCGAGCCGCACTTGTTGCGCTCACTCGAGCTGTGGCGCGAACTCGGCCGCGAGAACTCGCTGGACTCGATGCGCTCGCTCGCGCACTTGTCGTCCGTGCGCTCGCTGCGGCGCGAGCACGAGCAAGCCGAGGAGCTGCTCGCGCGCGTCGTCGAGTTCGCGCGGGCGGAGCTCGGGGACGACGCGCCGCAGACGCTCTCGTTCCGCAGCGACCACGCCAACGCGCTCACACGTGTGGGGCGGACGCAGGAGGCCGAAGCCGAGTTGCGCGCCGTCCTCGCTGCGCGCCGCGCGGCGCCGGAGTCCGATCCCCAGCAGCGCCACACGGTGATCCTGCTCAACAGCCTCGCCGTGCTGCTGCACGACCAAGACCGGTTCGAAGAAGCAGAAGCGCTCTATCGCGAGGGGCTGGCGCTCGCTCGAGAGTGGCTCGGCGAGGACGACACCGACACGTTGACGGCGCTCACGAACCTCGGCTCGGTCCTGCGCTCGACCGGCCGCATCGATCAGGCCGAGCCGATCCTGCGCGAGGGCTACGCCGGGATTCGCCGCGTCTATGGCGAGAGCCACGCGCGGACTGCCGATGTCGCCGTCGTGCTCGCGCGCTTCCTCGACGCGACCGGTCGGCACACCGAGGCCCTGGAGCTCTACCAGGGCGCAGTCGAGGTGCTCGAGCGCATCACCGGGCGCGGCGCCATGCAGGAGAAGCGCGAGATGGCCGACCTGACCCGACGCTTGGGCGATGGGTCGCGCGCGGCCGAACTGCTGCGCGAAGTGGTCGGCGAGCTGTCCGCCACGGTCGCGCCCGACGATCTCGATCTGCTGAACTGTCGAGTGGCGCTCGCCAACGCGCTGACGAGCGTCGATCGCATCGACGAAGCGGCCAGCGAGCTCAGCACGTTGATCGACGATTGCTCGCGCGCGCTGGGGGACGAGCATCCGACGACGCTGATGGCCTTCAACAGCTACGGTTTGCTCCTGATGCGTCAGGGGCAGTTCCAAGAGGCGGCGCCGATCGTGCGTCGCGCGCTGGAGATCGGCGAGCGCGTCGATGGCCGCGATCACGTGAACACGGTCGTCGCCGCGCACAACCTCGGGGTGTGCTTGCGCGAGTCCGGCGCGTTGGCGGACGGCGAGAGCATCCTGCGCGAGGCGCTCGAGCGCGGAGCGCGGGCCTACGGCGCTGGCCATGCGAACCTCGCGACGATGCGGCTCACGCTCGCGGACTGCATCGCTCGTCAACAGCGCCGCTCCGAGGCGCTCGACGAGTACCGGGGCGCCTTGGAGAGCTTGCGTTCTGCGCTGGGTGCTCGCCACGCGTCGGTCGCGTCGCACGAGGTTCCGTTCGCGCGCGTGCTGCTCGACGTCGGCGAGACTCACGAAGCGGAAGCGGTGCTCGTCCCGGCGCTGGAGGTGCTGACCGAGCGGTTCGGAGCGGGCGATCGACGCTCCGCCGGCGCGCGCGGCGAGCTGGGGCGTTGTCGCGCACGATTGCAGCGCTGGTCGGAGAGCGAAGAGTTGTTGCGACAGGCGCACGCCGAGCTCGAGGCCGCTCGCGGGCCCGAGCACAAGGAGACGCGTCGCGTCGCGGGCTATCTCGCCGACCTGCACGAAGCCTGGGAAGCGAGCGCACCCGGTGAAGGGCACGCAGCGAGCGCTGAGTCATGGCGCGCGCGCGCGCAGCCGAACGCGGAGCGTTGACGGCCGCTCGCGACGGAGCGGCGCGTTGTTGCAGTCCTCTCGCGCCCGCCACGAACGCGGACGCAGTGCGCTTGCGCGAGCGACGACTCGCGCTGCGGAGAAGGAGTTCGGCCGAGTGCGCAGCGCGCGGAGTCAGGCTGAGTTCCGGCCGGCGCGCGCGGAGCGACCGTGCGTGAGCGAGGGCGCCTCCGGCGATGGTGACCGCAGGTGGTCAGTCCGCCAGCGTGTCACGGCGTGCTCTCCAGTCGGCGCGACCGTGTGCGTGAGCGCTGGAAGGCCCACGAGATGCGTTGGTCCCAGGATCCGACTAGCGAACGCGGTCGTCGGGGCGAGGACGAGCTCGAAGGTCGGCGAGCGGGGTGGTCTCTCGAGTGATCGGGTGGACCGCACCCTCGGCGATTGCGCACGTTGGTCCTGCCCGGTTCGATTCTGTCGGGCGCTGCGCGTCGAACTGCCCGGAAGTCGATGGGAAGCTCGCGCCGCTCTCGTCGTCTGCCGAGCCTCCCCGTCGATTTCGTCTCAGGAGTTCCCCATGCGTCTCGCCTTCACTGCGTTGCTCGTCGTCGTCGGATCGATCGGCTCGGTGGCCTGCCAATCGCACCGCTTCAACGGCGCTCACAGTCACTCCGCGGCGGATCAGAGGACTGAGGTCGTTCCGCTGCGTTATGCGCACGCCGGACAGACCGCCGCAGTCGTTGGCAACGCGCTCCAGCATCCTTCACTCCGCGTGGTGGCTGACGAGCGAACCAATAGCCTGATCCTCGTCGGCCCGCCCGAGGCGATCGTTCGCGCGCAGGACCTGATCGTCCGCCTCGACATCGAGGTGAAGTAGCTGCGCCCTCGGTGTGCGATCAGGGCGGACGTCGCGACGCGGAGTTCAATCGCGGCGACGTGCGACGTTGAACGGCGGCGCGCGGCGAAGCGCGCCCGCGCGCAGTTCGATCGCGCGAAAGCGCCGTCTACGGCTGCAGGTGGGCGCGCACGCCGCCGGAGAGGCCCGTGGTGCTCGGGCTCGCAGGATCGCGCGTCCAGAACTGGCCGTAGAGGAAGGCGCCTGCGACGAGCACAGGATCGACGCCGCTCTGGAAGTACGCGTTCAGCTCGTACGAGTACGACCCGCTGCAGTCCGAGCCGGCGGGCGAGCCGCCCGAGTTCTGCGCCGACAATCGCCGAGTGGGCGGCTGCACGCACAGGTGACCTCCCTGGAACGGAGCTGCCGCGGGCGCGTAGCCGTAGAAGAGCAGGCCTTGTTTCTGGTTGAGCACTTGCGTGGCGAGGATGTGGAACGCGCCGGCCGAACTCAGGCTCGGAACACCGCTCGATCCAATCACCGGGAGGCAGCCAAGGCTGTTGGTCTTGGCTGAGCAGTAGGTCGTGATCACTGGCGGATCGAGGTCCCACACGTAGGCCTCGCCGGAGAACCCCGAGCCAGCGACATTTGCGTTGTTCGCCCCGGCGATGACCACCGTTCCGTCGATCGCGACGCTCGCGCCCAGGCGATCGCTGTCGCTGGTCTCCGAGCCGTCGAGCGTCAAACGCTCCGTCCAAGTCGCGCCGTCGAAGTCGAACAGCTTCACGCAGCCCGAGAACATTCCGCCTGCGCTGGCTGCGTTGATGCCGCCGACCGCGGCGACCGCGCCGTCGATCGCCACGGAGGTTCCGTAGTTGTCGGCGTTGTCTGCGCCGGCAGGTTGGATCTCCTGCTCCTGGACCCAGCCGCCAGCGCGGCGGAACACATACGCCGTGCCGACCTGAAGGCCCGTCGGCAACGCATTCTCCGCCCATGCTCCGAACACAGCTCGCGCGCCGTCGTAGTCGATCGCGCATCCGAACTGCCGGCCTTCGTCGGTGTCGGTCGGCGTGATCACCGCGCTCTGGGTCCAGCTCGAACCGCTGCGAATCCACTCGAACGCGCGCCCCGCGAAGACGACGTTGGCGGCGAGGTCGTACGAGGTCGGTGCGCCGATCAAGAGCGAGTCGCCCTTCAACGCCACGGCGCGTCCGCTGCGCGAGCCGTAGATGTAGGAGAAGGCGGCGTTCGGAACGATGCGTTGCTGGAGCGACCAGGTCGCTCCGTTGCGGACGAACACGTAGGTGGCGCCGGCGTAGAGCGTGTTGTTCGACGTGGACTGCGGCGCGCCGATGGCGCAGGTGTCACCGTCGAGCGCGACGTCGTAGCCGAACTCGGCCTGCTGCTCCGGATCGTTCGCGACGAGCTTCGCCTGTTGCGTCCACGTCGCGCCGTTTCGCACGAACACGTACGCCGCGCCGCAGGCCTGCGCCCCGGGGAGCGAGTGGAAGTTGGCGCCGACGACGAGTGTGTCGCCGTCCAGATCCACGGAGTAGCCGAACTGATCCTGCGTCTGGTGGTCGAGCGCGAAGACCTCCGCTTGCTGAGTCCAACTGCTTCCGCTGCGTGTGTAGACGAACACCGAGCCTCTCACGCCGGTCTGTCCGCGCGGTGCGCCGACCACGGCCGTGTCGCCGTTGATGTCGACCGACTTGCCGAAGGCCTGATTGGTTCCTCCCGGCGGGTTGGTGAGGCGCGCATCCTGCACGAAGCCCCATTGAGCGGCTGCCGGAAGGGAGCTGACGACGATTGCCGACGCGGCGACGAGCGATTCGAGAGGTCTCATGACGTTCCTCGCGGGGGACGGGCCGGTTCGGCGCGTGGACGTGCGCGCCGCGGCTCAAACATCCAGCGGCGCAATCGCCTGTTACTCGCCTGCTCGCGGAACTCAGCGCCGGAGCCAGGAGCTTCCGCGCGTTCCGTCGCCCCACTCGAAGGCTGCGCCTCCCGGTGTCGAGCGAGCCCGGGGGGGCGTCAGCTGCGCCGTCGCCTCACGCGGCGGAACGAACGCGGGCCGCCCGGTGAGTTGCACCGGACGGCCCGCGAGGGAGTTGCGATGAGAGGCGCGACTACTTCTTGTCGCTCTTCTCTTCTTCGGGCATGTCGCTCACGAGGGCGTCGGTGGTGAGCAGCAGGGTCGCCACGGAGGCCGCGTTCTGCAGCGCAACGCGCTCGACCTTGGCCGGGTCGATGACGCCCGCGGCGACCAGGTCTTCGTAGCGGTCGGCGCCGGCGTTGTAGCCCCAGCTCGTCGACTTCTTGGCGCGCACGTTCTGGACGACGACAGCGCCGTCCTGGCCGGCGTTGGCCGCGATCTGGCGCATGGGCGCTTCGAGCGCGCGGCGGATGATCATCGAGCCGACGCGTTCGTCGCCTTCGAGGCCGAGCTTCTCGACCGAGTCGATGCAGTTGATGAGGGCCACGCCGCCGCCGGGCACGATGCCTTCTTCGACGGCCGCGCGCGTGGCGTGCAGCGCGTCCTCGACGCGGGCCTTCTTCTCCTTCATCTCGGCTTCGGTCGCAGCGCCGACGTTGATCTGCGCGACGCCGCCCGAGAGCTTGGCGAGACGCTCCTGGAGCTTCTCCTTGTCGTAGTCGCTCTTGGTGGTCTCGATCTCGGCGCGGATCTGGGCGATGCGGCCCTGGATCGCCTCCTTGGCGCCGGCGCCCTCGATGATCGTGGTGTTCTCCTTCTCGATCTCGACCTTGCGGGCCGTACCGAGGTCGCGGAGCGTCACGCTCTCGAGCGTCTTGCCCGTCGCTTCCATGATCGGGTTCGCGCCGGTGAGGACCGCGATGTCCTCGAGCATCGACTTGCGACGATCGCCGAAGCCGGGGGCCTTCACGGCGACGCACTGGAACGCGCCGCGCAGGCGGTTGACGACCAGCGTCGCGAGCGCTTCACCTTCGACGTCTTCCGCGATGATCACGAGCGGACGGCCGGACTGGGCGACCTGCTCGAGCAGCGGGATCAGTTCCTTGATCGCCGTGAGCTTCTTCTCGTAGACGAGGACGTAGGGCTTCTCGAACACCACATCCATCGTCTTGGGGTTGGTGATGAAGTGCGGCGAGATGTAGCCCTTGTCGAACTGCATGCCCTCGACCCACTCGACTTCGGTGGCGAGGCTCTTGCCTTCTTCGACGGTGATCACGCCGTCCTGGCCGACCTTGTCCATCGCCTCGGCGATCATCTTGCCGATCTCGGCGTCGTTGTTCGCCGCGATCGTGCCGACCTGCGCGATGTCCTTCTTGCCGTTGACCTTGACGGACATCTTCTTGAGCTGCGCGACGCACGCTTCGACGGCCTTGTCCATGCCGCGCTTGAGCGCGACCGGATTGGCGCCGGCGGTGACGTTCTTGAGGCCTTCCTCGAAGATCGCCTCGGCGAGCACCGTCGCCGTCGTCGTGCCGTCGCCCGCGAGGTCGCTGGTCTTCGCCGCGACTTCCTTCACGAGCTGCGCGCCCATGTTCTCGTACGGGTTGTCGAGCTCGATCTCCTTCGAAACGGTGACGCCGTCCTTGGTGACGGTCGGCGAGCCGAAGGACTTCTGGATGATCACGTTGCGGCCGCGGGGGCCGAGGGTGACCTTGACGGCGCGGGCGAGGCGGCGCACACCGTTGCGGATGTGCTCGCGTGCCTCGGCGTCGTAGGTGATTTGTTTGGCGCTCATATGTGCTTCCTTGGACTCAGGATTCCTTGTGCTTGGAGTTCTGGCAGTGCGAGAGCGCGCTCAGCCTTCGATCACGCCGAGGATGTCTTCCTCGCGCATGATCAGGTACTCCTGGCCGCCGAACTTGACTTCCGTGCCGGCGTAGGAGGTGAAGAGGATGCGGTCGCCGGTCTTGACGCTGAAGGTCGAGCGCTCGCCGTTGTCGAGCGTCTTGCCGTTGCCGATGGCGATGATCTTGCCTTCCTTCGGCTTCTCCTTGGCGGTCTCGGGCAGCAGGATGCCGCCGGCGGTCTTCTCTTCCGCCTCCATGCGCTGGACGAGGACGCGGTCGCCGAGGGGACGGATCATGCCGGACTTCGGTTGGGTCTTGGTGGCCATGTGAGTTGCTTCTCGCGTGTGGGGATGCGTTGGTGAGCGTGTCGCTCGGGTCGTCGGGAACAGTGTTGTCGGTGCGCCGCGCGTGATGGAACTCGCCGCGTGGCGTGGTTGGTGAACGTGGGGTCTTGCGGGGGTCGTGGCGGCGCGCGGCTCAACCGGCGATGCGCAGGGCGCGCATCACTTCGCTGCGCAGTTGCGCGGGCTGCACCGGCTTGCGCAGGAACGCCCAGGCGCCCAGGTCGAGCGCCTTGCTGCGCACGAGCTCGGTCGCCTCGCCCGAGTACAGGATGCACGGCGGCACATGCAGCCCCGGGGTGGAGCGCAGCGACGTGAACACGTCGAGTCCGTTGCAGCCGGGCATGTGGAAGTCGAGGACGAGGAGGTGGAGCTGGTCGAGTCGCTCACGCGCGATGGCCAGGGCCTGCGTGCCGGTCTCCGCGTGGAGCACCTCGAGCCCGAGCGGGCTGAGCAGGTCCTCCACACCCGCCCGGACTTCGATGTCGTCGTCGGCGAGCAACACTCGTCGATTCGGGTGCATCATGGTCGGGCTGAGTCCGTGGTGGCGTGGCGTGGCGTGGCGCGGTGCGGGGCAAGCGACCAGGGCATCTGGCGCTTGGCTCTCCGCCTGAGGCGGCGCGCGCCAAAGCAAAGGCTGTGCCCCTGCTCTGAGCCTGCTCTGGACCGCCGCTCCCGTCATCACGTCGTCGGCGGGCTCTGCCAGACTGGCGGGGCCGGGGGCCCGGGCTGGGGGCTGCTGTCAAAATGGCGCCTGTCGCCGCCCGGCAGCGGCCCGCACAATGGCCGCGTGATCCGCCCCCGCAAGCTCCTCCGCGCCGGACTTGCGCTCGCCCTCGGCGGTCTCGTGGCGCTCGCCGCGCTCGAAGTCGCGCTCCGCTCGACCGCCAGGCCGGTCCCGTTCCACCTGCGCGCGCCGCGGCTGCGGCAGCTCCTGAATACCGACCCGTCGCTCATGCCCGGGATCGAAGGACCGGGGCTGTTCTCGACGAACTCCGTCGGCCTGCGCGGGCCCGAGTGGGGCGAGCGCGGGGCGCAGGCGCGCGTGCTGTGCCTGGGCGGCAGCACGACCGAGTGCCTCTACCTCGACGACTCGGAGACCTGGCCGTCGCTCGTCGCGGCGCAGCTCCGCTCGACGGCGCCTCCACGCGACGTGTGGGTCGGCGCCGCGGGCGTGACCGGCTACTCGGCGCTGCACCACCTCGAGTTCGCGCGCGCGAGCGAACTCGTGCGCGAGGTCGACTGCGTGGTCGTGATGCTCGGCGTCAACGACCTGTGGCAGGACCTGTTGGCGAAGAGCGACGAGGATCGCCTCGCGATGGGGGCTCCGCGCGGGATCCAGCAAGTGCGCGTCGTCGCCTGGGCGCACGCGCAGTACGACCGACTCCGCGCATCGATGGGCGGTCTCGAGCACTGGGCCTATCCGATGCCGTCGCTGCGCGCCGAACGCGTCGCTGCGACGAAGCGCGACGATCCGCCGCCGATGGAGGCCGCACTCGAGCGCTTCGCAAATCGCGTGGAAGCCCTCGCGACCGTCCTGCGCGAGCGGGGCGTCCGCCCGGTGTTCGTGACGCAGCCCGTGCGCTGGGCCGCGGGACAGAGCCCCGAGCTCGAGGCCTCGTACTGGTTCGGCTGGCTGCCGGACGGCGCGTACCTGTCGACGGCGAGCCTGCGCGAGCTGATGGAGCGCTACAACGCGCGCACGAGGGAGCGCTGCGCTGCGCTGGGTGTTCCGTGCGTCGATCTCGACGAGCTCAACGGCGGCAGCGAGTGGTTCTTCGACGACTGTCACTTCACCGAAGCGGGCGCGCGCGAGGTCGCACGCCGCGTCGCCGCTGGGCTGAGTGCAGTGATGAGCGATGCGGTGGGCGACGTGCTCAAGCCGAGCGACGTCGACGCAACATCCAGATCACAAGCGCGGTGAGCGCGCTGCCCGCGGCGGCCGCGCCGAGCCCGACGCGCACGAGCCAAGTCATCGCGCGCTCGGGCGTGTTCACCCGGTTGAACACGCGCCTCGACAGCGAGCCCTTGTCGTACTCGTAGATCTCGCGCCACACCTGCGGCGAGTACGTGTCGCTCTCGAAGGCCTCGATCACGCGCAGCTCGTGGCGCACGCGCGGGCCGTCGACGTGCACGACGAGGTAGTTGTCGAGCTGCGCGAGCAGACCGCGCGACTCCTCGCGGTTGCGCAACATGACGAGCGGCGGCCGGTCGGTGTAGTCGATCGTCGATTGCACGTACTCGATGCCGTCGCGCTCGAGCCGCGAGAACTTGAACGGCCCCATGTCGCCCGCGATCACCGAGCGCACGGGCGCCGTGCGAAGCAGCGGATGCGCCTCGCGCCACCACGGCGCGTCGTCCTCCCACCAGAGCATGTGGTGCATGAGCACGAAGACGTGGCTCGCGTCGCGCGCGCCCTCGAGCGTGGTGCGCAGGAACTCGAGCTGATCGCTCGGCAGCGGCGCGCCGCGGATGTACATGCCCGGGGTTCGACCCGTCGCTCCGGTGGGCGTCCAGCACGAGTTCAACAGCACGAACTGACTGCCGCGGTGCTCGAACGTTCGGTGCAGCGGTCCGTAGCGCTCGAGCCAGATGTCCCGCGTCGTCGGATCCCACACGTCGTGGTTGCCGGGCGCGCGGTGGATCGGCGCGCCGACGCGCTCGAGCAGCTTGTCGAGCGCCTCCCAGTCGCGCCGGATCGCAGCGCCGTCGACTTCGCCGTCGGGGTAGATGTCGCCCCACACGAGGTCGCCCGTGAGCACCACGAAGTCGAGCTCGAGCGAGCGCAGCTCATCGGTCAGCCGCTCGAGCTTCTCGGTGGGGATGTTGCCGTTGCCCGGACCGCCGCGGATGTGGCCGACTACGGCGAAGCGATAGGCCTCTGTCTGCGCATGCGCGAGCGCGGTGAAGACGAGGAGCGCCGCGAGCTGAGTGCACCGAGCCATCGTTGCGAGGCTACGGCTCGCGCGGCCCGACCTGCAACCGCCGCCTGCGAACGGATCTTGGCGCGCAGCGACGCCGATCAGGGTTGGATGCCGAACTCGAGCGCGTCGGAGAGCTGCGTGGACTTCGCGCTGGGCGGGTCGCGGAACCAGCCCTGCACGTAGAACGCGCTGCCCGATTGCAGCGGCGCGCCGAGCGCGTTCGGGTTCGCCGCGAAGAACGCGAACCAGTCGAGCGTGAGCGAGCCGTCGCACTGTCCGATGCCTCCGCCTGTCGACGCGAGCGAGGTGCGCTGCGTCGGAGGCTTCACGCACAGGAAGCTGGGGCTCGCGCCCCACGGGAACGCGCTGCGCCCGCTCTGTCCGTAGAACAGGAGCCCCTGGCGTTGGCCCTCGGCGGCTTCCATGCGAACGAGGAAGCCTGCGCCGACGGACAGCGACGGCGCGCCGGTCCAACTCATCTGCGCCACGCAACCCAGGGTCGTCGTTCCGGCCGTGCAGTAGGTCTGGATCGCCGGCGCCGGCGGCTCGCCGAACAGCACGCTCACGGCGCCGCCGATCGGCGGCTCGGTTCCGATGTTGGCGAGCACATCGTCGTTGCCGTCCGCGTCGAGGTCGGCGACGTGCAGCGCAGTGACCGATCCGTCGACTCCATATCCCACGGGCGGTTGGAACAGACCTGCGCCGTCGTTGAGGAACAGCGTCACGTCGTGCGCTCCGTAGGCGCCGCACACGACGTCGAGCGCGCCGTCGCGGTTGGCGTCGACGGTGGCGAGCGACGTCACGCCGCCGTACTGCAGCGAGAACATGCCGTAGTACGTGCGCGGCGTGTCGAAGCTGAGGTTGCCCGCGCCGCGCAGCGTGAGCATGTTCTCGCCCATGTTGTTGTAGTCGTAGTTCACGCCCGCGAGGTCGAGCTTGCCGTCGCCGTCGAAGTCGCCGGCCACCATGCGCACGAATCCGCCCGCAGCGTTGGACAAGATTGGGCCGCTGAAGGAGCCACCGCCGTTGTTGCGCCACGCGACGGCCTGTCCGTTGCCGTACACGATGTCGACGTCTCCATCGCCATCGAAGTCGCCCGTGACGAGCGTGTTGCCGCCCGTGATCGACGCTGCGGAGAGGAAGATCGGCGCGCCGAACCCGAACGAGCCTTGGTTCATGACGATCACGACGCGGTTGGTTCCGATCGTCACCGTGCCGCACACGTCGAGGTCGCCGTCGCCGTCGAGGTCCGCCACTTCGAAGTTCGAGACGTTGCCCATGGCGCCCGAGAGCGTGGTCAGCGGCCCGAAGAAGCCCGGCGCCGCCGCGCCTTCGCTGCGCGCGTAGAGCACCGTGCTCGTGGACACCAGCAGGTCGGCCCAGCCGTCGCCATCCATGTCGGCCAGCTTGGGATACTTCAGCGTCCCCAGATTGGCGTTCTGGAAGCTCGGAGTCAGCGCGCCTTGCCCGTCGTTGAAGAGCGACCAGATGCGCGAGTCGGTCGTCACCACGTCGCGGTCGCCGTCGTGATCGATGTCCGCCGTCGCGATGCCGTTGCAGAACGCGCCCACCGTCGCCGAGTACGGCATGCGCAGCACTCCCGCATCGTTCAGATGCACCGAGATCGTGAGCGAGCCGCTGTTCGCCACGCTGATGTCGAGATCTCCGTCGCCGTCGAGGTCGCCCACGTCGATCGAGCGCGACATCTCGCCCGCGCGCAGAGTGAAGGCCGCGCCGAAACCGGTCGGCGTGCTGGGCACGACCGAGAAGCCGTACTTGTTCGAGTGGCCGACGCACAGGATGTCGGGCCGGCCGTCCAGCGTCACATCGCCCACGGCGAAGTCGCCTGCCGAGCCGCCGTTCACCGCGAACGACTCCGGAGCGCCGTAGTCCCCTGAGCCGTTGTTGCGGTACAGCGCGATCGAGCCGAACAGTCCGATGTTCGCTCCGCCCGAGTACAGCACGTCGAGGTCGCCATCCAAGTCGACATCCGCCAGTCGAATGCCAGGCACTTCGTTGATGTTGCCTTGCGCGGACGCGAACGAGGTCGGCGCGCCGAAGCCGCCGCTCTGGTTGTTGAGCAGTCGCGCGAACGCGGGACTCCCGCCGCGCACGCTGACCACGAGGTCGGGCCAACTGTCGCCGTTGACGTCGCCGGCGCTGAGCTTGTACGGCTGCGTGCCGGGGATCGCGAAGTCGCTGCGCGTCCCGAACGTCCCCGCGCCGCTGTTGTAGAGCACGCTCACGTCCGACTCGTTCCACGACCAGTTCGCCGTCGCGAGGTCGAGGTCGCCATCGCGATCTGCGTCCAAGGCCACGATGCCCGTCGGCCCGACGCCGCACGAGTACGTCTGCTGCGCGCCGAACACGCCGCCTCCAGTGTTCTTGAACACCGCCACGCTCTGCCCGCTCGTTCCGTATCCGCCGACGCACAGCGCGAGATCGACGTCGGTGTCGCCGTCGAAGTCCGCCGCGACGATGTCCGCGCACTCGCCCGAGACCGAGAGGAACTGCGCCGGCTCGAACTCGCCGTCGCCCTTGTTCTCCAGGATCGACACTTTGGGGGCGATGAAGTTGCCGACTTGCGCGACCACGCAGTCGAGGTCTCCGTCGCCGTCGATGTCGGCGAGCACGTGCCCCTGCGGGTAGTACCCCTGGCTCGTGGTCGTGAGGCCGCTGCCGTACGCGCGCTGATCCGAGCGGAACAACGGCCCGTCCGCGGCGGCGAGCAAGGTCAAGTGAGCGGGAACGAGGAGAGCTGCGAGGACGCGGCGTGTCATGGCTCGGCGGGATGGTTGGGGTTGGCCGCGTGGGGGACGCGAAGGGGGCGGCCGCCGCCGGGAAGTGGAGAGAACTCCCGCAGCGGCGGCGCGCCGCAGCCGCACGGGCCTCCGAACCTGACGGCGACCTCGCACAGCCGCGCGTCCCCTGACAACCCTCATTCCAGCGCGCCCACGGCCCCGTCCGAGCCGCTGCCGCCGCCGCGCGTCCAGCTTGCGGACGGGCGTTACAGACGCTTGAACTCGAGCAGCGTGTCGCCGCGCGTGTAGGCGACGCCGCTCGCGCCCA